>JAGLYK010000024.1 GCA_023132255.1 Candidatus Pacearchaeota archaeon
GGAGCAGGAAGCAACCCTAAGGTGGGGCAGGAAGCAGCAAAAGAATCTGAATCTGAAATCAAGAAAAAAATTGCAGGAAGCGACATGATTTTCATAACTTGCGGTTTAGGCGGCGGGACAGGAACTGGTGCTGCGCCGGTCGTCGCTGCACTCGCAAAAAAACAAGGCGCCTTAACAATCGGTGTTGTCACACTGCCTTTCACAATTGAAGGAAGAAAAAGAATTGAAAACGCAATGGACGGCCTGGAAAGAATGGAAGCAACAGTAGACACATTAATTGTAATTCCCAACGACAAACTATTGGAATTAGCGCCTGACCTGCCCTTGCACACGGCATTTAAAATTGCCGACGAGATTTTAACAAACGCAGTCAAGGGAACAACAGAATTAGTAACAACTTCTGGTTTGGTGAACCTGGACTTCGCAGACATAAAAGAAGTGATGTCCAACGGAGGAGTTTCATTAATTGGAATGGGCGAATCAGACACCCAGCACAGAGCAATAGAAGCAGTAGAAAAAGCAACTGACAACCCTCTTTTAGATGTGGACATCTCAGATGCAACCGGCGCTTTAGTGAATATTATCGGAGGCCCGGAAATGAGTCTGGACGAGTGCAAATTAATTATAGAGTCAATAGGGGAAAAATTAAGCCCTGACGCAAAATTAATCTGGGGTGCGCAAATCTCAGAAGACATGGAAAAATCAATCAGGGTTTTATTAATTGTAACAGGAGTAAAAAGTTCGCAAATCCTCGGACATGGAGAATCAATAGAAAGCATCAAGCACAAAGAAATAGAGGACGAACTTGGGATAGAGTTTTTTGAGTAAATGGGAGGGGATTTAGCAATTAGTTTTTTAACTTTTGTTGCCTTGTTATTTTATGCTTATTATACTCGCCGAATAGCAAAAGAGGGATATATACCCCTAATTTCCATGACAATTAAACAGATAAATAAATCTCATTTGCAGTTTTACATACGAAATCATAGTAAAGTAGAGATAGAATCTTTTGGGAAGATAAAGGCGGATACAAGCGAGGGAGTTTTTGAATTTAATACTGGTTTTTATGGGGATGAATCTCCTTGGATACTACAGCCTTTTATGGAAGGAATTGGGCATTTTGATTTAAAGGACCTATTAGATAAACAAAAAAAGACCTTAGGAGAATCCGCAAAATCAGGAAAAATAGAACACATGCAATTTGTTTTTTATTTAAAATATAGGAAATTTAGGGAAGGAAAATGGAAAAAACCACAGCCTCAAAAATGGATTTATAATTTCAAAACAAACGCTTTTTGGCTTGATGTTTAATCATCTAATTGTATTTTGAATAAAACTTAAAAATCCCTTTTTTATGTTTGTTTTATGAAGGAAAAAAAGATTACAATAAATTTTAATAAAATAGCACGAAGTTAAAGATGAACCCAGAAGAATGTAAAATAAGAAGAAAAGAATTAGGATTGTCACAGCAGGTTTTGGCTGGCAAAATTGGGTCATATCAAATGGCTATTAGTAGGTATGAGGCGGAAGGATTTGTGAGAAAGGGGGATTTGATAGAAAGGCTTGAGATTTTTTTTGGGGATTCAATTCAAGAAAAACCATATGAGAGTGCTGCTTCTTTTAGAGTTCATGATCCGACTAAAGAAGAAGCCAGCAAATTTCAAATAAAAGACGAGGTAATAAGACCAGATAATGAAGTTTCTGTTGGGACCCTAATCAGGATTGAAAGGAATTATTTATTGGTTTCAAAAGATACAATGTCTGGTCCTCAATTTTACCATCCTGGATATTTTAAGCCAAAGAAAAGAAAATAGTTTGTTCTGTTTTTATAACCCTATTTTTTTAATATGAACAAATATTTTAAAAACCCCCTGCACTTTTTTCTTTTATGAAATTCACAACCTCAACAAAATCATTTTTTTTAAAATGCAAAAGAGTCTGGCATGTTTTGAAAAAACCAACTAAAAAAGAATTTGAAACAATCGCCAAAGTTTCTGCCCTCGGAATTTTAGCATTAGGAGTTATTGGTTTCTTAATTTCAATAATTATGAAAATGTTCATAAAGTAAAACTTTTTAAATACAAAATTTTAAGTAGTATTATTATTCTTTAATAATTAAGTGTTAAGGAGTAGTTGGAACATGATATTTATTATAAAAGTAACAACAAACAAAGAAGAAAGAGCAGTTGACATGATTGCTGATAGAATCGAGAAGAAAAACATAAATGTATTTTCAGTGTCAAGACCCCATGGTTTAAGAGGGTATATTCTCCTGGAAGCAGAAGACAGGGATTCAGCAGAAGAAGCTGTGTTCAATTTGCCGTATGTAAAAGGAATCATAGGAAAAACAATCAGCTACGAGGAAATAAAAAACATGATTGAACCCTCGGCAGTTTCTGTTTCAATTGAAGAAGGAGACATTGTGGAAATAATTTCAGAACCTTTTAAAAAAGAAAAAGCAAAAGTCATGAGAATAGACAAGCAAAAAGAAGAAGTTGTCGTGAGCTTGCTTGGAGCAGTTGTCCCGTTGCCTGTAACAATTAAACTGGATAATGTAAAAGTTATCAGAAGGGAAGAGGAAGAAGATGAATAAATTAGTAATTAGATATAATGAGATAAGAATAAAAAGTTTAAGAGGGGAAATCAAAAGAACTGGACAGATAATTTATAATTCTAATTTGGACAGTTTTCACAAGCCACTTGCAGAGAACGACCCAAAATACAATCCTTGCTACGATTTAAAAAACAAACTTATTCAACTCAAGTCTAAATTAAATTCTCTTGAAGCAAGAAGTTAGGGATTTTTGTAATGATAATTAAACTTTTAGTTGAAGGCGGAAACATGACACCAGGACCAGCACTTAGCCAGAAGCTTGGACCAATGGGGATGAATATAAATCAGGTTATTCAAAAAGTAAATGAAGCAACAAAAGATTTCAAGGGATTGAAAGTTCCTGTTGAGCTGGATGTGGATGCTTCAACAAAAGAGTTTGAGGTTAGTGTGTTTTCTCCGCCAGTTTCAGAATTAATTAAAAAAGAACTTGGAATTGAAAAAGGCTCAGGCATGCAGAAAAAATCACAGTCAGCAAATGCATCCATAGAGCAGATAATTTCTGTTGCAAAAACAAAACTGCCAAATTTGCTTTGCAGAGATTTAAAGGCAGCAGTTAAAACTGTTGTCGGAAGTTGCGTGAGTTTGGGTGTTTTAGTTGAGAACAAACCTGCTTCTGAAATTGAGCAGGAAATAGAAGACGGCAAATATGATAAAGAAATACAAGAAGAAAAAACAGAAACTTCTGAAGAAAAGAAAAAAGAATTAAGTGAATATTTTGCAAAAATCAAGGACGAGCAAGAGAAAATAATCAAGCAGGAAGAAAAAGAAAAAGAAGCTGAAGCTGAGAAAAAGACAGAAGCCAAGGAAGAATCTAAGGAAGAAACACCTAAAGAAGAAGATAAAAAGAAATAATTTATAAATCCCCTCTCGTTCTTTTTTACAAGGGGCTGTGGTCCAGCTTGGTTAAGATCCGAGGTTTGGGACTTCGAGACCCAGGTTCAAATCCTGGCAGCCCCATCCAAACACAACATTTTAAAACCTAATTTTCACATAATATATATTAAATAAAGTTTCCTCAACTTTCTGCACGCGACTTCCGTGAGTGTTATAAAAAGTCGCATACCTGAACAGGAAGGATGGTGTGTGAGAGGAAACCTTGGTTTCCTTCAATGACAACAAAATCAAAAAAAACAAAATCAGCAGGAAGATTCGGAGCAAGATATGGAAAAACTGTTCGAAATAAATTAGTTAAGGTGGAAATTAAACAAAGAAAAAAACAAAAATGCCCTTTTTGCGGAAAACTCGGAGCAAAAAGACTTTCAAAAGGAATATGGAAATGCTCAAAATGCAGCAAAAAATTTGCATCAAACACATATTACTTAGACGAATAAAAAATCTCTTTGTTTCCAATTAAATAAAACTAAAACAATAATATGAAATGTGCACATTGCCCAACTAAAGATTGCAATACAGGAAAAGATTGTCTGAATAATTCTTCAAAATATAAGAATATTTACAAAACCAAATACCCCAAAATAATGAAAATCTCTGCTGAAGTTGCAAGAGAAGCTCATAATAAACTAAACAGACTTCAGGAAATAATTTTATACTCAAAAAAAATGGGTTATAAAAAAATTGGAATAGCATTTTGTATTACATTAAAAGAAGAAGCAGAGATTGCCTCAAAAATTTTAGAAAAAGATTTTGATGTTTATTCAGTTTGTTGCAAAATAGGAGGAATTGACAAGGAGGAAATGGGTTTGGTAACAAAAATCCCTGGAAAAAAAGAAGTCTGCTGCAACCCTAATTCCCAGGCAGATGTGTTAAATAATCTTAATACTGATTTAAATATTATTCTTGGTTTGTGTATTGGTCATGATATAATTTTTCAAAAAGAAAGCAAAGCTCCCACAACAGTTTTAATTGTAAAAGACAGGTTGAACAAAAACATTAATTTTTTAAAACCAAAAATTAATTAAACTAAAAAACAAGACAAAAATAAAATGCTAACATACAAATGTTTCAAATGCGAAAAAAAGATAGTTGCGAAAAACCTTGAAAAAAGATTTGTCTGCCCTAATTGCGGAGGCAAGATTTTTTACAAGCCAAGAACAAAAGTTAAAAAAGTAAGAGCAGTATGATTTCTTTAAATCAAAATGGATAATCAAAAAATACAAGAAATGCAAATTTTAGAACAGAACATCCAAAATTTGCTCTTACAAAAACAAGCTTTTGATATGGAATTGTCTGAAACAAAATCAGCATTAAAAGAAATAGAAAACGCCAAAGACGACATCTTTAAAATTATTGGGCAACTGATGATTAAAACAACTCAATCTAAAATAAAACAAGAACTATTAAATAAAGAAAAAATTCTTAGCTTAAGGATAAAAACAATCGAAAAGCAAGAGATTCATTTAACAGAGCAATTAGAAAAACTTCGGGAAGAAATAATGAAACAGTCTAAGAAGTAAGTTGTGCGATTTCCATTTCGGAGGTCGAGCGACTTCGTGGTAGGGATAAATTGAAATAAATAACCCGAGCGAGGTCGGGAGTTTTAAAGAAATCGCCCACCTGAACAAGAAGGGAAGGAGTGTGAGAGGAAACCGCTTAGGTTTCCTTCAATAAACTATGCAAAAAATCCCCGAAATCTTTATAAATATCTCAAATATAAATTAACTATGGTATTTGACAAAATAAAAAAAGCATTTGCAGGTTCAGTTTCTGGAGGGGATTTTGAGGACGAGTATATTGAAATTGACCTGGGGCAGGAAAAAAAAGAAAACAAAGTTCTTGTAAAACTTTTCGTGCTGAAACAATACGAGGATGTAACTGAAATTCTAAATGCTTTGAGAGAAGGTTTTACTATTGCCATAATTGACATAAAAATTCTTAGGCAAAAAGATTCTATTGAATTAAAAAGAGCAGTTTCAAAAATCAAGAAAACAACAGATGCTCTTGAAGGAAGCATTGCAGGATTTGGAGAAAACACAATTATTGTAACACCTAGTTTTGCAAAAATTCACAAGGAAACAGCAAAGCCAAAAAAAGATGAACAAAATCGGTTTGAAAGTTATTAATCACAAAACTTAAAACTCTTCTATTATTTCTCTTACCATGAAAGTTACGTATGTTCCCGCAAAGAAAATCTCTAAAATAGACAAGTCTAAAATCTTTTCTCTCTCAAAAAAACTTCCCAAAGTTTTAGCGATTACTTATTCTATCCAATATCAAAATCAGGCAAAAGAAATCAAATCTTTATTGAGTAAATCTCATAAAATAAATTCTTTCACACAAGTTCTAGGCTGCTCAAAACCCAACTTTCCAAAAAACACACAATCTATTTTATTAATAGGAAACGGAAGATTCCACGCAATTTCCCTGGCTTTAGAAACTAAACTTTTGGTTTATATTTTAGAAGACAATCAATTAACTAAGATTTCTAAAAAAGAAATA
>JAGLYK010000025.1 GCA_023132255.1 Candidatus Pacearchaeota archaeon
TTTAAGAAAAATTTGAAAAACAAAAAATCCTATTTATTTATTAGTAATAATATAAACACAAGTGAATTTGAGAACTTTGGATTAGATTCCTGGGTAAATACTGCGTGTCCGAGATTGGATATGGAGGATAATAGGATTGTTAATATTTCTAAACTATAATTATTTAAACTTCCCACCTTCAAATTTTTTATGAAGAGAATAATTGACTTAAATCCTTTAGAGGAAAAATATCCTTGGCAAGGCTCTCCAACACATCATATGCCCACCTCTGCAGAGGAATCTCATAGAATTTTTAGCTGGTTTGAAAGATTCACTTCTAAAGATATATCAGACATAAATGTTCTTGATTTAGGATGTGGTAATGGAAATTTTATGGCGTTGTTGAATGAATATGGTGTAAAAGGAGTCTATGGAGTTGAAGAATTAAAATACATGAAAAAAGCGAGGCAACTATTAATTAAAAATTCTTTCCCAGTAAATGTGGTAAGAATGGATTATTATTCAGGTTTAATGAAAAGAGTAGTTTTTCCTGATGGTATCAAATTTTCACAAATAGACTTATTTCACTTATATGCTTATGAGGGGTTACTCGATAATCGTGAGAATGTTTTAAATAAAGTTTTCTTAAGATTTTCTAAATTAGGAGATTATTTCTTAGTTCATCCAGGATTAAAAAAAGATGCAGAATTTTACCATCAAAAATCTCTCAAAATGATTTTCCAAGATGATGTGGCCACGCTTATCCAAAAAACCTAAACCCTCGCCATACTAAAAACAGTTTTCAAAGCCACAATAATTGTCGCAGGCACAAATAACGCCAGCAATGCTGCAAAAGTTGAGGATACAACATCCCCTATCCCAATGCCAATCAAAGAACCAGTAACACTCTCCATTCCAAATCTGCTCACAATTACTAATATCGCGCCTGTGATTAAGAATGTCTGGGCATCTTTTCCTTCCACTTTAATGGAAAATCCCACAAACAATCCAAGCAAAACCAGTATCGCATAAATCTGAGGGCTGTATGAGACTAATGCTGGAATTGAAAGAAAAGACGACGCACTCACCCCAATAACCACAGCCAGAACAACCCCTGTTAAGAAAGCCCATGCCCCAACAGAATTTTCAACAGATTTTATTCCCATTTTACTTTATTGTTAATAGAAATTAAATTATATAAATGTTTTGAAACTAAAAAATTACCCAATTTAATATATATTTTACATCACAGAAAACTTTATAAACCATAGTAACTCCAGAATGATTACAAAATGAAAACAAAAATATTCAGTTTGTTAGGTTTAAGCATTTTAGCGTTGGTAATGTGCATGAGTTTGGCGAGTGCAGCAGTATTTGAAATGGAAAAAATTTCAGAACCTTCATCTGTTGAGAATAATGCTGGTTCTTTTGATGTTCAATTTAATATTACTATTACTTATACCGGAGCTTCAAGTTCAATTACAGTAGACTTTAGTGGTTCTACTATTACAACTGGAACAGGTTCAATTGTTTTGGCTAATTCTTCATTAAATAAAGATGAAACAAAAGTGTTAACAGCAACAATTAATTTTGATAGCGGGCAAACAGGATTTATTGCGGGTATTATTAATGCAGACCCTTCTTCAGGAACTGTTACAAATTTCACTTTTTCAGTACCTTTAACAGAACCTACAGAAGTTGTAGAAGAACCAGATGAAATAACTGACTGTTCAGCAACAGGAGATGCTGATGGAGATTTAGAAATTAGAATTAAAGATATTAATGTAATAAAAGGATTTGGAGATGACGCAGATTTCTGGTATCCTCTTGACGAGATTGAAGTAGAAATTGAAGTAGAAAATAACGGAGACGAGGACATAGACGACATCGCAGTTGAATGGGGGCTTTATGATGTGGAAGCAGAGGACTGGATAATTGATGATGAAGAAAATGATTTCAACCTTAAAGACGGCAAAGACAAGACAATGTATATTACTTTTAAACTGGAAGATGTAGATGATTTAACAAACGATGATTATGTTTTCTATGTCTGGGCTAATGGAGAAATTGACGATGACAATAACACAAAAGTTTGTGCAAGTGACTCAGAAGAAATTGAGATAGTGAACAATGACGATTTTGTAATCCTTGATGATATTACATACCCTGAAACAGCGTCATGCGGAAGCGAGATACAAATCACTGCAGATGTCTGGAATGTTGGAGACAGCGATCAAGACGAAGTTACTGTTGTAATCTTCAATTCAGAATTAGGAATAAACAAGATTGTAGAAATCGGAGACATAAACGACTTTGACAGCGAAATCCTTGACACATTCATAGAAATTCCTGAAGATGCAGAAGAAAAAACATATGTTTTATCACTTAAAGTTTTTGACGAAGACCATGATGTTTATAAAACAGACGAGGACAATGACGAGTCAAAATACATTATAAGAATTACCCTTGAAAATTGTTTTGTCAGTTCACCTGCTCTTGTGTCAGCAAACCTGGAATCAGGAGGAAAAGCAGGAGAAGAGTTAGTAGTTAAGGCAACAATCACAAACTCCGGAACTAAATCCGCGACTTACACAATTAGTGCAGCAGGTTATTCTGCATGGGCAGACTCAGTCAGCATTGACCAGCCAGTGTTTACTTTAGACGCAGGAAACTCAAAAGAAGTTTTATTCACATTTAGCGTAGACCAAGATGCTTCAGGAGAAAACCAATTCAATATTGAAGTTATCTCAGGCAATAAATTAGTCGCAACACAACCTGTCCAAATTGAAATACAGGAAACAAGCACTGGGTTCGCAGGAATTACAGGAAATGTATTTGAAGGCAAAAACAAATACTTGTGGGGAATTGGAATCCTTAATGTAATCTTAATAGTATTTATCATAATTGTAGCTATAAGAGTTTCAAGGAGATAAAATGCTTCTAAAAAATTTTTATTCTGAAATAGACTTAGGAAAAGCTTGTTTGTTATATTATGAACTTGCAAAATATGATGATTTAATACTTTCATTATCTTCTGCTAGTCAAAAGGTAGATTGGGATGTTTTTGAACCACATAGAAATGATATTCAAGCGTTGATTGAAAAAGTGGAAAAAGAAGGATTAGGTAATGCTCCTGTTCTCGAAAAGGTTATTCATCCAATAAAAAAAGCATATGGGATTAAATAACGAGCTAAAAGCGAGTTCCAAAATCTTTTCTAATCACCCCCTAAAAACCCTCTTCCAAATCTTTTCTCCAAACTTATATTCTTCTTCTATTTTAACCACAAACCATCCAATTAAATATCCTATTGCTCCTCCAACAAGAACATCACTTAAAAAATGCAGTCCAAAATAAACTCTTGAAAGCCCAATTAATCCTGCAAAAGCAATCCAGGAATATTTTAGTTTAGGGAATTTTTTTGATAAAAGTGGAACAGCAGAAAAAACCAGCATTGTCTGGAAAGAAGGAAAAGAAAAATTCCATATTGCATGACTGGCTTTTTCCAGCACAGGCAAAACAGAAACAAGCCCTAACTGAAAAGGTCTTTGCCTTTGAACAGCAATCTTCAACAAAAAACTAACAGCAACTGAAAAGCCAAGCGTGAGCCACAAAGGAAGAATAAATTTCCTTTTATTCCACAAAAATAAACCTGTTAAAAAAAAGAAAATTATTACTTTAGAGCTTATAAAATTTATTCCTAAAAAAAATTCATTAAAAAAATCATTTCTTATCAAAGAAATTCCTTTAACAATTTGAAAATCAAAATATAGACTTGTGAATATAACAAACACAACAAATGCAAATATTGAAATTGCCTTTTTTCTCATCCATCAATAAACATTAAATTATTTAAATACATTTCCACACTAAAATATATGGACAAAACAGGAAAACAATTCAAAGACATTCTTATTAGGTATGCAATTTTAATCTTGTCAGCCCTGCCAAACCTTTATTTATTTTACTTCGTCTTTACCTTTCTCACAATTTATCCTGTTTACTTTTTAATAAGTTTATTTTTTGAACCCTCTTTAATGGGCAACATTATTTTAGTCAACAAAATCCCAATAGAAATAATCCCGGCGTGCATATCTGGCTCTGCGTATTATCTTTTGTTCATTCTTAACTTATCAACACCAAACATAAGAATCAAAAAAAGAATAAAAATGATATTCCTTGCTTTTGCGTCTCTTTTAATTTTAAACATATTAAGAATTTTTCTTCTAAGCATGATGTTAATAACCGGTTCTGTATGGTTTGGAATAACCCACATGTTTTTTTGGTATGTCCTAAGCGTGGTGTTTGTCCTCGGTATATGGTTCCTGGAAGTGAAATTCTTCAGGATAAAGCAAATACCTTTTTATTCAGACCTGAAATTCATATATAAAAATTCAAGCCTAAAAAAATCTAAAAGCTCCAAGAGTGCCAATAAGAATTAAAATCCCTGCCGCCACAACTCCTGCTGATATTGCGAGGATGCTCTTTTTTCTTTCAAGTCCTAACAACCACGCAACAAGACAGCCTGACCATGCCCCTGTCCCAGGCAAAGGCACTGCAACAAAAAGCGCAAGAGCCAGAAAACCCTGCGCTGAATAACGCACTTCAAACTTGTCAACTTTTTTCTGCAATCTCCTCAAATAAAAATTAAAAAGTCTTTGGTATGTTTTGACCTTCATTAAAAGACTGTGTATGTTGTCTAAAAAATAAAACACAAAAAATACCAAAAGAACATTTAACAAAATCACCAAGGAAAACACAAGTGCAACAGGAACGCTTTCCTCTACTGCATATGACAACGCCACAGGAAGCCCGAGCCTCAACTCACTAATTGGGAGAACAGTAAGAACCAGTGCATAAATTATTTTTAAATTCATTCTCTGTTCTTCTCAGCTTTAACAAGAAGGTCTACTATAAATTTTTCTGTAACCTCCAGGATTTCACAATTGTTGACATATAAATTGTAACATGTCGGAGCAAATTGCTCAATGCTTGTTTCTTCCCCTTCTCTTATCTGAATGAAAATATATTTGCCCCCAAGAGCATCACACCCCAATTCAGGATTTTTAATAACATTTGTCCCAAATCTTTCAAGAACTTGCACAAGATTTGCAGTAGCAATGATTCCGTCACCGTCGCAATTAAAATCTTTCGTGGTATTTATCACAGTATCTTTTCGCAAAATAACTTCCCCATCAAAAGGAATATTCTCTAATTTCCTAGGATTATTCCTCAAATAAATATTATAATCTTCAATGTGCTTCCCTGTTATGCGATGGTATATCGGAAAAACAGCGTTGTAAAAAATTATCTCCCCTTCTTTTATAACATTAAATTCAACACCTTTATATTCAAAATGTTTTGCCGAATTAATCGATAAAGACACAATTATAATCACAAGAACAAATATCCCTAACCAAATAAAAATATTTTTCAATGTTCTATTTTGTTCATCAACCTGTTTCTTTGAAGGCTTTTCAGAAGTTTGTTCACTTTCTTTTTCCGTCTTTTTAGATTTTTTCATAGTAATATCTCTTTATTTGCATTTATAAGTTTTATTATTCCCTGATTCCAAATACATTAAATAAAAATTCGTCAGTAATTTTAGTCAGATTTTCTTTTTCTCCATGAATAAAAACGCAATTTTTATTTTGAACTATTTTAGTATCATTGCTCTCCCTGATTATGATAAAGTTATTCTCGCAATTTTTAATTGGAAGATTCACATCACACTCAGTCGTTTGATTAAAAATGTCTTCTTCTTCATCTAAACAAGCAGGCTGCACTCTTTGGACAATCTGATTCTGGTAAAAAAAATTCCTCAACACCTCCAACTCTGCTTCATAATGCTCTGAATAAATATAAAGTGGTTTGCCTTCATAATTATTAAAATAATTTAACTCAGAACCAATCTTCTTAACTTGTTTGGGATTATTCCTAAATACAAAATTTAAATTCCCTTTGCTTGCAAACCAAAAACCATTTTGCTCCACAAATTCAATGCCATTATATTCTATATTTTTATCCTCTTTGTCCTGCCCAAACGAACCAACTATAACTCCAAAAACACTCCCAAACATCACAAACACCAAAATAACTCCAACAATCATCTGGTTTCGCTTTTGTTTTTTCGCTTCACTATATTTTGTTCTTATTTTTTTCATTGTAAATAAAAATCATTTACTCTATAAAAACTTTACGAAGCTCTCGCCAAAACTTAAAAAAAGAAATTTTAACATAGAAACAAAGAAATTAAAGAATGAAAAGCAAAAGATTATAAAGTTTTTAATTTATTAAGTTTATGAAAAATTTTCCGATTGTTTTTGATAAGGTTATTTTAAAGCAATTTAAGAAAGCAGGAAAAAATAAATTTATACAAAAGATCCTTTCCCATATTTTTGATAAAATTGAAGAATTAGGTCCAAGAGCAGGAAAATTACTTGACTCAAAACTGCATATTTATGAGGTAAAATTAAAAAGACCTCCAATTAGATTATATTATAAATATAATATTCAAACAAACGAAATTTATGTATTTGAATATCAAATGAAAACATCAAGTAAAAAGCAAAATTCATTAATAAAAAAATTAAAATCCCAAATCTTTTCTTGAATATTTTTTTCCTTTAAGAATATTATATTCAAAATTTAATAATCTGTTATACACTGCACTATTTCTAAGAAAAGAGATTTCTATTATCATTTGTTCAAATTTTTCTTTTGGTATAGTAATAGTTTCCATAAAAATATTTAGTATTCGGAGTTTATATAATTTTCCATGATTTTTAATCCAGCTCCCGCCAAACAATAAAAAAAGAAAGAAAGGAGAACCGAAGTTCTCCATAAACAAAATAAATTCTACTTACGCTGTTTCAGTTGTAACTAAAGTAGCACTTGTAGATGAAGTACCTTTGTATTCTTTGCTAGTATCAAGAGCTTGGTTTCTTAAGTAAGTAGCAGCATTAACAGTGTCCGCAACATTATAACCTGCGACCAATAATGCAAGCTTGTTTGTTATAGTTGAATCACTATAACCCTTAATTAAGAATTCTCCTGTTCCCACATTTGTTGCAGTTGTCCAGGCAGCACCGCAGTACGAGCCTCCAACCAAACTAGCAGCAGCTGAATTAATACAGCTTCCGCCAACAACAATCAAATTCTTTGTAGCAACAGAACTAACCTCACTATCTTTAACAAGGATATTACCTATCTGGCTTGCTCCACCAGCAGTTGTTCCGGCAGTAATAGTAGCTTCTACTTCTGCCAAATACACATCAGCATACATCTGAGCAGCACCATAAGATAAACTAGCTATATGGATATTTGTGTCTGTCTGGTCTCTTAATGCATAAGTACCATAGTTAGTCAAATAACCTTTTAACTTAGTATCATCCCAAGTTTCATCATCATGTTGTGAAGTTCCTGAGAATAAAACATCTCCACTCATCTCTGAGTAAGTTGCATCATCTGTAGTGTTAATCAAGATAACATTTCTTGCTTCAGAATCTGACTTATCCTTATCTTCTACATACATTATTGCAGGAGATAATAGACTATCTGTCGTATCCACATCAAACCCGTAGTCTCCTGTTATATTCTTAATAGTCACTTTAGTTGTAGCCCCTGCACCAGTATAATTGGAATCAAAACCAACTATATAATATGCCTCTCCAACCTTTACTGATACTAAACCACCATCAATATCTGCAGCAGTACCATTAATAGCTGCAGCTGTCATGTTTGTCCAAGTTGCTGAACCTGCTCCAGCAGCAGTAATTCCAATTGCTGCATAAACATTTGCAGTAAAATTCCCAACTCTGAATTGAAAACTTCCTGTTGGCACTTCATATTCTCTTCCTTCAACAAGAGCACCATCAGCTTCAACTGTAATTATATCTCCAGTAGCATCATTAATCAAGTTTGTTGTATTAATGAATGTTACTCTTGGGAAATCTTCACCAGCAACTAATTCCATGTAAGGGAATAAAGCTCTATGTGTTTGTTGATAACAATCCTCACTTTCAACTTTAAATCCTGCAGTACTTCCTCCTGATGAATCATTAGTCAAAACATATGTCTGACTATTTACTGTAACATTTTGTCCACCACTAAAATCTTTGTTTTCTATAAGATATTTTGTTCCAGTGAATACATCCTGAATTTCAAGATCACTATTTGCAGCATTTGTTGCAAGATTAACTTTGGTAACTTTCATAAGATGTTGATAATCTCCGCTGTTTAAGAAGAAATAATCATCATCTGTTAAATTATTTCCTTCAACAGTTATAAAAGGATTTCTTGAATCATCCTGCATTATGTCATCATATGTAAACGGAATTGTCTTAGTAACTCCTGCTGAATCAGTCATAACAACCTGAAGCTCTCTGCTTCCGCCACTTGTTAACTCAATAAGGGTTCTTCCAGTATCTTGTTCATCTTCAAACACAGGACCATTAAGAACACCTGTTAATTCAAGCTTAAGAGTTTCAAATACAGGGTCTGTAAATGCTCCTCCAACAAGAATGTGATTTGCATCACTATCTTCTGCAGCAACAGCAACTTCTATCTTAGTTAAACTACCCATTACATTATTAGCAGTACCAGTTAGAGTAACTAAAGTCCCGTCAATATCTGTGTTACTTGAACCATATTGAACAGCATTGCCACTTTCAAAAGTCATTTTATCAGCACCAAGTTCTATTTCAATATGTCCTGAACCATCATCTCCTGTTCTGAAAACAGTCTTAACAAATACCTCAAGTTCAACACCATCTATTGTGAATGTTTTAGTCTGACCTTGTGTAAATGTCTTTGTTGAACTATCTATAGTTATACTTGCTACAGTTTCAGTTGCAGAACTAAGTCCGTCTAATGTAACAGTATAATCTGTTCCATCAACAGTCATGGTTACAGCTTCTCCAACCATAACTTTCTGGGCATCAGCTCCACCTAACAAAATTAATGTATCTCCATCAGTTGCAGTTCCAACAGTATATTTCTTGCCGAAAATAGTAATTTCTTCACCTTCAGATGCAGTTGCATTTAAAGGAGTTGCTTTGTCAAAACTCAAAGTCCAAGTATACATTGGGTTACTTGTACTTGTTTGCAATTCTAACATTAAAGCAGGGTCATCAAAATCATTATCTGAATTTCCAAATGAAAATCTATTACCAGTATTAGTTCCTACAACAATTGTTTGTTCAAATTCCCAGCTTCCACCATCATCATCTAAGAAATCTCCGTCAGCTAAAATAGTTGGCAAATCACTTTTTGTAATTGTTCCGACATTTTCAGATAATTTATCAAGCAGATAAAGAAGATCTGAACCACTGTTTAAGCTTTTTGCTTCTCCAGTAGCAATACTTGTTGTTCCAACACTTGTACCCATTTTGGCTTGCAAGTTTGATTGAATATTTCCTGACTCAACAACATCTAAAGCAGAAACACCTGTTCCTGTTCCATAAACAATTGCTACATTAGCAGTACCTGCTGAAATAAACGGTTGCGGGTAAGCAGAAGCGGCAATTGGAGTTGCTATACTCATGCCTGTTAATAAAAGAGTACTTCCTATCGCTGAAATTTTTCTAAAATTAAATTTCATATTTTTATTTTTAACCTCCTTTCACCTATATATTATAAGTTGTCTATGACAACAATACTCAATTCAACAGCATAGGGTAAGCTATTTTCCTGAGTGAATATAATCCCCTATAAGAACACCCGAAAGTGTAATATCTAAATATAATTTAGATAATTTGGAAAATTCAATTTTCTTTAAAAAGCTTGCCCCAGTGTTTTACTACATTCCCCTCAAAACCCTTGTTTCCTATGGTTTTACTTATAAAGCTTATGCTGTCACTGATTTATTAATACAACTATCTGTTTTCCTTAAAACCAAACATTTATTAACATAGGGTAATTATAAATAATATATATTATAAAAAAACATATAACTATAATATATATTTTAAACATATATACACTAAAAAAATAGATATGGATATAGATTCAAATGAAAATCAAAATAATTAAATTTAGGAATATTTCCCTTACGCAACTTCCATCGGATTGCATTAAAGAAGTTGCCCACCTGAACAAAAAGGGAAGTTTACAAAAGAAACCGCGAGGTGTCTTTTGATGGCTAAAGAAAAAACAAAAACCAGAGAAATAACAATAAAAGAATCTAAAGGGGCGTTTTCATTGTTTAAGAAATCCGGAACTTCAAAAAAAGATTATGATTTTTCAGGAGTCTTGGCTTTAAGACAGCTTTTGAGTAATGAGAAAGCCCGGATATTGCATGTCATAAAAACTCAAAAACCCAAGTCAATTTATGATTTGGCTAAAAAATTAGACAGAGGATTTAAATCTGTGAATGATGATATTAAACTTTTAGAGAGATTTGGTTTTATAGAATTAATAGAAGAAAAAACCAAAAACAGAATAAGGCACAAACCAGAAATAGTCATAGATACAATCACAATCCATTTGAAAATTTAATAATAAACTGTAAAATATATTTCATAATTTTCTCCAAGAGGCATAAAAGGCTGTAAAACTCCCTTGGAATTTTTCGTGCTATTGCCATTACTAATTAATGGAATTACTTCTGTCCCATCTTCTAATACAATTTCTAACTTATAACCCTGAATTGGCCTGTCACCATCAACTTTCCAACTTTCTTCAATTATTTCTGTCAATGTAGAACTTAGAACATCACAACTATCTCGTCCGTCTAAACAAGTTTCATCATCAACACACTTAGATATTATTTTTTGAATTGGAAGATAATTTTCTCTATAATTCCCGCAGTCTGTAGTGTATTGCAAAAATGCCTGAATAAAACTTTCAACTTCGTAACTTTCAACTATTTCTTTCTGGGGATTTCTTAAAGAGAACCCAAGAAAAATTAATCCGATGATTGCAACCAAAACTATGATTAATGCAAATCCCATTATTTCCTCTTGTGCTTTTTTATTTATCATTTTACTTTCATTCCAAGATTATATCCTATTATTTCAAATCCTAATTTTTTATATAACTTTAAAGCTTTTTTATTTTCTACTCTTGTTCCTAAACCAATTCTTTTTACACCTTTCTTTTTCGAGAAAGAAATAAACCATTTAGTCAATTTTTTACCATATCCTTTTCTCCTAAATTCTTTTTTTATAACTAAATCATTTAAGTACGAAGTTGGAGTATGCATCTTTTTCCAAATATTAAAATCAATATATCCAATTATTTTTTTCTTATTTTCTAAGAAATATAAAAATACCTCTTTGTCATTAATTCTCTTTGCAAACTCTTTTTTTAATTTAGCTTTTGTAGTTGGAATTTTTTCTCCAGAAATTTTTCTAAAATATTTTATACCCTCAATTTTCAAACTATAAAAATCTTCAAATTCTGTGTCTTTTATTTTTCTTATTTTCATTTTATTTTGATTTAACTATCATTTTCTCTCCAATCTTTATAACTTACCATTATCTTTGCCAACTCGCACCTGTCATAAACTTCTCCGTTAATTAAATCTTTCCTGCACAATGAAATAAAATTAGAATGTTCCACATTTATTTTTTTTGACTGCAAATTTATGAGATTACAATTAGGGTAGTTCCTGATAGTGCACACAACATTCCCTTTCGGATAGATTTTTCTTATTTCTATATTTGTTTCTGTTCCCCAAAAATTATCATATGTATCTATGTTTTTTTTCAGCATCATGACTTTGTCAGCGTCAATACAATTAGTCCTGCTTTTTCCAAATGCATTGCCGCATGAAAATTCCGGAGAGTTTGCAATCCTTGTCACAAGAAGCATGGCATTTTTTTCCTCAAGTTCTGTTGCTGATTCCTTTAGTCCTGAAAATCTAAGAGCCAGCACAAGCATTCCAACCAGCACAAAAAATAATGTAACTGCAAGCAGCATAAATGTCATCTGCTGTATTTTTAATTGAGCTTTTGTTCGACGTCCTCGGCGGACGAATGGAAATCTTTGATTTGCTCTTGTTTGGCTCTTTAGAGACGAACGATTCAAAATCTTTGATTTTTGTCTTTTCATTTTTTAATATTTCTTAGAAATTTATTTATTTCTTTTTTATTTTTAAGATATATAACTTCGGCTTTGTGTTTTTGAATTAATTCTTGATGTTTGTAGTATCCTTTTTTTTTGTATCTTTTGGCGCTTCTTATAAGGATAAAAACATCTTTCCATGTTTCTTTGTGTTTGCCTTTTCTTTTTTTGAATCTTTTAAATACTCTATATATTGTTTTATAAAATGGAACTTCAATAAAAATTACTAAATCACTTTTTTTAATACCTTCTTCTATCCATGAAAGGTATCCTCCTTCAATAATCCATTTCTTTTTTTTATAAATACTCTTAAATAATTTTTCTCTATTTTTCTCACTACGTTTTTTATCATATTTCCTATAAAAAAAAATATCATCTAAATTATAATCTTGGATTTTTAATATCTTTGATAATTTTTTTGCTAAGTAAGTTTTTCCGCTTCCTGCATTTCCTAAAATATATATTCTTTTCATATCAAAATTGTTCGCTTTCATTATTTTAATTTTTTCTACCATAACCTGCACTCTGCAAATTTATTTTGATCATCAATCTCTTCTGCAATACTGCTGACTAAATTAAGATTCGCAGAACTGCTTAAACTTTTTGCAGCATTTTCCAAGCCCAACAAATTCAAATTAGAATTACATCCTCTTATTGAAATAAAATCTGCTTTGTCTTTATACAACAAGGCAAGATTCGCAACCCTTTGCATCAGCCTTTTCACCTGGCATTCATAATTTTTACTATCTGAAAAAATCGCCGCATACATCAGAGCATCGTCGCTAAAATACATCTTGCTTTCTGCTTTCCTTACATATTTAGCATGATAATTAACCTCAATATCACAAGAACCACTAAAACAAATTTTAATAGAATCTGCCTGGCAATTTTCTGTAACAAGATTCTTTTGGTTTAAAAATTCAATTTCATTTTTAATCTTATCTGGAGCGTTCTTGAAACAATACTCTTTTTCAGAAGAAGTCATGTAAATTAAATCAGCAACTTTAAATCCCAACGCAAACGGCTTTGCAAAAATGTAAAATGTTTTTCCTTCAGGATTTTCCGAGAAAATATATTTGTTTGGGAATCTAACTTCAGTATTCGTTTCTGTCCATTTGCCAAAACTTTTTTGCGAGAGGTTTATAATCTGCTCCCCAAATTTATTGTCGTTCTCGCATCGCGCAGTAATCCTTGTTTCAACAGGCATGGTTATTGACGTGGACTTTGCACTTTCAAAACCTATTTCAACTGGGTTTAACAAAACACCTATTTCTTTCCCAGATTTTAAATCCTGTGCAACCTGCTCTGTGCCAATTAATTTTAAAGTCATAAAAATCGCAATAAACAAAATAAATGCGCCGGCAATAATTGCAAAAAGCCAGGTAAAAGATATTTGCAGATAACCTCTTTTCATGAATAAATAAGAGGATTTGGGCTTATAAGTTTTCCTAAAAAATCTGAGAAGGTTTCGCAATTATATTGCACTTGTCTGGAAAAGGTTTGTTGCCGTAAGAGTCTTTGCATTTGATGTAAAAATTTGTTTGAGTGTCCCAATCAATATAATGGGTTATACCGTCTATATTATTCATTTTTATCCCGTCTTCAAAAGTATAACTGCAGCTAACAGTATCATAGACACATTCTGCTTCTTCATTAGTTACTAATTTTAAATATGGCTCTTCATGATAAACCCTGACAACTAATGGGCTTGTGGAGTCTGATTCCACAACAAAGTTTATTGTTTCTTGGTCAGTGTTTCCCCCAAGGTCAAGGCATTTTATGAAATACTCGTAATTTCCTGCAGCCAGCCACAACTCTTGAGAGTGGTTGTATGAATTTGTGTTAAAGAACATAACATAACTATCCTCTGCTCCTGTGTCGCTGTAATAACATATTGATTCTCCATCTTTGTAACCTGCAGAAGTTTGCACTTGTAAATTCACTTGAATAATATCTGTTGAGTCCTTTAGTGTGGTTGCATTTGGCGAGACAGAATCAATCACCAACGGTCGGGTGCCAATTAATGTAAATAAATATGACTCTGCATTTGTATTTTCTGCCAGGTCCTTGCATCTAAAATAAAAATTATTATCCACTTCATTTTTCAATCCTGTTAAAGTTGTAGTGCATGTGTACAGCATCTGCGTGTTCACTTCAGAGACACTTTTTGCACAGGTCATGGTTTGCTCCATGTTCTCATAACTCTTGTCTAAGTGAGACCATCTGCAATCTGCTGGCTCGTTTGTGTAAACATCTATTTCTACTGAAGTTTGGTCATATGCAATTGGCATGTTGTTCAGCAAGCTTGTTGTTACAATTAATGGAGGTGTTGTGTCCGGGCCTTTTTCAACGCAGTACTTGAACACAAAGTTTGCAACATTCGCATTTCCGTTTGCATCCTGGCATCTTGTGAATACTTCAAAGTTCCCGTCACTATCTATTGTTATGCCCGATTCATTTAATGCATCTGCTCCTGGCAAGACCATGACTTGTGTGTGGTTGTATTTGAATAAATTGCTGCCCCCAAAATAAAGAGTCATGTCATCAAAACTCTTTTCTCTTAAAATAGAAATCTTGCACTGCGCAGGCTCGTTTGTGATTATGCCAAATGTCAGGGGTGTGAAAGCCTCTGCGCATTTTGAAGCCAATGCAGTGTTCTGCACTTTAACCCCTTTGTCAGGAGGAGAAATTGTATTGTCAGGCACATAAACATAACCATCAAGCAGAGCATCATTTAATGGTTTTATCACAGGAGGATTAACATCATGTCTATTAACCCAAGTGCAACTTTCCTCATCTGTCCCGGGATTCAATAACTCACATGCCTGACCAAGACTCCGACACTGATACTCAGAACAAGGAAGAATTCCCTGCTTATTGCACTTTTCACAATTTGCCCCTCCTGTCGGTGCCTGCCATGGTTCGCAGGTAAATATTTTTGTTTCTGTTTCTTCGCTTTTGTACATTGAATAAAAAATAATTGCAGCAACAGCAGCACCTCCTACCCACGACCAACCAGCAGAAAGACCACTCTTCATACCAAACCAATTTTGCCCAACACCTCCTTTGCCTAATAAAGAATGCATGGTTTTTCCTGCAAATACCCCTGCACCAAGAGCTGTTGATATTGCATTTGTCTGGTCCCCATCTGCTCCAAACATTGGTGCAAAAACCTGCACTGCCATGGCAACCATTCCTGCCCATATTACTCCTTGAAGAATTCCTGTTGTTGAATATCCAAGTCCTGAAGAAGCGTCAAGACTTCCTGTTTTTACCCATTTACCATTTTGCCATTCATATCCTTTTGGTGCCACACTTTCAGCTCCAAAAAGTGATTCACCTGCTTGCCCAGCATAACCATGACTGCTATATCCAGTTGGAGTGCCTGTTGCTGATGGGAGGTCTGCTCCTTGGTTTGCAGTTTCTAAAAGGTTTCCACTTGCATCAACTTCCACCATTTTATTTCCTTGATATTTCCAGAATTTATTAGTTTCAGAATCCCAATATGTTCCTTTTCCATTAGTATAATCTCCTTTGTTAAGAGTCACATCTTCATCACTATAAAATCCATCGTCAAGAGCCACATCTTCAAATCCTTCAGGAATTTTATATGCAGCAATAATTGGAATAGAGAAATTAACTAAAAAACTCAACGCAACTATAGATAAAAATAAATTTAAAATTAAAAAATATGATACACTCTTTTTCATAAAAGAATTAGTTAATTGTTATTTATAAATATTTCATAAATTGGCAATATGGTTTTTTAGAGAACGAAAAAGATTGATTAATCCTGAATTGAATAAAAAATATTTTATTAGATAAAATATTTTTCTTTGGTTAATGTTTTTATTCTTTTAATTCTTACCTAATTATTTTTTTAATGTTGTTTCCACAATATCCATCTTCCTTTTTGTAAGATTATGTTTTGCTACTGATTCAAAAATTTTTATGTTATTTAAAAAATATGTTTTACCATTTTCAAGAGTAGCAGTTATCCTATAGTTTCCAGGACCATGAATTTTTATTTTATCCATAAAATCCATATCATTCCCTACTGCTTCTGGTCCTGTGGTTCTTCCATACACTTTAAACTGTTTCTGGCAAAGTATTTCTGTTTCCCCCACGAATTCTCCTGTGTTTGTCCATGACTTAAAAATTACTTTTCCAGTATAATTACAATTTCTAAATATAACGCTAAAACGTTCTTGACTTAAATCAAAAACTTTTTTTCCTAACCCGAAATATTCTTCTTTCGATAGAATCTTATCTTGATTTATATCCACATAATTATTGCATGTAAAAAATTTAGGTTCTGCTTTTCTTCTTGCTTCATTTTCCGCTCTTGCTAATCTTTCGATCCTTCTTGATTCTTCTTCTGTTGTTCTAAATTTCGTATTTCCATAAGCATCAACTCTATCTCTTTCAGGATTCCAAACCTTTTCCTTAACACTTTCTTGAATATAAGTTCTAACCATATTTTTTGAAAACTGCCTTCCTTCCGACGTCATCGTGCAACCAGCCATTACCAAACCACTTAAACTCAACCCCAATAAAGCATGTTTAACATATTGCATAGAATTATCTAACAATCCTTTTGTCAAACCAATTGGTTTTTCATTTCTTTCACCTCTTGTGAAAGTTGTCATTTTTATTAAATTATAAAGAGGAAAGAGGTATTTAAAGTTTACTATTACTAAAAAGTAACACTAAATCACAATAATCCTTATATTTATCATTTCTAATAATCCTCCTAGACAAAATTAATTATACCCCTGAAACCCAAGATAATTTGTTTTTTCCCCGCAATCTCCAATAGAAATACAAAAATTATTCATGCTATCTTTCCAGGCATTTTCATTTTCACAATGACAATTTTCAACACACTTTTTGCTTCCGGTTAATTTTTTCTCATACTTTATAATACATTCTTTATTTGCCAAAGAACATAATTCCTCTGCATCTCCTTCTGTTTCCCAGAAATTAAAACCAGGAGCATATAATGGAACACATCTGTCCCCAATCCACTTGCAATCTCTCCTATCTATATTCTCACAATCTTTCTTGTTGTCCTGCGCAACACAATCCTGCCACATATTCACTCTGCACGCAGCTGTTTTAAATCCATTAATTTCTGATTCAATGCAAGTTTCCTGCCGAAAATCCGCACACGGCTCAACACTAACTTCCCCGTTGTAACACACTAATCTAAAATGCCTGCTTCCTGGCAAACTCTTGTCAATGCCGTTGCTGTTTGCACACCAGGTCTCGCCATGTTGATGAGTTTTCCCGTCATACTTACAACTTAAATCCTTGCAGATATTATCCCCATAAGTAGCTTTTTTCCCTGCTGATTTATAATTCTTGCAAGTGCTCCCCAAATAATAATCGCAGTTGCCGCAACTAACTGAATCTGCATTTGATGAACTCGGGTTGCAGCTCTCGGCTTTCTCATAAACATTTGTCCAGTATTCTTTGCTGTTTATTTTTGAAGCATCATATATATTTGCAAGATTTCCGCAAGTGTCCACAAAATAAACTTCATCTCGTCCCTCAACACATGTTGTTTTTTTAGAGGGTCCGCAATTAGTTCCTAATGTTTCAGAAGAACATAAAAATCCCTCGTGGAACTCTGTCTCATTTCCAACACTTAATTCTGAACATTCTTTCTTTGTCAGGAACTGGCAAGTCTTTGCATAGTCTTCTTCATAAACACAAGCCCCTTTAACATCAGACATTGCCGAAGCAATACAACTAATTTCATTTGTAATGTCTGTCCTGAAATTAGTTTCCAATCCATACAACGCAGACAACCTCTTGCACCTTGTCTGTGTAACAAAAGCTGCCTGGTCTCCAATCAAACAGCATCCTAATTCGCATTGAGGGATATCACATTCTGCATTATCCTCCCAAACTCCCCCTTCGCTATTACAAACTATTTCAGGGGTGTTTTCCATACAAGTTCCCTCTTGACTATCATAACAACATCCCAACTTGCAATAAGAAGTTGCTTCACAAGATGCTGGAACTTTTCTATACTCTTTATCACAATTTTCTTCAGGAGCATTCTGGCACCATGCCCCTGAAGTTGTTTTCTCACAACAATATGAAACTTCTCCAACACCAGAAACAATCCCAATTAAGAAAATTCCTAAAATTATCCCCAATATAAAATTTTTTTTAGTTATCATTTCATTTTCCTTTCTTTAATTTTTCCGTAAATCCAACCGAGCAGGGCTCCGATAATCGAAGAGATAATTGAATTAATCAACATCATATATCCTAAAGTGTTACATGATTCACCACATCTTAAATATAAAAAAGGAATTTTAATAAGATATGTAAAAATTATAGATACAATTAATCCTATTGTTCCTCCTCTCAACCAATACCTTCTCTTTTTTTCTTCATTAATTTTATTTATCATTGTAAAATATATTCTGTTCCATATCCAGGAGGCCACGCAACACTTCGCGACGCAAACTGAAATTTATTTTGATTGTTTCTGTCTGTCAAAATATAAATCGTTGAACCATCTGACTGCTTCTTCTTCTCAACTTTCAAGTCATGATAATAATTCATGTAAGTAGTTGTCTCTGCATCGCCATAATTGGTTTCCCATTTTAATATACTATTTGCTACACTAACCAGTTCATAAATATTATTGTGAACAATCACATCAAATGAATCATAGGTTTCTGTTCCATCTTTTGTCAAAACAAGAGAATGATTAAATGTAGCAATGACTCTCTTCGGAAGCAGTTCAATATTCATCTCTCCTTCCACTAACTCCACACCATAATTTTTTCCAATGTAACTTTTCTTCAAATTATCAAAGCACTCTGTTACTCTTTCTTTAATTCCTTCATTAATCTCAGATTCAATATGGCTCTTTAACATTGGCTGTTGCATCACGCAAGTTTTGTAATATTCCCCAGTATAACACAAATATTCCACTTTCTCATTGTCATACAAAATATAATGCCCGGGTTCTAAACTCCCTCCCTGTAAAGACAGCTTATCCAAATTATTTTTAATTTCTTCCTCCATGCACTCCTGAATAAACGCAGAAGGATTGTCTGCCTCAAATCCCAATGCTATTTTAATCTGAGGATAAAATAAATATATCAAAATTCCCATCACAACAATCACTATCCCAATTATAATAAAAATTGTTACCTGACCACCCTTTTTCATATTCATTCTAATTAATCCACATTTATAAATTTATTTTAATTATTCTAATCACTTGGTTCTGCCTTTATTGCACAAGTTGGATTTTCATTACCCCAAATATCTTTGCATTTTATATAATATGTCTTCCCTACAATCCATTCTGCAGAATGCTCTGTTGAAAATAATGAAGTCATAGAACTGGCATTCTCAAGATTAAACTCGCAACTATTAAAATCATAATAACATTTCGCTTCCTCGTTTGTAATTAATTTAAGGTTGCCTCCTTCATAAAAAACCCTCACAGCAACTGGAGGTTCTGAATCCACCTCTATGTTGAACACAGCATTTCCCTGAACAACATTCTTTGCTTCATCCTCGCATTTTATTGGAATATTAAAATTTCCTCCCATTAAATTTAATCCTGGCTGAGTATGCGAACTTGAAAAAGTATTCAGGAACTGCACCCAATTTCCTGCCCACTCATAATAACAAGCACACACCCCGCTATCCACGCCTCCAGAAGTCTTGACTTCCAACTCAACAGAAATTGGCTCAAACCCAGACTCCAAAGTTCCCTGAGGAGTAATTGAATCTATCACTAATTCAGTTTCTGTCACATACAAAGTATAAATAAAATCCTCTGTGTTTACATTCCTCTTCCCATATTTATTTATATCTTCTGGTGTCTGGACCCAGGGCTTGTCTTTGCATTTAATATAAAATTTATTTTCATTATTGTTTAAATTTGTTAAAGTTGTGGAGCAAGACCAGCCATATAAGTCTGGATTTAATAAATTAGTATTGCATTGCATAGAACTTGTCATGTCATCATAATTTTTTCCTTTAGTTAAATCATACTTGCATTCTGCTGGTTCATTTAAGTAAATTATCAGACCAGTTTCATTTGTCCCGTACTTTAAATAAGAGCCATCTTCTGGAATGTATTTTGTTATATATGCTGCTGTTATGTCTGGTCCTGAATTAATGCAGAAGTTTACTGCATACTCGTCTATATTAAAATTCCCGTGATAATCCTGGCACCTCACATACATGTTAATGTTTCCGAACATCTCTTGCAAATCTCCAGTAACATTATAAACTTCTAAACTATCTAAGCTTGGCATTGAAAAACCAAAAGTATGATTTATGTCAAATGAATTTTGCTCAACAGGATAATTATTCATGTTATCATAATTGCTTGTTCTTTCAAACTCATATTTGCACTGGGCAAACTCGTCTGTTTTTAGAGTGAATAAAACAGGAGTGAATTCAGGAATGCATCCTCCATCAATTGCTCTTATCTCAACTCTTTTTGTTTTTTCATTAAAAAATTCATACCCATCAGTTAAAACTTCTTCAGGAGAAATTACAGGAGGGTTTGGCTCATATGCAATACTCTGGCAAATAGGATTTTCAGTATTTTCATTTAACAATTCACATGCCTGTCCAAGAGAACTGCATCTGTATTCTGTGCAAGGTTTTAAATTATCTTCATTACACTTCTCACAATTGTCTCCTCCAACACCAGCCTGCCAGGGCAGGCAAGTAAATTCAACAATTACTTGTTTAGTATCTCCCCATCCAATAATTGCTATCCAAGCAATTACAGCGAGTGCAATTATCCAACCATAAGGGTTATACACAATTTCAAAATACTGAAGCATCATAAACGCTCCTGCAGCTGCTCCTGCTATAGTCATAACTGTTGCTGCATCTCCTGATATTCCAAGATAACTTGCAAGATATGAGCCTGCAATTGCACCGATTGCCGCTGCCATAAATATTTTCATATATGCTAATACTGTAACACTCCCAATTTCAAAAGCAAGAACTGCACTTGGAAGAATATTATATGCACCATAATACCAAAAAGCACCTATGCCCGCTGCTCCACTAATTCCTCCAAGAAGTGCTTCATATTCTTCAACAGAAACATCTGTGCTCGTTCCAAAAACAGAACTCAAAAATTTATCAATATCCTGCGGCTCTACAAACTGCCCATCTACTGGCTCTGAATATTTTTTATAATCTTTCCAGGAAATCATAGGAGCATTTACAACTTTAATATTGTCTGTTCCTTCTCCAATATAATTTACATAACTTCCGCAATCTCCTAATGAAATGCACAAGTCATTCATTTGTTGTGTAAATGTTTTTGTTTCACAATTGCAATTTTTTTTACAATGCCAGCGCCCTTTCCAGTCTTTTACATAAATAACAGTGCATCTTTGATTTGCCATAGAGCATATTAAATCACTAGATTCTGAACTATCTCTTAAATTAAATCCTCGAGGATATCTTCCAACACATATATCAAACTTAAAATATGAATCAACATTAATGTTTTTAATCATGCAGTGTTTGTTCTCATTGCAATTTTTTTCCATTGTATCTTGGTTTTCATTATAACCCAAACATAAAAATGCCTCATTTGCAACACAGGAGGCTATTGAAAATGTTTGCCCATCTTCTTCTATTACTGACTGAGCACAAACAGCCCCGCGATAATCTGCGCACGGCTCAATTTTTACTTCTCCGTCAATGCAGTATCTTTTCCAGTGCCTGCTTCCTACTGCATCACTTGCAATCATCCCTCTTGAAGGACTGTCCACCTCTCCAATAGAACTATCATAAACACACCAACTCTCTCCATTGTGTCTTTCTTTTCCTTTTTCATCAACACAGTTCATACTCTTGCAGACAAAATTCCCTTCTTTGATATGTGTTTCTCCAGATCTTGTTTCAGAACACACACTTCCTAAAAAATAATTACAGTTCCCGCAATCTTCAGAATTAACATTTGCAGAATCAGAATTACAGCTTTGTTCTTTTGTTAAAATTTTTCCATTGTTCCAGGAAGCATCCTTATCAGAACTATAAATATTTTCCTGATTTCCGCATGAGTCAAACCAGTAAATTTCATCTTTGCCTTCTACGCAATTTACAGATGTTTGCCTTTCACATTCTGTTTCCAAATTAGGATGTGAACACAAATAATCTTTATGAAAATCTCCTCCATTAGACAAGCACTCTGCTTCTGTTTTTATGCCGCAAGCTCCCTGTAAAATACACGCTCCTTTAAACTGGTTTGCAGCAAGTGCCAGACATTCTATTTCTGTTGTCAAGTCCCCTTTAAAATTTTTTTCAAAACCTTCTCGTAAAGAAAGCATCTCACACCTTGTTTCTGTAACAAACTGGACATTGCTTCCTAAAACACAGCATCCTTTTTGGCATTCTGAAGTCAAGCAATTGATATCATCATTCCATTCTCCACCATCTGATTCACACTTTTTCTTTGAAGATTTTGTAGTGCATAAACCCTCAATAGGGTCAAAACAACACCCCAATTTACAATCTGCAACTTGCTCGCATTTTGTTGGCAAAGGAGCAACAGCGCAAAGTTCAGGTGTAATTGAAGCAATATCCTGGCAAATTGCTCCATTAGTTGTTTCAAGACAGCAATTCCAAATTACATCCAAATCAAGATTATCTTGTGGAGGAGGAATATCTGGCTCATTTAAAGCTACTTCCCTGCAATTAACTGATTGACAACTTGCCCAGGCTAAATTATAATCTTCAGCACAAACATCATGGTGGAATTTAGAAACATCTTTGCAAAATATTCCTTCAGTTGTTTTCGGGCAGCACCTTATGCAATCATCTGGACAATAATCCTGAACTAAATTTCTGTCACAATTTTCATAATACAAATTAACATCCTTGCACATTACTCCTGCTTTTGTTTCAGGACAGCAACACTCACAATTAATACTATTACATGTTCCTTTAGTCAGATTATATTTGCAGTTGTTAGAATAATAATCGTAATCCTCATAGTAAAAATCTGCATCTATATAATGAGTTTGACAGTGCTTCCCTGTTTTTGTTTCAGGACAACAATAATTTCCATATTTGCTATAAGCAGAAACAACACCTATTTGTTTTATTGACAAAATACCACTTAATAAATTTAATCCAGAATTAATTAAATTTTTAGAATTTTTTTTTTCACGAGTTATGTTTGAATCTTCAAAAAGATTATTAGTCTGATGAATTAGATAATTATTTGCAGCAATCAAATTCATTAATAAAAATATTTGTAAAATAGCTATTATTAATGACATAATTTCTATTTTTTTAGTATTTACTCTTTGCATTTTACATTCCCGGAGGAATTACACAGCTTCTTACTGCAAATTTAAATTCTTCTTGAGTGTCCTTGTGCTGAACAGTATAAATTATTATTCCATCTCCTGTTCTAAATTTTTCTATATTAAACTTAGGATAAAAAAGCATAAACCCTAAATGCTCAAAATTACAGAACCTTGCTTCCTGACTAACTATCTCCTGAACAACAACAGCCAAGTCATAAAACCTGCTCGGTATAATTATTTGAAGATTTTCCTGTTTTGCAGTTTCACCTGATTTTGTCAAAATAATTTTTCCGTTAATATCAATAATAATTTTCTTTGTCGCAAACTCAATTTCAAATCCATTATATGTCGCATCAACAACATACCCTCTCCTATCTAAACTTAAAACTAAATTATCAAAACATTTTTTAACATCATCTAAAACATACTCTTTCACTTCTGCTTTCAAATGCTGAATTAACATTGGCTCCTGATTTATGCACGGAAGATAATAATTTTGATTATAACAAAGATAAGAAATATCTGTAAAATCCTTTTCATCACTAAACTTAAATGTTCTGTTAAGGGAATTTTCGATGTAACCTCCCTGAGAAGAGATTAATTCAACACCCTCTATTAATTTATCTTCTATGCAAATCTCTAAAAACCCCCCTGGGTTTTCCTCTGGTTTTTCACCAATTCCTGGAATAACTCCCTGCCTAAAAAGAAAGAAAAATACAACAGCAGTGAATATCAATATCCCTGCAATTATAAAAATAGTTACTTGTGCCTTTCTCTTTTTCATAAGGATATTAACATTTCACAACTTATAAATATTTCATTTAACCAGCAAGGATACTACTAGCTTTAGCTAGTAGGGGAATTGCGTTCCCTTTCCTCAAATTATTTATTCTGTGATTCATGATTGTTAAGAGCCGAGATACTCGGCTCTATGAATTAAACTAAAGTTAGCATGAGCTCTGTTTCTCGTCACTAACAGGAGATTAATATGGGCATCAGTTTTATGAAACTTTATGAACGGAACAATCACTCCGTCGGCATTGCTTTTTGGCACATCCAGTTTTGCACTAAGTACAGGTACAAAATGTTTAGCAAACTTGGGTATAAAAATTTAATTCAAGCGTGCATAAAGCAAGTTTGTTTTAAACATAGCATTAAAATTCTGGTTATTAATGTTATGCCTGAGCATGTGCACCTCGTCGTGAAAACGAGTGTTAATGTGAATCCGTCGACGGTTGTCCAATTTATTAAAGGAGATTCTTCTTACCTTTTTTTCAGGCATCCCCCTCGGGCAAGATTGAGATATCCCCGAGGACATCTTTGGTCTAAAGGCAAGTTCATTGCTTCAGTTGGATTTACTGATTTGGATTTCACTATCTCTTATGTCTTACATCAAGAGGAACATCATTCCCTCTCTCATCTTATGATTTTTTAAAATTGATACTCATAAGCCCCTATATCAGGCAATCCTACAATTGGATTTCCTTCAAAGTCAGAAGTTAAACCAACATCTGTTCCATTGTCAATTGCGGGCGAATCAGCTTGCAGATGGAAGTCTGCCTCAGAAGGATTTACGAACAGAGGATCTCCTTCTACATAGTCATCCCCATAAATCTCCCCCCAATATCCCCTATAATCGTCAATTAAATTATGGTCTACAGTGAGATTTGGTATTGAAACTGATACTAATATTTGAAAATCTGCATTTTGACTAACAATGTTATTTCTTATTACAATATCCTCTGCATCTGAATTGTCAATAGCTATTCCTCCGCCCCAAATACCAAGTCCATTGTTGTAAAGATTGTTGTTTATTACTTTAATATTCTTCACGGGATGCTCTCGTGCAGAACTCCAATCACCAAATCGGATACCACACTCTTCATTATCGTAGAAAAGATTGTTATAAATATTCACATTCTCAAGAAGACCACCTGCCTCAGAAGCAAGATCAATACCAGCAATACAATGATGCACAATATTCTGATAAACATCAATATTATAGGTGTGTGAATCCCAGGCATCTGTATACATACCTATTCTATCTGTTAGATCGTGTACATGGTTCTTGTAGACTTTCCCATTTGAAGAGCCATCCTTTACATCTATGCCCTCACCTCCGTTAGTCCCAGGACCGCCATGGTGAACATGATTATTCTTTACTTCAAATGTATCGGTAATAGCTATTGTAATACATTCCTGCTCACCGTCATTACAGGCAAGCTCAACCTCATTGCCATCAATAATTATGTTGTCACTATACCAAGCAGCAATGCCAGAGGATACAGTATTATAAACATAGTTTTTTTCAATTACTATGTGGTGCGAGCCGTCCACAAAAATCCCAGCATAGGCAGAGTTTATTACTCTTAATCCTGAAACCTTAATGTAGCTCTTATCTGATACATCAAACAATCCATACCAATTTGGCAATGGTATGCCGGTACCGTCAATTGTGACTGTATCACCAGGATATGCAGTATATGTGATATAATTGTCCACACTGCCGGAATTCTTTAGCCAAACTCTTTCATTATAGTTTCCTGCCATAATATAGACCGTATCTCCTGCTGTCATTGTGTCAGCCGATTTTTGAATAGTTAACCAGGGTTGATCTTCTGTGCCAAGATTAGAATCATTACCATTTTTAGCAACATAATAAGCATTAAGTTCACAAACCCCATCACAACATCTGTCTGTATCTGT
>JAGLYK010000026.1 GCA_023132255.1 Candidatus Pacearchaeota archaeon
TTGCAATATCCGCCTCTTTTGTCATTCCTAACGCTTTTAAGATTACTACTGCCGGCAGGCCTTTAAACCTGCTGAAAGAAACATCAATTAACCCGTCTTTGTTCTCGGCAATTGTTACGGGTATCCTGTAAGTCCCTCTTAACGAAAACAGCCTCAATGTTAAATTACCCTTGCGGTCATTCTCAATAAACGGCTGATTCTCTGCAAGATCTTCTGCCATAACCATGACTCTTTCATTCCCATTGATTATAAAATAACCTCCAGAGTCAAGAGGGTCGTTGTAATTCTTTATTAACTCTTCTTTTGGCATTCCATGAGTATTGCACACTTTGCTCTTGACCATAATGGGGATTCTTCCAATCTCCACAACCTCTGAATCAACCTGGTTGTCTTTCTTTACACTTATCTCAAGAGTGATTGGGGCAGAATAAGTAAGGTTTCTCAATCTTGCTTCATAAGGCAAAACAAACGAGGAACTTCCATCAGCCTCGATAACTTTTGGTTTTCCAACCCCAATTTTTCCCAAAGTTATTTCAAAATCTTCGTTGTTGATTGTTTTTGAAATTTCATTTGCAATTTCCTGCATTCGGCTTTCAATAAAATTATTAAAAGAAGTAATATTGGATTCAACCAGGGAATGATTCTCTAAATATCTTTTCACAATCAGGTGGTTATTTTTTTGCTCCATTATGCAAAATCTCCTAAATTTTGTATCCGCAGTTTAACGAGGACATTGAAAATTTTCATTTTCATTTTATACAACAACCCTGAAGAAATCTCCTTCTTTCCTTTTTATTTTAATTATATCTCCGACAGCACAATCTTCTGGAATCACCGGGTCAGTTGAGAGAATTTTTGGCAATTGTGCCTTGGAAACATTTAACTCTGACAATAATTGTTCAGACTCTTTTTCAGTTAATTTAGAATGTTTGGGTTGAAGGGTGTGCATGGTAGGAAATAGCATAGTTGCCAAAGTAACTTTAATAACTTTACAATAATAAAAAATAATAAAATTTGATTTAAAAAGTTTTTGGTTATAGAGGATTTGCACAATAAGTCGTAGTTGCACAAAAAGTGATATTGCCCGAAGAGATTTGCGGCTCAACGAAGTTGAGTCATCCCCATAGGGAACCCCTTGGAGTGAAAATCCCAATGGCCCCGAAGGGATTTGAACCCTCGACACCTGGATTAAAAGTCCAGTGCTCTAGCCAGGCTGAGCTACGGAGCCGTAATGTATTGAACAATTTAACATTTAAAAGTTTAATGCATAGAAATCTTTATAAAAAATAAACCTCAATTTATTTAATGATTTTTCCTTCACACCCTTACGATGTAGAAGCAGTAGATATGTGGGACCGAGTTAAAGAGTGTCATGAAGAATTATTTATTAAACATAGTAAAGAATATGAAAATTACATGACTGCTTGGGATTGTTATATTGCGTTTTGTCAAGATTGTGATAAACATGATGAATGCTTTAGACATTCAGATTGGTTCACAGATTTAATTGAAGAATAGAAATCTAAACATACTTTTCCAACTTTTCCTCAAACTCATTTTCAGACATTGAACCAACAAACTGCTCAATCATTCTTCCATCTTTAAGCAAAACAAAATTCGGAATAGAACTAACATTAAATTTTTGCGCAAGTTCCTGGTTATTTTCAACATTAACTTTGCCGAATTTTATTTTTCCTTTAAGTTTTTCACTTAATCCTTCAATTATCGGGGACATCACCAAACACGGCATACACCAGTCAGCAGAAAAATCTATCAGCACAATTCCTTCTTTAATAAATTCTTCAAAATTATTATTTGTTAATTCTTTAACTGACATAGAGAAAAAGAGAAGAAAAGGTTTTTAAAAGTTTCTTGATGTGTATTTTAGAGCATAATTATATTTATAAAATGATTTGAGATAATGTAATTATGATTCAGAAAATAAAAGTAAAGCCGACAGGAATTGAAGAGTTATTCTCCTCGCTTAATAAAAACTGGAAAAGACAAATAATGTATAAATGGCAGTGGGGGGAAGAACATTCAGAACCTGACCCAAGGGACGTTTATAATCTAGAACAGTTTGAAGAATATTCTGAAGGGGGCTCAATAATATTTAGAAAAGAAGGAAAATTTTTGATTGAAAAACAGCGAGGTTCTTTCAAAAATGTTCTAACAAATATGAAACCTCCAATAAAAGAAAAGTATATATACAATCCAAAACAGGAAATTAAAAAATTAACTATTGAGAACTTAATTTAAATATATTTTCTACCACAGATTTCTTTAAATAGGAAAAAAATTATATCGTCTCATGGAATTAAAATTAATTGGTTCTACAAATAGATTAAAAACTATTAAGAGTATGAAGGATTTTTCTTATCATTGTGGAAGGCAATGTTACACTAAAAAAGATTTTGAAGAAGTGCAAAAAGAGATTCCAAAGAAAGACTTAATGGATAAAATGATAAATAAAGGGCATCATAGTGTATTTGAACATATGGGATTAAATTTTCATTTTACAGGATATCCAAAGATGTTTGTTATGATGTTAAACAATGAAAAGCAATATGCAACTTCAGAAAAATCTGCAAGATACACTCAAATGAAAAATATGGTTCCAGAACAAAAAGAAAAATATGATAAGTGGATGAATTTGCTCATGCCGGAAATTAATGAAGTTTATCCTGCAATGTCTAATCAAGAAGAAAGAAAAGAAGCAATTAAAATACTTGCCCAGGAAAATGCAAGATATATGACAAGTGTTTTTACTCCAACTAAAATGATTCATTCATTAAATCTAAGGCAAATTAATTATTTAATTAGCGAATTTGAAGATTTTTACAACAAGTATCATAAAAGCGACAATGTTCTTAAACAAAGACTAACAAAAAGTGCAGAGAATTTTGTAAATCAAACAGAAAAATTTAAGATACCTGGATTAGAGAATCAGACAGACAGGCATCTTTCGTTATTTAATTTAAAAAATGTAGAAGAACATTTTGGAGATGTTTATTCCACAAGTTATTTAATGAGTTTTGCAGGATTAGCACAGACACATAGGCACAGAACAACTAATTGTCATATATCAGATGGAATTCAACTAAAAGCCCCCTTAGGTTTTTTTGTTCCAGACATAGTTCCAGAAAGATTAAAAGATGAATGGTTAAAAGACTTGGAGGAAATTTCAAATTATGATTTTCCACAAGCTCAGTTAGTTAGAGTTAATGAAAGAGGATTAATTGAAGATTTTCGTTCAAAAACTTTATTAAGAATGTGCGGGCATCCTCAATATGAAATAATGAAAAATACTTTAGAAACGGCAAAAAAATATAAGCAATTTCAATTAGAGTATGGAAAAAAAGCTTTGAAACCTAAATGTCTTCAGGGATTTAGATGTGCAGAACTATGTATCTGGACAGGGAAAAAAGCATTAGAGAGGATTGTGTAAGAATGGGAAAAGGGAGATATATTATTCTTGAAGGAGGGGAGTATTTTGGAAAAAGTTTCCAGTCCAAAGGTATAGAAAAATATTTCTTAGAGAAGCAAATACCTTTTATTTCTGTGAGAGAACCAGGACAAACAGAACCTGGAAAAATAATAAGAAATATCCTCCAAGAAAGAGAGGATTTTGACTTGCATCCTTTAACAGAACTTTTTTTATATAGTGCAGACAGGGTTGAAACTTTTCATAAAATAATAAAACCTTCTTTAAATAAAGGTATAAGCATATTAGAAGATAGAAGTTGGCCTTCTACAAAAATTTATCAGGGAAAACTTGGGGGCTTGGATTTGGAATATAAAGGTTTAATTGATTACATCAATAAAATCGCAACTTTTGGGATTCTTCCAGATAGATTATTCATTTTAACCGGAAATCAAAAAGAACTTATTAAAAAAATAAATAATAAGGATAGAATGGAGGAGAAAGTTTCCAAAAATCCCGAATTAATAGACAAAGGATATTTAGAAATTGCAAAGAATTATCCTGATATATCAATTTTAATTCCTTATCAGAAAGACAATCCAAAGGCAATGCAACAGGAAATAAGAAATCACTTAGAAAGAATTTTAGATTAAATATCTAATTATCACAACAATTCTTAAAAAGAATTTTAAATATATTTTTTAATGATAATTGGATTAACAGGAACATTAGGTGCAGGAAAAGGAACTGTTGTTGATTTTTTTAAAAGAAAAGGGTTCAAACATTTTTCTGTTAGAGAATTTTTAATTGAAGAAATAAAAAAAAGAGGTTTGTCAGTAAACAGAGACAACATGGTTTTAATTGCTAATCAGTTAAGAGAGATGCACTCTCCAAGTTATATTGTCGAGCAGCTTTATGAAAAAGCAAAGGAAAAAGCAGGAGATTGCGTGATAGAAAGCATACGAACAACTGGTGAAGTAGAGGCACTAAAGAAAAAAGAAAACTTTTATTTGATTGCTGTTGATGCTGAGCCTGAGATAAGATATTCAAGAATTTTAATAAGGCAGAGTGAAACTGATAATATTATTTATGATGAATTTTTAGAAAACGAAAAAAGAGAAATGTTTTCTAATGACCCTAACAAGCAGAATTTAAGTGCCTGCATTAAGATGGCTGATTTTGTTTTGAATAATGACAAGAGTTTTGATGAATTATATAAGCAGGTTGAAGAGATTTATCAAAGAATTTTATCAGGCGAGAAAACTGAAAAAAGAAAAGATTATATTTCATGGGATGAATATTTTATGGGAGTTGCAATGATTTCTGCAATGAGAAGCAAAGACCCGAATTCGCAAGTCGGTGCTTGCATAGTTAATGAAAAAAATCACATTGTCGCTACAGGATATAACGGATTTCCAATAGGATGCTCTGATGATGAACTCCCGTGGAAAAGAGACGGAGAAAAATTAGACACAAAATATATTTATGTTGTTCATGCTGAAGCAAATGCAATAACTAACGCGACTGTCAGACTGGACAACTGTAAAATATATCTTGCAATGCACCCTTGCAATGAATGCACTAAATTAATTATCCAAAGCAGAATAAAAGAAGTTATTTATATTAGTGATAAATATGCGCATCTTGACGAATACAAGGCAGCGAAAAAAATGCTT
>JAGLYK010000027.1 GCA_023132255.1 Candidatus Pacearchaeota archaeon
ACAGATACAGACAGATGTTGTGATGCAAATTGTGATTATATTGTCGGAGATTATTATATTTCTAACGAAGGTGATGATTCATGGAATGGGAATTATACTCATCCTTGGAAAACTATTTCTAAAGTTAATTCTATGAATTTTGAATCAGGAGATATAATTTTATTTAAGAGAGGGGATGTTTGGAGAGAGCAATTAATACCTCACAGCGGAGATGAGACTGGTCATATAACCTATAGTGCTTATGGAACAGGGGATAAGCCTTTGTTATTAGGATCTGTAGAGAAAAACGATTTAAACGATTGGATATATGAAGGGGGAAATATTTGGGCTACACAATCAATACCATCAATAGATGTAATGGGTAATGAATTGTTATTTAACCCTAGTTTTGATATAAATACAAATGAGTGGCATTTATATAGTGAAAGCGATGCTGTAGTTACTGGAAGTAGGGATACAGTTGACTTTGATTCTTCTCCTGCTAGTTATAAGATAAAGTGCACAAAAAGTGGAAATCAAATAAATCATATACAATTTTATACAATGAATATTGACATTACAGCAGGAAATTACTATAAACTAACATTTAGGGCTAAATCTAGTATAGAATTTAACATTGGAGATATAAGTCTTATGAAAACATCTTCTCCTTGGAACAATTATTATTCTTTTAGAATAAATGGCAATCCAACAATTACCACAGATTGGGCAACTTATGAAGTATTATTTAAATCTAGTGTAACTGCCATTGATGGGAGAATCACTTTCTTCCTTGGCGGAGTCTTACCTGAAGGTGCAATATTCAATATTGATACATTAAGTTTTAAACAGTGTGCAGAGAATGAAATTAATTTGTTTGGTGTTGATGTGGGAAATATAATTTTTAATAATGAAGAATCTGTTGGAATAAAGGTTTGGAATGAAGAAAACCTATCTACACAGGGTGAGTTCTGGTATGATAAAGAAAATTCTGTAATTAAAATTTATTCCATAAATAATCCGGCATCTTACTATTCAGATATTGAATGTGCGTTAACAAGGCATATAATTGATGAGTCAAATAAAGGCTATATTATATATGAAAACCTTGAGTTAAAATATGGTGGTGCTCATGGTATTGGAGGAGGAAATACTCATCATATAGTCGTCAGGGATTGCGACCTTTCATATATTGGTGGAGGTGAACTTGAAGGTTATCATCATTTAGTAAGATATGGGAACGGTGTGGAATTTTGGGGAAATGCGCATGACAATTTAGTCGAAAGGTGCCGCATTTGGGAAATTTACGATAGTGCATTAACAAATCAAAACAACGAACCAAATAAAAATCAATATAATATTAGGTATCAAAACAATATCATCTGGAATTGCGAGTGGTCTTATGAATTTTGGAATTTCGATGAAAATTCATTTATGGATAATATCTCTTTTGTAAGTAACACCTGCGCTGATGCTGGTGGCAGCTGGGGACATAGTCAGAGACCGGATCCTTGGGGCGTGCATGTTTTAAATTGGGAAGCTATCCCTTATGTAGGTCAAATACAGATAGCCAACAATATCTTTTATAAATCAACAGACATTTGTATTTACATATCATCTGCTTATGAAGGGTTGGAAAACTTGAATTTGAATTATAATTGTTGGTATCAAGCAAGTGGAAATATGATTAATTTTCAAGGTTATCGCTACACAATGTCACAATTCTCAATGTATCAATCAGAAAAATCACAAGATCAAAATTCAATTGCAACAGACCCACTTTTCGTTGATGCTTTGAATCATGATTTCCATCTTCAACCAACTTCTCTAGCAATTGACGCTGGAACAGATGTTGGTTTAACAACTGATTTTGAAGGCAATCCTATTGTTGGGATTCTAGATATTGGGGCTTTTGAGTATCAATTTTAAAAAATATCTAAAACCTTAAAATCTACTCTTAATCTGATTTTGTACGGAGCAATTTCTCCTGCCTGTTTTACTTTTAAAATTTTTATTTTTTTCTTAAACTTTTGTGCCTCTTTTTTAATTTTTTCAACAATTAATTTTTTGCCCCAGAGATTTTGGGGTACACCAGGCGGTGCTTCCCCAATTTTACAAAAATCATAATAATAAATTCTTGTGTTTTTCTTGCTCAACATAAATGCCTGTTCAAGAAAACTTTCTTTTAATTTTGGACGAGGCATTACCACTACATTGAATTTTGGTAAACTCTTAGCAACCTTTTTAATATCTCCAGGAATCAATTCAACTTTATCTTTCAACTTATTTCTTTCAATATTCAACTTAGCATATTTATTTGCTTCTCTGTTTATTTCATTAGAATAAACTTTCTTTGCATTTGAATTCTTTGCTATAACAATTGAAAAAGGCGCAACACCTGCAAACATAACTAAAACTTCATCACCTTTTTTTATTTTTGAAGCAATCTCGTTTCTTTCATTGCTTAACCGAGGAGAAAAATAAGTTGTGTCAATATTAAAACGAAAAACACATTTATTTTCTTTGTACAAAACTTCTTTTGTTTTTTCACCTGCTAAATGCTTTGTAGAAATTTTTCTTAATCTTCCTTTAACTTTGCCTTGCTTTTCTAAAATAGTTTTAATTGAACTTTGCTCTTTTAAAAGTTTTTCAGCAAACTTTTTTTTATTTTTTAATTTAAAATCATCTGGAAAATTTACAATAGCAATATTTCCTAAAACATCAAATGCACGAGGATTTTTCATAAGATAAGAAAGAATTTAATATTTTTAAAACCATTTATCCAGTCCTTTTTGTTTTTGTTTTTCTTCAATCTCCCTCATTTTATTTAATTGTTTTTTTACTCTTTCCTCAGAAAAATTATGTCTTTCAACTAAAATTTCCTTAATCTTTTCTTCATCAACTTTCTTAAAATTAAAATCAGCATTAACAACATTTGGCTTGTGAAATAATTCAAAAATCTCCTTCCAGTCAAATCTATCTTCCTGATTCAAACTCATAATCTGTTCTTCAATACTCTCAAAAATCAAAACTGGCTGCTGGTATTTCTTGACAATATCCAATGCTCTTTTCTGCCCAATTCCGGGAAGTCCTTTTGGATTATAATCTGTCCCAACCAAAATCCCAAGACAAATCAACTGGTCCAAATTTATCCCCAAAGAATTCAGGACATCATCCAGTTTAATCAACTCTATTTTCACTTCAACATAACCTGAATAAGTTTTTCTCTTTCTGGACAAAGTCAGGTTCCTGATTAATTTAGGTGCTCCAAAAAGCAAGCTGTCATAATCCTGGCTCGCACTTGCATAAACTTCTTGCTTGACCTTGCAAAGATAAGCTGCCTCAGCCTCGCCTTCTCCCAGCGCCTGGACAACTGGAATACCCATGGCTTCTAAAAGTTCCTTGCTCTCTTTAATCATCTCGTCGTCAAGGCGAACCATCTGCGAACTGTATTTTTTCATCCCGGAAAAATCTTCTTTCTGCTTTGCATTTTCATATTTTTCCTTAGCCAAATCTCTGATTCCTTCTCTCTTCTCATGAGTCTTTGACTTAAGCTCTGGAGCTTGGCCATCAAAAACATAAACCAGTTTCATTCCTTCAGAAAGCAATGCAATATTCCTGTAAAAAATTCCGGAAAGATGGCTTGTCACTTTTTTATTATTATCCATCAACGGGGTCCCGTCATACTGCCGAATCGTAGACAAGAACTGATACAAAACATTAAATGCATCAACACACAAGGTTTTGTCTTTCAGCTCCACAACTTCAATTTCCTTTCTCGGTATTATGTCTCTAATATTCAATCCCATAGTTAAATTAAGAATAAAAGATATAAATAATTATTGATTTATTCCCAATATTTTTTATCCCCATATTCTCGATTAATTGTAGTTTGTAATGCTTCACAAACAATATTTGCAGTTTTTCCTAGTTTAGGACTGTAACCAAGAACATCTTCAACAAGTTTGACAGCCAAATTAAAAACTCCTCTGTAATTACCATCATGAATGTTGCGTTCTTTTCCGTTAATTGTAATTGTTTCTATTCCTTCACCAAGATAATATCCCACTAAACAATCTTCAAAATAGAATCCTCTTTCAATAGAACCTGCTAAATTTTTAGCAAGCCTTTGTTTGCAATTCTTATTTATCTGTTTAAATTCCATGCTGTAACCACTTTAAAAGAGTATATAAATTTTACTATTATTCAACTCAATCTTTAAATAACTCTTATTCTTTTTAATGACATGAAAACAGATTTCATTCCAATTGATTATGATTTCTTTGATTTTCAGGGAAAAAACTATGCAAAAATCATTGGCAGAGACAACCATGGAAAAAGAATATGCATAATAGACCATTGCCTGGTTTATGTTTGGGCGATTTTAAAAGATAATTTAAAACAGGAAAAAATAAATAAGTTAATAGAAAAAGTAAAAAAAATAAAATTAAACACAAAAGCAAGAAACACAAAAGTTGAATCAGTAGAACTGCATGAAAAAAACTTTCTGGGAAAAAAAGTCAAAGCACTAAAAATTTTCGCGACAAATTACAAGGACCTCCACGACATTGCAGATAAATTAGGAACCTCCGAAATAGAAAAACGACGAGGATATGATTTGGGACTTACAACCCATTATATAATAGAAAAAAATATTCTGCCTTTAAACTGGTATGAAATTTCAGGAGAAGTTTTAAACAATTCTTTGGAATTCGGAGGAATTGATTCCATCCTCGAAGTGGATTTGTGTTTAAAATTAGAAAAATCAAAAAAAATTCCTGACAAAAAATTCAAGCCAAAAATACTTTCTTACGACATTGAAACAGATGCGTTAAAAATTGGTGAAGGAGAAATATTAATGATTTCATTGGTTTCGGATAATTTCAAAAAAGTTCTGACCTGGAAAAAAACTTCTGGAAAAAAACCAAGTTATGTGGAATATGTAAAAGATGAAACAGAACTCCTGGAAAAATTTGTGGAATATGTCAAGAAAATTTCCCCGGATTTTCTCACAGGATATTTTTCAGACGGTTTTGATTTGCCTTACATAAAAGCCAGAGCAGAAAAAAACAAAATAAAACTCCCCTTAGGTTTAGACGGCACTCAGCCAAAATTCTCAAGAGGAATAAATCTAACAGGAAAAATAAACGGAATTGTTCACGTAGACCTTTTAAAATTTATTAGAACTGCTTATTCTCAATATATGCAATCTGAAACACTTTCATTAAACGAAGTCTCAAAAGAATTCCTTGGGGACACAAAAAAAGATTTCAAAATGCAACATTCATCAAACTTAGAAGGAATGGACTGGGAACAATACTACGAATACAACCTGCACGACTCTGTGTTGGTTTTTAATTTATTTAAAAAATTCTGGCCAGACCTCTTGGAATTTTCAAGAATAATTCAGGAACCAATTTTTGAAATATCAAGAAACGGATTATCAAAACAAGTTGAGTCTTATATTTTACATAATCTGGAAAAATTCAACGAGATTCCAGAAAAACGTCCAGGCTACGACGAAATTAGAGAGCGACGGCACAGACCTCCATCAGAAGGAGCATTTGTTTTCGAGCCAAAGCCAGGGCTCTACGAAAAAATTGCAATATTTGACTTCACATCAATGCACACGAGCATAATCGTCTCATTTAATTTATCAAAAGCAACACTCTTAGAAAAAAAAGAAAAAGATTCTTACGAATCCCCAGAAATAAATTACAAGGGAAAACCAACAAAATTCTATTTTGAAAAAAAACCGGGATTTTTCCCAATGCTTGTAAAAGAGATTTTTAAAAAAAGAAAACAATTCAAAGCAGAATACAAAAAAAATCCAAACACAATCACTCAGGCACGAAGCAACGCGTTTAAATTGTTATCTGCATCAGTGCACGGTTATGTCGCTTTTTTCGGTGCAAGATATTTTTCAGCAGAAGCATCAAATTCAATTCTTGCTTTTGTAAGAAAGCTAAACAAAGAAGCAATTAAAAAAACAAAAGAAGCAGGTTACAAAGTCATTTATGCAGATACAGACAGCGTCGCTTTTTCTCTCGAAGATAAAACTCAAAAACAAGCACTTGAACTTTTGAAAAAATTAAATTCAGAACTTCCAGGAATTATGGAACTTGAATTAGAGGGATTTTTTGAGCGAGGTCTATGGGTTACAACCCGGGCAGGAACAACAGGTGCAAAGAAAAAATACGCTTTAATAGACAAACAGGGAAAAATAAAAATAAGAGGTTTTGAAACAGTCAGACGAGATTGGTGCAAATTAGCGAGGGAAGTTCAGAATAAAATTATCAGGCAAATTTTAAAAGAAGGCAATGAAAAGAAATCGCTTGAATATGTAAAGAAAATAATTAAAAAAATAAAACAAAGAAAGATTGACAAAGAAGATTTAATAATAAGGACGCAGTTGAAAAAACCAATTTCAGAATATCGTGCAATTTCTCCGCATGTTGTTGCCGCCAAAAAAATGAAAGAGCAAAATATTCCAATTAGCCAGGGAAATTTAATTAGTTATTATATTGCAGAAACTCATGGAAAAAGCAAACTAGTAAGAGACAAAGTAAAGCTTCCGCATGAAAAAGAAGAATACAATATTAAATATTATTTAGAGCATCAGATTCTGCCGGCAGTTGAAAATATTTTTCATGTTTTTGGAGTTGAAATTAAAGAAGTTATTGATGGAAAACGGCAGGATAAATTGGAGAAATGGTTTTGATGTTTTGGGATACTTATAAAAGTAGATATTTATATAAATATATATTTATATACCGAAGGTGAATAAAATAGAAAGACTTAAAAACCTACTATTCCACTAATTTTAATGGTTGAAAAAAAAGAAGTAGAAGAACTTTCGATAAAATTAAACTTAATTGCGAGTTTACTAATAGATATTCGAGATGCATTGACGGAGAAAACCACTATGAAGGATAAAATTTCGTATTTATTAAAAAAAGGCATAGAGAAAGATGAGGATATTTCATCTATACTTGGGATAACTAAATCGCATTCCTCTAAAGAGAAGGCAATGATTAAAAAAAATGGTTAATGAAACAAAATTATTTGAAAGATTAGATAGAATGACTAAATTAATTGGAATTATGGCAACTCAAGAAAAAAATTTTAGAGAGAAAGTTAAATTATTATCTGAGATTGGGCTTTCACCCTCAGAAATAGCAGAGATAACTGGAAAAACTGTTAATTTTGTTAATGTAACTAAACATGGATTAAAAAAGAAAAATGGATAAAACACAATTTGAAACGATTTGTAAGAAATTAGATAAAATTTTTGCTATAATTGGAGTTCAAAATATTAAAGACCAGGAGGATAAGATTTATTCTTTGAAAAGATTAGGATTTACTTCTGATGAAATTAGTCCAATAGTGAACATAAAAAATGTGAGGGATACAAAAGGATGGAAAAGAAAATGAGTAATAAAATTTTAGAGGAAATAAAGAAAAGAATGGATTGTTTAATCTTAATTAATTGTAAAGCCGAAGTTTCTGAAAAAGAAAAGTTAAAAATTGCAGTTAATTGTTTAGGATTAAGAGAAACAGCAAGGCTTCTGGAAAAAGACTCTGGAAATTTGCATAGGCAGATAAATCAAAAAAAGGTAAAAAATGACAAGTGAACAAGATATTAAAAAAATAAGAGAAATGATGGAATTTTTAGTTAAACAAAAAATAGTTGAAAAAATAAAAAAGTTAAATGAAACTGAAAGAAAAATTTATGGTTTAACTGAAGGAAAGGGTCAAGCAGAGATAATCAATTTATTAAAAGTTTCTTCAAAAACTATTTCTAAAGTTTGGCAAAAACTAGAGAGCGAAGGTTTGTTTATAAAAGAGGGAACTAAATATAGGAAGGTGGTTTAGGATGGTTGCTGACGCAGGGAAATTAGGAGGGAATGCTCAAACTCTATTAAAAAACTTCCCTGACGCGAAAATAATTCTTAAAAAAGCCGATGGGAAAAAAAATTACAAACAAATCTCAAAAGAGTTGAATATAAACGAAAAAATTGTAAGCCCAACATTAAGTTCGGCAGAAAACTTGGGTTTTGCAGAAAAAATCAAACCAGGAGTTTATAAAAAAATAATGGCAAACATGAGATATGTTCCTAATAAGAAAAAGGTAAATGAAAAAGCTTCTAGTGTAGAAAATATAATAAAAAAAAATTCAAAGAAAAATAAGAAAAAACTTAATTCTACAGAAAAAACTTATTTTTTTAATTACCAAACAAAAGTTGAAAAAATGGTTCTTGCATATAGATGGCTTTTTATTACGGAAAATATTTTAAGAGATTTAATTAGAGATGTTCTTAAAAATGTTCCAAATTGGTGGGGAGATAGAATTCCCGAGGGCATTAAACAAAAAGTAGAAGCATCTATACAAAACTCAAAATATGATGATGCTCCAAGAAAAGACAATTTAGAGTATACCCATTTAGGACAATTAAAAGATATAATAATTTATAAAAAGAATTGGAAAGATTTTGAGGCTTTTTTAAAAAGTAAAGACAAAAGTAATTTTGAACACGAATTAAATAAAGTTATTCCTCAAAGAAATGCTATTGGGCACTGCATACCTTTAATAGGAGATGATTATAAATACGCTGAGATGAGATTTAAAGCAGTTCTTAAATTACTAAAATAATTCTTAATTAAAAATAACCCTTCTCAAAAACAATTAAAAACAAATTAGTTTTTCTATATTTATGAACAAAAGAAAATTTCCTTCCCTCAAACCACTTTTCCTAGAAAGAATGCAAAAACTTCTTCCAGATAAAAAAGATTTTCAAGATTATTTAGAGATTTTGAAAATTCCTCCTGTAAAATCAATTCGCTGCAACAAAATAAAAATTTCTCCAAAAGAATTAAAGAAAAAACTTGAAGACAAGAAATGGAAAATAAAACAGCCATATAAAGATTATCCAGAAGTTATGGTTGTTGAAAATAATTTAGAACCGGGTGAACTTGGTCGTGCTTTGGAACATTTATTAGGATATTATTATATTCAGGAACTCGCAAGCATGCTACCTGTTATTGCTTTGCAACCAAAAGAATCAGAAAAAATTTTGGATTTGTGCTCTGCTCCAGGAAGCAAGACAACTCAAATAGCTTCGGAAATGAAAAATTCTGGTTCAATAATTGCGAATGAAGTTAGCTTGGGAAGAATAAAAATTCTTGCTTCAAATTTAGAAAGATGCGGGGTTACAAACACAATAATCACAAAAAAAGACGGGGTGGCGTTTTGCAACAGAATAAAAAAATACAACCCAGAATTAAAGTTTAGCAAAATTTTAGTAGACGCACCTTGCTCTGGAGAAGGAACATTGCGAAGCTCTCCAAAAACTTACGCAATGTGGAACATCAAAACAATAAAAGCTCTTTCGCGAATCCAAAAACAACTTGTTCTTTTAGCATTTGAAATTTTAAAATCAGGCGGAGAATTAGTATACAGCACCTGCACCCATGCCCCAGAAGAAAATGAGGAAGTTGTTGATTATATTTTAAATGAATTTTCAAATGTAAAACTTGAAAAAATTTCTTTGCCAATAAAAACCCGCGAGGGCATTATAAAATGGGAAAGAAAAGAATTTTTACAAGAAGTAAAAAAATGCGCGAGAATTTATCCCCAAGACAACAACACAGAAGGATTTTTTATTGCGAAGTTTAGGAAATTGAAATAAACAAAACAAAAGTTTATTAAGTTTTAATGATTTAATATATCTATGAAAAATCAAATTCCATCAATTGAAATAAAAGGAATAGATATTTTAACAGAAGAAGAAAAAAGATTAGCTGATAAATTATTAAATGAGTATTTTCCAAAAATTCAGAGACAAATAAAAAATATTATTGCTTTAAAAGTTCATATTAAAGAGTATAAAAAAGAGGGCAAAAGGAAAAAATATAGTATAAATATTAAAGTCATAAACAGCACAGATGTGTTTGAGGCAAATGCTCATGATTGGGATTTTGCAAGGACAATGCACAAGGTTTTGAAAAAGATAGAAACTGAAATTGAGAACAGATTTCATCCAAGTGAGCAACACCCAAATGTGAAAAAGAGTTTTTGAAAACACATAATCTTTTGTAAAAAATGAAAACAACTAGACCAAAAAAAATTAAATTCCCTTTAGAAAAACAAAGAAATTTGAGAAAGAAAGCAATTAAAATAATTAAAGATAAATTTCTTCCAAATGAAAATATTTTAAAAATAATCTTAATAGGAAGTTCAGTTAAAGAAACTTTTGGAAAATACGCCTCTCAAGGATTTAGGGGAAGCTTATATTCTGATTTTGATTTTATTTTCTTCATAAATGAAAATTATAAGATCCCTAAATGGCTTAGAAAAGAACCTACTGGAAAACCTTTCCCAAATAATCAATTAAATTTATCATACCGTAATAAAAAGTTAGTGAATGGGAAATACGATATTGAAGTTTTCTTTATTAGGGAAAAAAATGCTAAAAACAAAAAAATACAAAAGTTAGGGGAAGTAGCAGGAATTCCCATGACTAAAAAAAGTAAACACAAATACATGATAATAAAATGATACAATTAAAAATTTTAAATTTAAATCAAAAGCAAGAAATTGTTAATAAATTGAAAAAACAATTTGGAATAAAAGATG
>JAGLYK010000028.1 GCA_023132255.1 Candidatus Pacearchaeota archaeon
AAGCCGTTTTCAATTGGGTTTATTCCTTTGTGCGCTTTTGACACTAAAGAAGGAAAATTATATCTGGACATTAAAATTGACAAGCAAGCCACTATTGAGGAATTGAAAACTGCTTACAATAAGGCATTAGGTTTTTCTGTTGAGATTGGTTATGCGTCAGAAGACACAATTAAGTTTTTAATTGGAAAGGTAAATGTTCATGCAAAGGCGCTGGAAAATTTAAAACCTGCTGAAAAAGAGAAAAAAGAAGATAAATCAATAGAAGAAAACAAAGTTGAAGAAACTGAAAATAAACAAGATGATGCTTCAGAAAATAAATCTAAGGGGGAAGAAAATGAATAAAGTTATTAATTTAGATGATATAAAGAATAGGGAATATGATAAATTTCTTAGAATGGCAGAAGAATTAGCAATTGGAAATCCTGAAGAGGAAAGAAAAAGATTTCTTGAAGATAAATTAAATAAAATCTTAAAAGAAAACCCAGATTATACTTTATCTGGGGGAGGAAGTCTTCCAAGCGATTATGATTTTCAACAAGTAAATTTAACAGAGGAAAATAAATAAAAATGGAATACACATATGGCGCGTTGTTGCTGCATAAACTCGGCAAGGACGTGAATGAAGAGAATTTAAAAAGTGTTGTTGCGGCTGCTGGCGGGGAAGTTGATGAAGCAAAAGTGAAGTCGCTTATTGCCAGTTTGAAAGGTGTGAACATAGCGAAGGAGCTTGAGAGTGCGAGTTTGGTTGCTGCTGCTCCAAGTGCAGAAGCACCCAAGGAAGAAAAGAAACCAGAAGCAAAACCAAAAGAAGAAAAGAAAGAAGCTGCAGCAGAAGGACTTAGTGCATTGTTTGGTTAATTATTATTAATGTGCTAAGTCTGAACTTTTTCTAGATATAACTGGAGTATAATAATTTTTAAAAAGTATCTATTAAATAAAAAAGAATGGGACCATTAGAGAAGGCAATTTTTATATCTGCTATGAGTGTATATGTAAAAAAAGTAACAAATTCTGCAAACAATCGTGAGATAAAAAGAGGAGCCATCTTTTTGTACCAATCATATAAAACTTCTTTAAAAGGGCAAATAAATATAGAAGAGATTGAACAACTAGATAAGAGAATGTGCTCAGCAACTTCTTCTTGGGAATATTGTCCAATAATTGACAGAACTACAAAACTTTTATAATCTCTCTAAATTTTTCTTACTTATGACATGGTCATTATACCAAAACAACAAACCTCTTGAACCTTTAAAATTCTCAAATAGCAAAACTCAGGAAGATGTTGTAAAAGAAGTTTTAGATGCTGTTGAGCAAGGGCACAAAGTTATTTTTATTCATGGAATTTGCGGAACTGGTAAAAGTGCAATTGCATTGAATATTGCCCATAAATTAGGAAAAACATCTGTGGTTGTGCCTGGAAAAAATTTGCAAGCACAATATAAAAAAGATTATGAAAGTGATAAATATCTTTTAAAACATAATAAAGAAAAATTAAAGATTAGTGTTATAACTGGAAGAAATAATCACAAGTGTAAATTTTTAGAAATAAATAAAAACGCGATTCCGAAAATTAAGCAGGAAATTAATTCAAAGTTGCATGATATTTTTTCCGGCAAAAGAGAAGAAATTGAAAACACAATTGCAAATGATATTTCTGCGGATAATTATAATATCCCGTGCAAAATTGAAATCAAGGAAAAAAATTGGAGGAAGATTCAGCAATATATAAAACAAAATAAAAAAGTTAATGTTAAAAATTTTTCCTGCATCAGCGATGTGAAGAGATTTTCTTTTGCAGGAGTTTGCCCTTATTGGAGTCCTGTTTTGCCTGAAAAATATGCTTTTAATTTTAAAGATGCGGAAAAAAAGAAATATCGCGGGTTAAACGGGAATTTTATTTTTTACCAGAGAAAACCTGGTTGTAAATTCTACGAGCAATTTAATTCTTATATGGATTCAGATGTTATTGTGTTTAATTCTCTGAAGTATAAACTGGAGTCTGCAATTGGCAGGAAGCCGTTGACAGAAGTTGAAATTATTGACGAGTGCGATGAGTTTCTGGATAGTTTTTCAAATCAGAGAAATTTGAATATTGAAAGACTGCAGAATTCCTTGATACAATTAGCAATAAATGGTGAAATTGCTAAAGGGTTTGTTAAAGAAATGGTTGAGATAATCAGACAAATAAAAAGAACGCCGAGGATACGCAAGGCAGTTGAGTCAACACCCAATGGTCTACTGCCTCGCTACGCTCCCAGCACGAGAACCTCTAACGAGGTACCCTCTATGAAAGGAGATATAAACATACAGGGCAAGGAGATAATTCCCTTGAAAGAAACAGGGATTTATGATTTGTTTAAGATTTTTTTGAACTCACAGGATCTTTTGCATGAAATTGACGACGAGAGTTATGTTTTTGATTCATGGGAAATAGCAAAAGTGTTTGAGGATTTTTTAAATGAAACTTATGTGACTTTTGACAGGAAGGAAAATAATTTGATTGCTAGTATTGTGACGACAAATCTTGCAAAGAAGTTCAGGGAAATGGTTGACAAGAATAAGATTATAGTTTTGATGTCCGGGACTATTCATTCAGAGAATGTTTTGAAAAGTGTTTTTGGTTTGGAGGATTTTAAAATAATTGAGGCAGAAACAGAACACCAAGGGAGAATTGATGTTCAAAGAACTGGTCTGGAAATGGATTGCAAGTATTTTAATTTTTCTTCCGGGAAATTCACAAGAAAGGGTTATTTAAAAGCATTGAACAAATGTGTTGAAGTCGGGAAAAAGCCAATATTAATTCATGTGAATGCTTTTAGTGATTTGCCGTCTGAAGAAGAGATTAAGGAATTTAAAATTAATAATTTAATCAGCAGAGAAAAATTAAAGGATATTCAAGGAGAGGATAAAACCGGGAAGTTGATTCAGAAATTTAAAGATGGGGGAAATGATGTTTTGTTTTCAACTAGGTGTGCGAGGGGAATTGATTTTCCAGGGGAAGAATGCAACAGTATTGTTTTTACAAAATATCCTAATCCAAATGTGCAGGATGCTTTTTGGAAAATTTTAATGAGGACAAAACCACAGCAATACTGGGATTTTTACAAGGACAAGGCAAGAAGAGAATTATGGCAGAAAGTTTATCGGGGTTTGAGATTTAAAGAGGACCATGTTTTTGTTTTAAGTCCTGATTCTCGGGTATTAGAAAGTTTTGAGAATTAAACGCCCCCGCCCAAACTCCCGACCTCGCTCAAAGTTAATACTTATTTTTATTTTGCTTCTCGCGAAATCGCTCGGAATCGAATTTACATCTTTAGGTTCTAGTCCAACACGGGGCTTTCAGCCCCATATACGCCCCCTAATTCAGCCATTGAAAAGTCGTTATTAATTTTTTAGTTTGTCGCTTTTCAATAACTTCACCCGAATAAAAACGGGGACGAGAAATCTTTTGGTTTTAACCCATGAGATTCGGAGAACTTATGGGATTTTCAATCCCATGAACGCCCCCGCCCCGAATCGAACGGGGATGGCCCGAAGGCCCCGGATCTCAAGTCCGGTGCAATACCATTATGCGACGGAGGCATTAATATTAGAATCAATCAATAAGTTTTAAAGTTTACTATCTATTCTAATAATCTTTTCCACCAAGATTTCTTAACTGTTATAGGATTGTCATTCTCGTCAATAATCAGATAACTAATCACTGGCTTTTCTTTCAGTACTGGCGCCTTCTCAGCAAGTTCTTTATGAATCTGTTCAATTGCTTTTTCAATTGCAGTCCGGGAATATCCTTGTTTTATAAGCGCCCATTTTAGAGATTCAATAGTATAACCTTTTTTCAGATTTTTCTTAAGATAATTTTTAAGTCTTGCTCTGGGATTTTCAGCCATAGAAAACAAAGAAAAAATAAGTTTAAAAATTTAGTTGTGGTGTTTTCAATCTCAGAATGTGACTCTCATTACTCACAATGACCACCCGACCACAGTCGCCCGAATTCGTACGAATGTCGCCCCCGGAGTCCAAATCGCCGTCGCCGCCCAAGAAAACCCCAGACAAACCATTTTCTTTAGTATAAATTGTTTTTGTTTTCTTTCCAAACTGAATCTTTTGCATATCATTCAGGTATGCAAATCTTTTATCGTTTTTCATTGTTGTTTTATCATTTATTTTTAATAATAATCCGTATTTGTTTTGCGAACTATTATTTTTGATTAATTCTAGATTAGAGATTATTAAAGGATATCCCGAAGAAAACATGTGTCCTCTATTTTTAACTTGATTAACTAAATTTTTTAAGACATATTTATTTTGATTCCATGATGCATTCTCGCTTCTTAATATTATTTGTGGGGTATCTGAATAAAATCCTGTAAAGAAGGTTTCATCTATATCATTGATTTTTTCCATGTCTGATAGATTAACGACCCTTTGATTATTTGAGAGGTATTGATTTAAATTTGTGTTCCAAAAGAATTGAGAGCCAGTCACATTTGCCGTATCTATTCCACCTGTAATTGTTTTGTAGGCCTGACTATCTTTTCCAAATTGTTCTGCCGTTTTTGCTACTGCCTCTCCATATAATTCCTTGTGTTCTTTATCTAAAACTATTGCTCTTGGAATTATTATGTCTTTTGGGATAAGTTGTATTTGTTTTATCATTAAATTATTATAACTTTAAACTTTATAAACATTCCCATTCTGTTACTTTTTAAAAATAGTTACAATCACCTAATCTTTATTGGCTTCTCCTTCTCATAAAAATCAACTGCATGTTTAAGTCTTGCTCTTGATTCTGAGTAAATTGTTAAAATTTTTTCGCGTTTTTTTACTTTGTCTCCCACATGAAAATAAAGATAAAGCCCGGAAAATTTATCTATTGGACAGCCGGCAATTCTTGCTAAAGAACTTATTTTTTTATTATTTATTTCAGAAATTTCTCCTGACTTTTTTGATAAAATATGTTTTTTGAATTTTGCTGAATGTATGCTATTTAATTTCCCTTGCTGTGCCTTGATAATTTGTTTAAATTTTTTAAATGCTTTTCCTGAATAAAGAATTTCTTTTGCCAACTGAATTCCCTTTATTTTTTTTGATTTATTATTTTTAGATAAATCATCCAAAGATGATTCTTTATTTGTCTCTTGTCTGTTTGTCATTTTTAAAAGCTGTCCTGCTAAAAATAAAGATCTTTTTTCTAAATCCTTTGGTCCTTCTTGAGCAGGGTCTAAAACTTTAAGCACATCAACTAATTCCAAGGCAGGACCAATTCCGTTTCCTATTGGCTGGCTTCCGTCAGTTAAAACACACTTTAATTTTTTATTAAAATATTTTCCAAGCTGTTCAAATTTTTTCTTTAAACGCAGGGCTTTTGCTTTGTCTACTTTTGCATTCTTTCCATAAGGAATGTCTATCAAAATATATTTGCTTCCTCCTGCAAGTTTTTTTGAAATTATCGACGCTATTAATTGAGCTTCAGGATCTATTTTCAACATTTTTTCAACTTTAATTATTTTTGAATCTGCAGGCACCATGCCCAAAGCACCCCCCCACACAATACATGCATTTGTTTTTTTCACAATTTTTTTCAGCTCTTTTATGGAAAATTCTATTTTGGCAACTGTTTCTATAACATCTGCTGTCCCTGCTGCACTGGTGATTGCTTTTGAAGAATTCTTTGGAACCAACAATCCGGCAGCAGCACAAATTGAAACCACTATTGGAGTGGTCCTATTTCCAGAAACCCCGCCAATACAATGCTTATCTACAACAAATTCATTTTTGAATGAAATCTTGTTCCCTGTCTTTAATATCGCCTTTATTAAAGAAATAGTTTCTTTCATGTTCATTCCATGATTATACATTGCTGAAATAAAAAGCGCGATTTCAGGTTCAGATAAAGAATTGTCCACAATATCTTTAATAATTTCGTCTATTTCTTCTGAGGATAATTTTTTCTTATTTAATTTTTTATTTATGAAAACTATACTTTTTGGAGCCTGGTCAAGTTTTACATCTACTTTTTGTCCAACCCTTAAGCATAATCTTTTTTTAAGTTCAGAAGAAACTGCGATTTCGTTTTTTCTAACCAATCCTTTAGTTGTATTTATAATTGTTGAAATTTCTTTAGGACTTTTTTTAAGAGTTTTAATAGCAACCCTGTCTTTTGTATGAACTCCTATTTTTTTTGCTGTTATTTCATTTATCATTGTAACCGGGAGCCCGGCAGACCATTTTAAAAGTTTAATTTTTAATTCCATCTCTTTTAATTAGATAAATAAAACTATTTTTATATTTATGGTTACTTGGTGAGAATACTGGGAATTTTTTTGTTTCTGTAAACTTCAAGGATTATCAAAAGGTAAGCCAATATCAAAGGACCGAGGATTAATCCTAAAATGCCAAATAAGAAGAATCCTCCAATCATTCCGATTAAGATTAATGATGAAGGCATTTTTGTTTTCTTTGAAACAATTATTGGTCTGAGAAAATTGTCGATGGATGAAGAAACCAGCCCAAAAATTATTACCCCCAAAGCTGGAAGAGTGTTCCCTGCAATGAGAAGGTAGATTGCAACAGGCACCCAGATAATTGCAACTCCTATTATAGGAAAGATTCCTACTAAACAAGCTAATAAAGTGAGTATTAGTGCATTAGGCACTTTAAAAATAAAGAGTCCTAATCCCAGAAGAAGACCCTGGGCAATACCAATAACTATTTGCCCGTAAATGACAGAAGAGGTTATGTTTTTTGAAAGTTTAAACAGTTTTATCTCAACATCTTGTGTAAAAGGCAATAAGCTTTTTATGTAAGAAGTTAACTCTTCTTTATCACGAAGTACAAAAAATAATGTGAAAAATACAACCAGTGACTGCAAAAAAATCGTCGGGAAATTGAGGATGAGCGCGGAAAGGGAGTTCATTAATTTATTAGTTATCTTCGTTACAAACGAATGAATAATAGAACCAATTTCTACTGAGAATTCTTCTGAAGCAAATAACGCGGGAAAGATGCTTTTGAGAGGTTTTACAAAATCCATTTGCTGGGAACTTATGTAAATTTTAACGGACTGGTCTATGATTACTGGTGTTAAAAACCAAAGAGGCAAGACTATCAGCAGGATTAATAAAAAGCAGATTAAAAAGGCAGAGATATTTTTTGACTTGGTTGTGTTGTAGAACCAGTTGTATACTGGCGTGAAGATAAATGCTAAAAGAATTCCGAAAATTATTGATAATAAAATTGGTTTTATTAAAAGAAAAGATAAAACTACAAGGGTTGCTAAAATTACAGTAGCCATAATCTTTCTAAAATAAATTTCTTCCATGTTATTCATAATAAGTAGTTTAAATTTATAAAGTTTTGTGATTGAAAAAGTTTATAAAGAAAATAAAATTTTTGAAATTATGAATTTCATAAAAAAGATTTTTGATGGTGATATTGATGAAAGTGTTCATTTGCAGTTTCAAAAATTCAGCAAGGGGGAATTTCAAAATCGGGCTTTGATTGAGGCGAAGAAAACCGGGAAGGGTTATTCAATTAAGACTTCTGCAGAGTTTGTGAATGGGTTAGTCAGAATTATGGCTAAGAAGTTGGGCGAGGAGAGTGCAAGGGTTACAGGTGCGATTGTGTCAACGCAAGATTTGACAGGAGAGTTAGAGTTCAAAGATAAAAAGCAGTTTCAGGGGGTGAAGAGATATTTAATTGACAAAGAAATGTCGGGAAAAGAAATAATTAATTTGCTTGAGAAATTTCCAAAGAATTTTTTTGCTTTGAGTTTTGAGGTTGGGAAAAATAAGTTAAAGATAAAGCCAAAGGCACCTAAGTCAGGAAAAGCAGGAAAAGAAAAAGATGGTGGACCAAAAGCAGATTTTTGCAGGTTGAAAACTTCTGATAAAAATATTGCTGAAAATTTTGTTTTTGAGAAACCAGATTTTAAAGAAGCAAAAATTAATCATGTTTTTTTTGTGGAAGAAATAATTATGCCTGAAGGCGAGACTGATTTTGCAAAGATTCGTGAGATGGCAAAACGAAGAGGCAAAATTTTTAGGAAAGCGATTATTGACGAACAAAATATTGAAACAGAAAAAGAGTTTATTGTCTGAAAATCTTTTACCAGTTTGCCCAAGCGTGGTCAAACTAAAGGAAGAATTGTAAAGGACGCGGTGATTGATGGTATTGAGATGAAGAAAGAGTTTGGTTTTGAAGCTTAATTACATCGCAGGTTGGAAAGGAAAAAGTGAACATCTAGAAACTCTTTCTGCATTAACTCCTTCTATTAATTCTGGAAAGTTTGCCATACGCCTTAATTCAGATAAATTATAAAATGATGGAGAAGTAAATCCAAAATCTTCTATGTCTGTTTCATAAACCTTAAATTTTCCCTCTTTATCCAATAATTGTTGGTCATTGAAATCTCCTATCTCATAAACATAAAGACCAGATGTGGACTCAAAAGTTCTCCAAATAATTTCTTTGGGATTATCACTCTTAAGGTAATCTCCTAATGTTTTTACTTCCATTTGATTCAAAAAGAAAAATTCTTTTTAATGATTTACATTCTCTAGAGTATACAACAGCGAGCAATTTCTCCAATCCAAAACCCCACCGAATGTTTTATAAATCAACTTTTTCTTGATATTTTATCCAGGGTAATAAAATGATAATTCCGCGAAAATTATTGACAAATGCCAACAAGGAAATCACCGAGAAAAGGAAGTTTGCAGTTTTGGCCGCGAAAGCGAGCTGCTAAGTTTTTGCCTAGTGTTAACTGGGGAGCAATTGATTCTGGGAAGAATGTCAAGGGTTTTATATGTTACAAAGCAGGCATGGCTTCTGCTCTTGTGAAAGACAATACACCTGATTCTATGACTAAAGGAAAGGAGAAAACAATTCCTGTGACAATCCTTGAGTGCCCTGTGATGAAGATTTTTTCTGTGAGATTTTACAAGGACGGGAAAGTTGTTGATGGTGTTTTAGGTGAGAAACTGGAAAAAGAGTTGAGACGAAAAATCAAGCTTCCAAAAAAGGTTCGGAAAATAGATGAAGTGAAAAAAGAGTATGATGATGTTCGGGCGATTTTTTATTCTGTTGTGAAAAAAACAGGTTTGAAGAAAAAACCAGATTTGGTTGAGATTGGGCTTACAGGAAGTCTGGAAGAGAAACTTAATTTTATCAGGGAAAATTTAAACAAGGAAATTTCTGTTTTAAATGTTTTGGAGAATGGGCAGCTTGTTGATTTTAGAGGCTTGACAAAGGGGAAAGGTTTTCAAGGTCCTGTAAAAAGATTTGGAATTAAGCTGAAGTTTCACAAGTCGGAAAAAGGCAGAAGACGGCCAGGCAGTCTTGGTCCATGGCATCCTGCAAGAGTTATATTCAGGGTTCCGATGGCTGGACAGCTTGGCATGTTTACGCGGGCAGTTTACAACAACAAAATAATTGATATTGGAAAAGGTGAAAACAAATTCAAGAATATAAAAAATTACGGCGATGTGAAAACAGATTATGTTGTTGTTCAGGGTTCTGTTCAAGGTTCAGCGAAGAGACAATTAATTATCACTGCTCCTCTTAGGGCGAGTAAAAAACAATTAAAAAAGAATTATGAGTTGGTGGAGTTGAGATGAAAACAAAAATTTTAGATATTAATGGAAAAGAAAAAGCAAGTTTGGATTTGCCTAAATGTTTTTCTGCTGAAATTCGAAAAGATATTGTTACGAAGGTTTTGGAAGTAAAGAAAAGTCAGCAACCTTATGCGCCGTCGCCTGTTGCAGGGAATCAGCATTCTGCGAGCGGGAAGATTAAGCACAGGAGACATGTCTGGAAGACGCATTATGGCCAGGGGATTTCAAGGATTCCGAGGAAGTCTGTTTCAAGAAGAGGGGACAGGTTTAACTGGATTGGGGCTGTTGTTCCGTTTGCCCGTGGAGGTCGGAGAGCGCATCCGCCGAAAATTCTTTCTATGATTAATACAAAAAAGATAAACAAAAAAGAATTAAAAATTGCACTGATGTCTGTAATTAGTGCTACTGCAAATGGAAAGGAAATTGCAAATAGATATGCTAGTTTGAAAAATAAAAAAGTTGAAAATGTTCCTTTGGTTGTTGAAACTAAATTAAGCACTTTGAAAACAAAAGATTTGATTTCAAGTTTAAAGAAAATTCTTGGCAAGGATTTGTTTGAGCTGGCTTTGCAGAAAAAATCAGTCAGGGCAGGGAAAGGAAAATTAAGAGGGAGGAAATACAAATCAAATGCAGGATTGCTTTTAGTTGTTGGGGAAAACGAGAAAGTGAAGACAAATGCTTTTGAGGTTGTGGATGTTAAATCTTTGGGGGTTACTGATTTAGCGAGGGGAGGAGTTGGAAGATTGACAATTTATACTGAAGGTGCAATTAAATATTTAGGAGAAAAATTAAAATGAGCGAACAACCTTTACCAATAAGTTTAGATATTGAAACAAGTGGAGGGAATCCAGTTGAACATGGAATTTGGCAAATTGGGGCGGTTGATTTAAACACAATGGAGGAATTTTTAGATGAGTCGCGAATTGATGATGAAGAAATTGTGATTGAAGAAGCATTAAAAGTGACAGGCAAAACAGAAAAAGAATTAAGAGATAAAAATAAACAATCACAAAAAGAATTATTGGAAAAGTTTTTCAGATGGCTTGAAGAAAGGAGAATGAAAAATCTTTTATGTCATCTCCCTGAATTTGACAAAGGATTTTTAAAATATAAAGCAATAAAATATTTTGAAAAAGATCCTTTCTGGCCAGATCATCACAGAGCTTTTGATATGCACACAATTGCTCAAATAAAGTTCCTTGAATTAAATGGAAAATTCTTAACTAAGGACGATAATAATAGCGACATGGGATTAAAAAATATCTTAAAGCTATGTGGGATTGAAGACACTCGAAGAAGTGTTAGAGAAGGGGAAATTTCCAGAGAAGGTAAACCACACAACGCACTTGAAGATGCTAAACTTACAGCAGAATGTTTTTCAAGATTGATTTATGGGAAAAATCTTTTTCCAGAATATGCTAAATTTGAAATACCAATGGAGTTAAGAAAATGAATTTAAAAGCAAATATAAAATTTCCATTCATCCAAAAAATGTACGGAGGTTATTTTGAATGAAACCAATAGTAACTGAAAAAGCAGTAATGATGATTGAAGCACAGAATGTTTTGACTTTTGAAACTGAGAAGAACAAGACAAAACAGGAAATCAAAAAGGAAATTGAGGAAATGTTTGAAGTGAAAGTTGACAAGATTCGGACTTTGATTAGGGATAATAAAAAATATATTTATGTTAAATTAAATAAAAAATTTCTGGCTATTGACTTGGCTACGAAGTTGGGATTGATGTAAGATGGGAAAAAAAATACAAATTGAATTTTATGAAACAAATGATATTGAATATGAATTAATGGTAGTTATAAATAAAGGAGAAAGAGAATTACAAGCCAGACCTTATGTTAAAAATAATGAAGAAGTAATAAGAAAAATGGGAGAAGATATTTCTGCAATTCTTGAATCAAGAGGTTATGTGGGAAAGAATCTGGAAATAAAAATCAATCCATTAAATTTAAATGGTAGGACAAAATTACTAAACCCTTTTGTTCCAAATCTTTTAAAAAAGAGTTTAGAAGAATTAAATTATTTTGTGAGTATTAATTAAAATGGGAAAACGAATAATTTCACAGCGACGGGGCAGGGGAACTAATACTTATAAAGTCAGCAAGAAGGCGTTTAGGTTTAAGTTGAAATATCCGAAGATGCTTTCAGGGGAAGGCAAGGTTACAAAGTTGTTTAACTCTGCGGCGCATAGTGCTCCGTTGGCAAAAGTGAGTTCTAATGCGGGAAGTTTTTATATGCCTGCATTTAAGAATATGGTGGAGGGGCAACGAATTTCATTTGATAAAAAAGTTGAAAATGGAAATATTTTGAGATTGCGGGATATTCCTGTGAAGACACAGATTTATAATATTGAATCGCGACCTGGTGATGGAGGAATTTTTATCAAGAGTGCAGGGAATTCCGCTGTAGTGAGCAAGTTTATGGGAGAAGCGGTTTTTGTTTTAATGCCGTCGAAAAAGGAAAAGAAACTTCATTTAAATTGCAGGGCAGTTGTCGGGGTTGTTGCAGGGGCGGGCAGACTTGACAAGCCGATTTTGAAAGCAGGGAAACAGCATTATATTAAAAAATCAAAAAGTAAATTATGGCCTCGGACATCTGCAGTAAAGATGAATGCAATTGACCATCCGTTTGGTTCAGGACGGGGAAAGAATCCAAAGAGCAAGGTTGCGAAGAGAAATGCACCGCCTGGAAGAAAAGTAGGGTTGCTGAGACCGAGAAGAACTGGGAAGAAAAAATAAAATGTTACAAAAATTAGATACTGAAATTACAAGTAAATCAGACTTAGGGTTACTTATAGAAGGAGATAAAGTTTATGTAGATTTTGGAAAAGAATATGGAGGGAGAATTGCATTCTTAAAACAAGATGAAGCTACATTAACATTCATAAGAAGGGATAAAGGTAAAATTTTAGAATATCTCAAAGATGAATTTGACCTTGATGTTGATGAATTGGGATACATAGTTCAAAAAAGATTTTATGAAGGGGAAAAGCCAAATGTGCATATTAAAGGAGAAAGTCCTCAATTTGGAATTTACAATGAAATTATTGGAGAAACTAATTAAAATGGCAAATAAATTAAAAATAGAAATTGGAAAAGAATATGTAATAGATGTTCCTTTGGATGAAATTACTTGTAAAGGAAATTACCTTGGAGCAAATAATAAAACAGGATATTTCAAACTTGATGACGGAAGATATGCTTTGATAAATCTGCAAGAAATAGAATTAACAGAAAGTAAAAGAATTAGATTGAATAATTTTTTAGATGCAAGACCAAATAATCATTTTTTATCAAAAAAAGATAAATCTATAATAACAAAATTAGAAAATGGAATTTAAGAAAAAACAGTTTACATTCAAGGGAAAGACAGTTGATGAGTTAAAAACTTTAAATGTCCGGGAGTTTGCGAAGTTTTTGAATTCAAGGCAGAGAAGAACTGTGCTTAGAAATTTTCAGGAGATTGAGGATTTTATCAACAGGTCTAAAGAAAAGTTGGCGAGAAACAAAGCTGTGAGGACCCACCAGAGAAGTCTGGTTGTTGTGCCTGAAATGATTGGGTGGAAAATTTTCATTTACAACGGAAATAAATTTATTCCTGTGGAAGTGATTGGAGAAATGCTTGGGCATTTTTTTGGAGAATTTGCTCCGACAAGAGGAAGAGTAAAACACTCAAAAGTAGGCGTGGGTGCTACTAAGGGAACTAAACATAAGGCGAAGAAATAAAATGACAAACACAGAAAAACCAACAACAATTGCAGAAAAGAAAAAATCAGGAGTAGTTGATACTAAGAAAAAGCAGCCAGTTTTAAAAGTTCCTATTGATAAGCCAAAAGTTATTGCAGAAAAGAAACCAGAAGTAAAAATTGATGGCAAAAACTTGGCACCCAAGGGTGTACCCTCTGTGAAGGAAGATATAAACACAGAGGGCAAAAAGAAAAAACCAGTTAAAACAAAGCCGAAAG
>JAGLYK010000029.1 GCA_023132255.1 Candidatus Pacearchaeota archaeon
CAAATTTGATACTTCTCAATGTACTAAAGGAGAACCTTGTGAGTTTACATCTTCTGCGTGGAGTTCTTCAGAAGTTGCAGACGGAACTAATGTAGGTTTAAATGTTCAAGGAAATGGGTTCTGCAACGGGAAGAGTGTTAAGTTTGAGGTTTTTGAAAATGAACTTGTTGGCAGAAACCCTGCGCAGACAAATCCTGTTAATGTAGTTTTCAATGGGAATACAGCAACAGGAACATGGACAGCAGAATGGATTGACGATGGGTTTGCCCAGGGAAATCCTGAATATGTTTTCAAGGCAAGTTTAGCTTCTGACTCAAATATTTTCATAGATAACAGCGGGGAATTAACAGTTTTGCCAGATGGGGGTTTTGGAGGTTATTGTGGTGATGGTGTAATTAATACAGGCGAAACTTGTGATGGAACTGAATGGGGGCCAATAACAGGATGTTCTAATTTTGATGAATTTACAGGAGGCAGTTTATCTTGTGTTAATTGCAAATTTGATACAAGTGCTTGTACTGGAGGGACAGCTGGAAGTTGTGGTGATGGTGTAATCAATACAGGCGAAACTTGTGATGGAACTGAGTGGGGACCAATAACAGGATGTTCTAATTTTGATGAATTTACAGGAGGCAGTTTATCTTGTGTTAATTGCAAATTTGATACTTCTCAATGTACTGGTGGTTTTGGAATTTATTGTCTTAATATAACAAGCTGTTCTAATTATTTAACTTCTGGAGAATGCTCTGCTGATGCATGTGATGTGGCTGAAGCAAGTGTTGAGGCTAATAACCCTCTTATAACTTGCGGGGAAGCAGGTGTTAGTTGCGAGTGTGCATGGGTTTCTAATATTTGTGAACCTTCTTATACAAGTGTTGCGGGCGGTTATATTATTGGGACATGTTCTTATGATGAATCTACAGATGATGATTGCGAGGATGGTTTTTTGAGTTATAATTGGATAGCTACATGGACATGGGGGCATGACGGTTGGGTTGATTGGAACAATGGTCCGTCGAGTGATGTTAATGATTATGAGTTGGATGCTGGGAAATATTATTATGACCCTGACAGTAAATTTGATGATTGTCAGGATGGGAGCACTTTAGTTGAATGTCCAGCGAGCATACAAGTTGGGTTTTTTGGAGTCTGGAATTTTATTATTGCAGTGATTATTTTAGGAGTAATTTATTGGATGTGGAATTTAAGAAAAAAGAAAACTTCTAAAAAGAAAAAATAAATTTATTATTTTTTAATTCTTAGGTTCATAATCTCTTATATCATTAAAGTCATCATTTCCGCACAATCTTTTATAATCTATTTCAAATGCATTTTTGTCAAAGGGGGTATAGTTGTCAGGTGTGCCGTATTTATTTTTAAAGACAGTATTAAAGGTACTAGTACCAGGGACATCCTTTCTTGCACCCAATACCTGACCAAATTCTTGTGTAAAGGTTGTTTGTTTTGCATTTGGTTCCAAACCAATAGTGGCTGCAACAATATTCATTCCTGGATTGTAATTTAGATCTGCATCATTTGGACCAAATTCAATATGATATCCTGCTGCATTTGATAGTTCTTTCCATTTAACCCAAATCCAACCTTTATCTGGTCTTTTATAAGAACCCTGATAATGTATTGGTGGATTATGACCTATTTTAATATAGGGATTTTTTACAATCTCAATTGGCAGTTGAGTTAGCTTGTCCTCAATAGTACCTATTGCTCTATTAATCCATGACTGAGGAATTGAAGAATAACCATCAACCTGATTAGCATTTATATCAATATACCATTTTGGATTTTGCCCGCCTTCTTGTTCTTTTAACCATCTTTGTATTCCCAAATTATATTTCCCTCCTCTAAATATTGTATCAAAATTATTCATATCAAAGGATTTAGGGATTAAATCAAATAAACCATCAGAAGAAATATTTGTTTCCAGAGTATAATAACCAGATTTTTCTATTAAAACTCTTGAAGCATTATCAGGGATTTTAAATTTTCCTTTTGCATCTGTATAAACTGAATCAATATAATTTTTATATTTGTCATAAAAACTAAGCTCTGCACCAGCAATAATTCCTCCGCCTAATATACCCTCCAGACTGCTAACAACAGGTTCTGTTATTCCTCTTGTAGCTAATGTGCCTGACATATTTCCCTTGTTATCAAAGCAAAGCTGCAATCCAATTATATTTTCGTTTGAATTAAGTTCTATATGGCCTTCTTCTAAATTAGGAGCTAACTCATATGACATTTGTGGTTTTGATTCATGGGGATTTAATATGATGCTTTTTGAATCAACAGGATTTCCGAAATTATCATAAGCTTTAATATTAATATTTGCCGGTTCATTACTTGGATTAACAAAAGCAAGACCTGTTTCAGTATCAGGATTTGCCAAAGAGTAAAGAGATTTTTTATTAACAACTTTAGGAAAATAAAGTTTTTTTCCTGGTTGAAAGCATGCATTTAAGCCGGCAATCTCATAATTATCAAATCTTCCAAAAACTTCTATGCCTGCAATTGGTTGATTAGATATTACCTCAATCCAACCTCCTTCTGCACTTAAATTTGGGAAATTTCTTACTAATTTTGTTATTTGTGCATTACGCTTAATAATCTCCTGAATTTCTGAATTTAAGTTTCCTTCTTGGCTATAAACTTTAAAATTAACTACGGCATCTTCGTTGGTGGGATTGCAAATTCCCAGTCCTGTCCACCAGTAATCTGAAGAAGCAAAATGAGGAAAATAAATTGTATTAGATAATTCTTTATTGAGAACTGCATTTAATCCTGCCATGCCTCCCTGAGAATGCATAAATATTTCCAAGCCATTTATAGGCAAATCACTTTCTCCAATTACATAACCTGATTTTCCAATAGCCACACCATTGTTAAATAAATCTCTTGCAAACTTCGCAGGTGCCTGGGAATAACGAGGAATTTCCACTTCATTGTATCCAACTTCATATCCAGAAGTATCAAACATAGTTAATCTGACAAGTGCATCTAAAGAATTAGGATTGCAAAAAGCAATTCCTGTTTTCCATGACTTATCAGAAGCAATATGCGGGAAATAAATTTTAGTGTCATTTTCTGTGTTTAATGGAAGAGAGCACATGTTTCCATAATATTTTCCATATAAAGCTGTGAAAGTTTCCTGACCGGTTAATGGCTTGTCTGATTTGATGATAATACTTCCTGGACCTTCAGTGTTTAGGAGATTATCAACTTTATTACTTAATGAGGCATTTGAAGTTAAAACAAAATCTTCTTCAGCAATTATGTCTCCCTCAGTATTATGGGCTTTTAAGTTTAAATTAGCTATACCTGAATTTCGATTTACTAAAGTAATGCCTGTCACCCAGTTAGGATTATTAACAAAATGAGAAAAAGAATATGTGTATTCAGATGATGCATGTGCTTTTTTTGTAAGGAGATCAATAGGAAAGTCTGATAAAGCAACTCCTGCCACTATTAGATCGGATTTCCACATGAATTCGCGTCTTGTTAGTTCCATACTTATTTAAGTTTTTTGAGGTATATAAAGTTTTTGTAACTATTAAGTTAGGAAATTGAGAGGAGATATTTTCTTTTAAAGAGAACTTAGAATAATTTGATTTTTCTTGTTGTTCTCTCCTGAAAAGGATATTTTTTTGTTTTTAACTGAACAAAGTAAAGGAAATGCTAAAAATCTCAAAGAAATCTTTTTTGTTTTGCAAAGTTGTCTATAGAACAATTATTTTTATCTTTGTAAGTTTTTTACTTTAGATTTTTTTAAGCCAAAAAGAAAACAATTTAGAAAAAAATTCAATAAAGAGATTTAAGAACAAAAACTTTTGGAAAAAACGTGTTAATTTAAATACAAAACTATTGGAAGAAAAAATTAAAAGTAAGTGAATTTTTACACAAAATTTTATAAACTTAGATGATGATTTGATAACATGGTAATCAAAATTTTGAAGAATTTTTTTAGTCGAATTTTCTTTAATATTTTTAAAAATAAAAAGAACATAAAACTTGGTTTTTACGGTCCTCCAAATGCCGGAAAGACAAGTTTAGCAAATCGAATTTGCAAGGATTTTACCGGAGAAGAAATTGGGAGGGTTAGCAAAGTGCCGCATGAAACAAGGAGTGTCCAGTTCAAGGAAAAGGTCGAGATAGAGTATAAAGGCAAGACACTGACTTTTAAGATGATAGATACACCGGGGATTGCTACAAAGATAGATTATGAAGATTTCTTGAAATATAAAGTCAAAAAGAAAGAAGCCAAGAAAAGAGCAAAAGAAGCAACACAAGGAGTAATTGAAAGTATTAAGTGGCTTGATGACATGGACATTGTTGTGATTGTTCTGGATGCCACAAAAAACCCTTATAATCAAGTGAATATTACAATTATTGGAAACCTTGTTGCGAGAAAAATTCCTGTTTTAATTATTGCGAATAAAATTGATTTGAAAAAAGCAGACATAAAAAAAATTGGTGCTGCATTCCCTGAATATGACGTTGTGGGGATAAGTGCGAAGTACGGGAAAAACCTTGAGGAGTTTTACGAATCAATTTTTAAATTATCAAAAAAAGTTTAAAAACTGGAGGAACTTTATAAAAAAAAGATGGTTGCTAAAAAAAAGAAGAAAGATTTAGGAAAGATAAGGGGATTTGCAATTCAGTTTTTGCCTAATTCAGAAATAAGGGATTTAGGAAGCAGTGAAAGAATCAGGAAAATTCTTGGGATTGTTTTAGGAAATAATATTTTGATTTTGCAGGGCAGATTGCTGGTGGACGAAGAGATAAGATTAATTGAGGACACAATGGCAATGATAGGGCATGTTAAAAATTTTAGAGGAATAGAACTTGCAGTTATTTCAGGGAATGGGCAGGAAGGGTTTTTTTCAAAAATGAAAAAGGGTCTTGCTAATGCTCTTTCTGGAGGAGATTTAGGGGCAATAACAATTATTGGTCCTGCAACTATTGTGAAGGAAATAAAACATAATCCGAAAAAGATTGAGCTGTTGCTGAATAAATAATTGAGTATAATAATTCTTAAAAACAATGTTTTATTCTTAATTATATGAATTTTGAAAAACCTTATGTTGGAATTACTGGTTTAATTAATCCTACAGAAATAGAAGAAACAATTAATGCATTTCATAATTTTGGATTTTTTATGGATACTAACCATATTCCAATGATTGGTTTTTTAATGTCATACAGAACATTAAATGACATCCCTCCAAAAAAACTTTCTACACCAAATATTAAGTATCTTAATTGGAGGTTATTAAAACCAAGAATGAAAGAAGTAAATGGGCAAGCCCTTAATATGATTCATTATGCAACAAAGGAGATGCAGAGTTTGTCAGAGCAGGTAATAAAAATGTTTAGTGAGTTGTATAACGACAATAATTTATATGAGACAGGAATTTGCAGAGCAATACAACTAAATCTAAAATGGCCAAATCCAAAATCCCTTGAGAAAATATTAAAAGTTTTACCTGAAATACAAATTGTGCAACAATTGTCAAAAAAATCAACAGAAAGTTTATCTAGTAAAGAAGTTGCACAAAAAGTTCATGATTATGAAGGATTAATTTCTTACGCACTTATAGACCCTTCTAGTGGGCAAGGTATAGATTTTGATCCAAAAAGATCTGTAGAAATTTATCAATCAATAAAAGAAAAATTACCCGAATTAATACTTGGTTTTGCAGGAGGATTAACTGGAGAAAATGTTAGAGGAAAAATAAAAAATCTAAAAGAAAGAGTAGGAGAAAATAAATTTTGTATTGATGCTGAAGGAGGATTGAGAGATCAAGAAGGAGATTGTGATGATTTAAATATAAAGAAAGTAAAAAAAATACAAGGAGCAAGAGAGATATTATCTTAATTATTAAAACAATAAATTTATAACTTTGATTATCTTCTTTTCTTCATGCCACACCAATGCGTCCACTGTTCCAGAATTATCCCTGCAGGAAGCAAGGAGTTATTAGAAGGTTGCGAGAAGTGCAAAGGGCATTTTTTCTTTTATATAAGAGATGAGCAATTAGAGAAAATAAAAGAAAAACCAATTGAAATTCCTGAAGAAGACAAAAAGCAAGTTGAAAAAGATATTCGGGAGATGGCAGGAATTACTAAAGAAGATGCTCCTGTAATTTTAGATATAGAATCTGTGAGGGTTACTGGTTCAGGAAAGTTTGAGATTGATATTGTGAATTTGTTCAGAAAAGACAGGCCCTTGATTTACAAGCTTGAAGAAGGAAAATATATTATTGACCTGGCTTCAACTTTGCAAAAGAATATTAAGGATATTAAGGAGATTAGGGATCCTGATGAGAAGGAGTAATTAGATTTATAAGTATTATTATACTACAATAATTATGTCTAAAAAAATCAATTTAATCTTAAAACAAGTTTTGGAAAAAGTAGAACCTCATAAGGACGAGTTGAAAGTTATTGAAGAGAGTTTAAAGGATTTTCTTGAAAAAGTTAAAAAGAGAATTAAAGTGCTGAAAATAAATGCAGAGGTTTTTGTGGGCGGGAGTTTTGCAAAGAACACTGTGATAGAAAAAGATTATTATGATGTTGATATTTTTTTAAGGTTTAATAAAAAATACAAGGATGACGAAATTTCAAAGTTAACTAAAAATATTTTGAAAAATGTTAAAGAGGTTTCAGTGATTCATGGCTCAAGGGATTATTTTCGGGTTGGGATTAATTCTCATTTTTTTATTGAAGTTATCCCTGTGATAAAGATATCCAAATCAAGTGAAGCCAGGAATATTACTGACTTGTCTTATTCTCATGTGAGATATATTAATAAAAAGATGAAATCTAAAAAAGATTTGCAGGAGATAAAAATTGCCAAGGCGTTTTGCCACGCAAATAATTGTTATGGTGCTGAGTCTTATATTCAAGGATTTTCAGGTTATGGGCTGGAGTTGCTTGTTTATTATTATGGAAGTTTTTTGAAATTTATCAGGGCTGTTTCCACAAGGGGCAAAATAAGTAAAAAGATTGTGATAGATATTGAAAAGCATTATAGAAATAAATCTGTTGTTTTGATGGACTTGAACAGCTCCAAGCTTCAGTCGCCGATTGTTTTGATTGACCCGACACACAAGCAAAGAAATGCTTTGGCTGCACTTTCTGAAGAAACATTTGAAAAGTTTAAAAAAGAGTGCAGGAAATTTTTGAAAACACCTTCAATAAAAGCATTTGAAATTAAAAAAACAGATTTAGAGAAAATAAAAAAACACGCAGAAAAAAAGAATTTTGAATTTATTTTAATAGAGGCAAAAACAAACAAGCAGGAAGGAGATGTTGCCGGAAGCAAGTTGATTAAGTTTTACAGGCATTTGAATTATGAAATAGAAAAGTTTTTTGAAATCAAGAATAATGGATTTAATTATAATAAAAAGAAATCAGCAAGATATTTTTTTGCTGTTAAAAAGAAAAAAGAGATTTTATTGCAAGGTCCGAATATTCAAGACAAAAAAAATATTTTAGCTTTTAAGAAAAAACACAAAAATTATTTTATTAAAAAAAACAGAATTTATGCTAAAGAGAAAATTAGATTTGGGATAAAAGAATTTATAGAGAGCTGGAAAAAGAAAAATAAGAAGAGGATTAAAGAGATGTATATTCTGGATTTAAAAGTTTTAAAAGAGATATCTTAATGCGGAAACAGTTGTTGCACCCATTAAACATCTTACAGAATTTTTAGCAGAATAATGGAACATTTCTTTTAAAGGAGTTTTATAACCATTTAATTTGTCATACACGGGTTTAGAAAGATTAGTAAATAAGAAACCTGATACTAAAGATGCTGGAATAGCTACGCCAGGGGCAATTGATTCTGCAATTGCTCCAGAAAATAAAAAAATATTGTTAATATTGTTAATTTTATTTCTTGAAGTTTTTTCTAATTTGTTTTCTTTTTCCATTTTTATTTATTTTAATCTAGAAAGGGTTTAGCGTATTCATAAATTTTGTCTGCATATACTGTTGCTACTCCTGCTCCATATGCAATATACCTGAGGAGATGCCCATCTCACTCAAAGCCCCAAAACTTAAGTAGTCCATAGCAGGAGGTATTACTGGAAGCCAGTTTTCTCCTGTAGCTCTTCCAGCGACGCCAAACCCTGCTCCAAGAAGATAACTAAATTTCATTGCATTTGCGGTTTCTCCACCAGATAATAAAACTTTTTTCAATAATGATTCTTTTTTAATTCTTGATTGTTCTGTTAAATTTTCTGCCATTCTCACTTCCCCTTTGCCATTGCCTTGTCAAACAAGCCTGCAAAAGCTTGTGCAAAAAAAGGAGAGTTAAGCCAGATTGCAGTATCTTCGTTGTCTGAACTTTTTGACAGGTAAAATAAAATTTCTTTTCTGTCTATAATAAAAAATTTAGCGTCAATATTTACCTGTTTTATTTTCATTTCAAATTTATTTTCTGTTTCTTTGATTAATTCTTTATCGCCTGACAGAGCCAGTTTTATTTTTATGTCTGCTTTTTTAAGAACTTCAAAAGTTTGCTGGAATAATTTTGATTTTGAGTTTATTTCCTCGGCATTTGTGCAGACAATAATTTCTTTTTCTGCATTTTGTAGGATTTCCCGAAGGTGATTTGTAATATTTGATTTTCCTTTTAATGCTGCAGAAATGTCTTCTCTTTTTATGGGTATGATTCCTGTATTATAAAGTCTTTCAAGTTGCATAAATTCATCAGTTTTCTTTACGCTTGAAAGACTAATCATCTTTTCATTTGCATCTTGCCTAATATTATTTTTCATTTTTTCAAGAATAATTCTCGGTTTGACACCAAGATATTTTACTGGTTTTCCAAGCTTCACAATTGCAAATCCTTTTTTTTCCAGACTTTCCAGAACATCATAAGTTCTGCTTCTCGGCACCCCGGAAATACTTGCAATTTCCCCTGCAGAAGCAACGCCTTTCCCAAGCAAAGCCAGCCAGACTTTTGTCTCATAAACATTCAAGTCAAAATAATCTTTTATTTTGTTAATTAATTCTTGTTTTACTAACATTTTATTTTTTCCTCGCAGATATAACCTCATCGTATAACTGAATTGATGCAACAAGTCCTGCATTTATATTTTTTGTTTTGAGGGAATACCTTATAGATTCGGGATTTTCTATATAGCACTGGGGATTACGCTTATTAGCATAATTAATTGTACTATCGAGAGTAACGCTATGCTGTTTAAAATCTGTGATTTCAAGTAATCTTCCATCATAATTTTGAAGATGCCCCGAACAGACATCATTTCCAATATCTCCTAATTCTAATACAATGTCGTCTCCAATATGCTTTGTTATTAAATCACTGGATTTTCTTCTGGTATTTTTCTTTTGCTTTATTATTTGTTTCAATTTCATTTTTACTACTAACTCATAGAAATTTGCTTTTATAAATCTTTTGGTTTGTTACTTTTACAAAGTGAGGACAGATAAGAAAAGTTTATAAATTGAAATATTCTAAATATATTGATTAAGATGACAAAGTCAATAGGATTTATTCCTCAACAAACTCAAATAAGTGACTATGGAATTTATACTGGTAAGTGTGTTATAGTCGGGACGCCTTTAGCGACATTAGATGGATTAGTTGAAAGAGTTTCTAATGGAACAATGTTCTTAAAATTAGAGAAAGACCCAAAGATAGTTTCTAACGGATCCAATACAGCCACAATAAAAACAGAGGATATTTCTGTAATTTCTCCTTCAATAATTTTGTATGGAGCAGATAATAAACCTGTTTACAGCAACAAATAATTAAAAACAAAATGGAACAAACAACAAAAAAATATTTTGATTTAAAGAAAGCTATGAATAAACTTCGAAAAAAGAATAAATTAACTATGAGTCAATTGGAAATTGTCCTTTGCATAGGGGAAAAAAGTCGCGAACAAAATAGTAATGGAATAAATGTGGGGAATATTTCATATATTGGAGTAAGCGAGCCCTTTGTTTCCAGAGAAGTTAGTAAATTATGGAGAAAAAATTTTGTCTTTAAAAACCCCACAGAGGATCAAAGGGAAAGAAAAATTGTTTTGACTGAAAAAGGATATTGTATCTATCAACAAGCTTGGAAAATTTTGGATGAGTATCTATAAAATCAAATAACTCAGCACCATTCCTAAGAAAATTCCTGCTGTGATAAACGGCATTGCAGGGTAGAATTTCTTTTTTTCAGAAAACATGAATAAGGAAGTCAGCCCTAATGTTGCTCCTGCGACCACAAATAATGCTGATGTTAATCCTAAAGTTGTGAGCATAACTCCTGCAGCAATTATTGGAAAGATTACATCTCCCCCGCCGAGAATTGCGACATTAACCCTGATGTTTTTTGCCTTGAGATATTTTTCTGAAATCTTTTTGTTCTTGTATTTTTCTTTTAACAACTTAATTTTCTGTTTTGTTTTTTTGTCAGCATAAGGAATAAAAAACCCTGAGAAAATATTCAACTTGTTTATTTGGTATTTTGCCATTTTTTGCATAATCCCGGAATGCCAGACAGCCCACATGTCATAAATTGAGATTATGATTAGCAAGATGATTATTGTGTAAATATTTAATATAGGGACAAAAATTGTGGCGATTCCAGGGTAGATTAAAAGTTCTGTGAAGTTATGGACGAGGAATTCTTTTTTGTAGATTTTGATGAATGCCAGGGGAAGTGCTAAAATGACTGGGATTATTAATGCCCAATTATAATTAATTGTGAAAGGAATGATTTTTTCAAACGAATAAAATGTCAGGAAAAGTGCAATGCAGACAACAAAGAAGAACCATGCCTTTAGGATAAATTCTATCTTGAATTTTGTGAATAAAAACAATAAAGAGATTGCGATAATAAAAGCAAAGATTAAACTTG
>JAGLYK010000003.1 GCA_023132255.1 Candidatus Pacearchaeota archaeon
TCAAATACAATTTCAACTGACGCTTCTTTTGCAGGCGACGCTGACTTGGTTCCGAGAAAGATTAAATTTCTTGCCTTGGCTGCCCTCATTGATTTTATTGAAAGCCGTCCGAGAACAAAACATAAAGCGTCTGAAAGATTTGATTTTCCAGAACCATTTGGACCGAGGATTACATTAATCTCCTGATTAAAAGGTATTTCTGTTTTCCTTGGAAAACTTTTGAAACCATGCATTATTAGTTTTTTTATATACACCATACAAAAGAACCTAAGCGGTTCTTTGGAATCTCCCTTCCTGTTCCTGTGAAGCGATTTCTTTATTGCAATCCGACGGAAATCGCATAGAATGAAGTTCCCTCAATTTAATTATCATGAAAAGAAAAATGAATTGGGATTTTTAAAAGTTGTTTATTGAAAATATGTAAGAATTTCTTTAGACCAAAGAGCAATTGCTCTACTTCCACAAAATCTTAAAGCATCTTTTTTTGAAACCCATTTCAAATCATCTAAGTCGTCTCCAGGAACAGCATCATCTGTGTCGGCAAAACATTCATACCAACGAGCTTCTTTTTTGCTTGAAGGAGTTATATGAAAGCCAATATATTTACCAACTCTAATTTTCATTCCTGTTTCTTCTTTCATTCCTCTAATTAAAGCTTCTTTATCTGATTCTCCTTGTTGAACAGTCTCTCCTGGAATATGCCATTCTCCTCTAAGAAATTTTTTAGAATTAGATTTTTTCTTCCCGATTAAAATTTTATCCTGATAATTTATTATTGCGATTACAGCCATTTTCAAAACAGCTTCCTCTGTCCAATTTTCTTATAAGCGTTTTTCCAGGTTATCCAGGTTTTCCTGAAGATTCCTTTGTCTTTGTGTTTTTCTGCAAATTTCTCAATAAATTTTTGAGTCAATAAATCAGATGTGTAACCAGAACCGATTTCATCTCCGTAAATTTCTTTGAGTTTAGTCATTTCTTTTTCTCTTACACATTTTGCCAAAACCGACGCTGCTGAAACTGAAATGTGGTTTTTGTCTGCCTTGTGTTCGCAGAAGATTTCCAAGTTTGAGAGATTTTTTATTTTTGTTTTTAAGAAATCCTGCCACTTGATTATGCTTGTTGAGGGGCAATCAACTATAACTTTTATTTTCTTGTAACCCTTGTTTATCCTGTTTATTATTTTTGCAGTAGCTATTGCTTCAAGTTCGTTTAGTTTTATTCTGCTCTCGCCGTTGCCGTCGATTTCTAAAGGAGGGATGATTATTATTTCAAAAGTTTCTGCTTTTGCTTTGATTTTTTCAGCCAGGAATTCTCTTCTTTTTTGAGTGAGTTGTTTAGAATCTTTTATTCCTAATTTTTTGAATTCTCTTTCTGTTTTCTCATCTATTAAACATCCTGCCAAAACCATTGGTCCTATTACAGGTCCTCTTCCTGCATCATCAATTCCTAGTTTGAGCATAGATTTTTTAGATTCATAACCTTTATAAATTTAATTTTTGTTGAGTTATTATAGCAGGATGGAGCAGTCTGGA
>JAGLYK010000030.1 GCA_023132255.1 Candidatus Pacearchaeota archaeon
ATGAAAAGGGTCTGCATGCAAAACTGCAAGTCCGATAAACTGCGTTATGACAAACATTGCCAGAAGAATAATTGTTATTTTTAGTTTGTGTCTAATTTTCAAAATACCTCATTTATTAAAACTAAAAGAAAATATAGTTTTTAAAGTTTGGGAGAATAATTTAGAAAATATCTAAAACTTTATCGTCTTGCTTTTCACTGAATTCAGGCTCATTATCAAATTCTTCATTATGGCTGTTTTCTTTTTCAAATTCTGGTTTTTCATTTGTTTCTTTGCCCTTGCTTGTTTCATCCTGAATATCAAAGGGTACACCGAGGCCTTCCTCTTTAGAGGTTATCCCTATGGGAAGCGGTGCTGTTTCTTCTGGCATGTTTTGAGGCCTTGACGAGGTATCCTCCTCGTGAAAGGTACTCGCCCCTCCTTGGGGTTTTACAAAATCTTGTTTAGAAATTTTTTCTTCAGGTTGGTATTGCCGAGGCTCCTGGTCTGTGTCCTTGATTAATTCTTTTTCAACTTCTGCGATATGCTTTGCTATTTCTTTTGCCATATCTGCATTTACACTAATGCTGTCGATTCCTTTTTCAACCAAGAACCTGGCCATTTCTTTTTTGCTTCCTGCCTGTCCACAGATGCTTGTCTCAACATTATTTCTTTTACAGACTCTGATGACGTATTCTAATTGAGGGAGTATTGCAGGGTGCATTTCATTGTAGATGTTTTGGACTTGCTCGTTTCCCCTGTCTACAGCGAGAATATATTGTGTTAAGTCATTGGTTCCAAATGAAATAAAATCAATCCCTTCATCGCATAGTTCTCGTATAAGCTGTACTGCTGCAGGGGTTTCTACCATCACTCCAACTTTTATTTTTGAAGCATTTATTTCCTGCAAGAATTTCTTGACTTGCCGGACTTCTTCAACAGAAATTATCTGTGGGAGTAATAGTCCAATTTCTTTTCCTTTTTCTGTAATTCTTTTTAATGCTTTAAGTTCTGATTTGAGAACATCTGGATTTTTTAGACCATATCTGATTCCGTGCATTCCTAACATTGGATTGGCTTCTTTTTCTTCAGGGGCGGCTTTTAAATTTTGAAACTCATCGCTTCGAATATCAGAAGTTCTTATCCACAACTTATCAAAATATTTTGCAATGTCATTTACACCGTTGAAGATTAATTCTTCATAATCTTTCATTTGATTTTTCTGTAAAAAATAATTTGGGTGCTTTCCTGATTCTGCAATGATTCCCTCTATTCTTGTTAGACCGACTTCTTTTATTTTTGACCTTGCTGCACGCTCGGCAAAACTTGGCAAGTCAACTATGACTTTTATTTTGGTTTTTGTTTCTGCAGCAACCGGAAGAACTTCTTTTTGGACTGTCTCTGCAATTTTGCCTTTGTAAACTTTTCCTGTGAAACCGTCGACAGTTATTGTTTCACCTTCTTTTAATTTTGTTGTTGCTTCCTGTGTTCCGACGATACTGGGAATTCCCATCTCTCGTGATACAATTGCAGCGTGTGCTGTTAACCCTCCTTCATCAGTAACAATCGCGGCTGATTTTTGCATTGTGACAACCATATCTGGATTAGTCATTTTTGTAACTAAAATATCTCCTTTGTTTATTTTGTGCAGGTCTTCTAATTTTTCTACAATTTTTATTTTTCCAGAAGCAATTCCTGGCGAGGCCGCAATCCCTGTTAAAATTATTTCTCCGTTGAGTTCTTTAGAGGTTTTATCAATTCTTTTTTCCATTGTTGTTACAGGTCTTGTCTGAACAATATAAATTTCTCCCCTTTCAATTGCAAATTCTATGTCTTGTGGTTTTTTGAAATGTTCCTCAAGTTTTATTGCAATGTCTGCTAATTTTTTTATTTCGTGCTGTTTCAATACCTGGGAATTTGAAATTTCTTCTTTTAATTTTACTTCTATTTTGTTTCCACCAGAATTTCTTGTCAACGCGATTTTTTTGTTTGCAATTTTTTTGTCTAAAATTTTCAATTTTCTGTTGACAGTATATATATCTGGAGTTATTTTTCCTGAAACAATTCCCTCTCCTAAACCCCAAACAGCTTCGATATGCACTTGGTCATTGTTGTAAGAAGGGTCTTTTGAAAAAATGACTCCTGACTTGTCTGAATCAACCATGTCCTGCACTACTGCTGCGAGGCTGACTTTTGCGTGGTCAAAACCTTTCTGATGTCGGTAGTATGTTGCTCTTGCAGTAAATAAAGATGCAAAACATTTTTTTATGTTCTCCAACAACTCTGTGTTTCCTTTTACATTCACGAAAGAGTCCTGCTGCCCTGCAAAACTCGCGTCTGCCAAGTCTTCTGCTGTGGCTGAACTTCGCACTGCAACAAAAACAGGTTCTGAGGCTGTTTTTAAAATATCCATTGCAGGACCTTTTTGTATATTTGGATCCTTAGCATTTAAATGCTCGTATGATTCAAGAATCTCTTCTTCCATTTCTCTTGGGAATTTAGCTTTTAGAATTAATTCTCTTATTTGCTTTGTTATTTTATTTAGTTGTTTTGTGTCTTCGTAATTTATTCTGCTTAAAAGTTCCTGAATTTTTTCTTTTATTCCTGCTTTTTCTATGAAGTAGTCGTATGCCTGTGCTGTGACCACAAATCCCGGGGGCACAGGGACTTTCAGATTGTAAATTTCCGCAAGGTTTGCTCCTTTTCCTCCTGCAATATTTCCAGAATTTTTATTTAATTCAGAAAACCATTTAATGAATTCTATTTTTTTCTTGTCCTCTTTTTCTGCACCCATATAAGATTAAATTTTGAGAAGTTAATAAAGTTTTTTGTTTGTTCTCTGGAAATATTTTTATACTACAAATTCATTATTATCTTATGAATTACAAAAGAAAAAGGAGATTGATTATAGGTGTTTCTTTGTTTTTGCTTTTGATAGTTTATCTTTTCAAAAATTTTTCACTTGGGACGAGGGTTATTGGATTTATTTTTGGATTTATTGTGTTCTATGCTTTTGATGATTTATTTAAGATTGATTTTAAATTAAGGCATTATAGTTGTATGTTTTTAATTTTATTATTTGGCATACTCCTTTCTCCGTTGTATTTTGTGTCAGAAAATTATGATAAGATTTTACACCTGCTAATGCCTATCTTGGGAAGTTTTTTATTATTTTATATCATCGATAAACAGAAATTAAATTTTCAATGGAAGATTTTAATAACTTTTATGTTTGTTGTTTCGTTTTTAACGATTCACGAAATCGGGGAGTATTTAATAGATGTTTTGTGGGATTTTAAATTACAAGGTGTTTATTTGAGGGATATTTCCGGGCTTGAAAAATTTAATCTGATTTTGCCGAAGAATGATGATACAATGATTGATTTGATTCTTGGGGTGATTAGTGGTTTATTGTTTGTGTTTGGGAAAACAGTTTCTTTCTTTTATAATCAAAGAAAACTCAAGATATAGCATCAACAGGGCAGGATTCAATTGCTTCCTTAACACAAGGAACATCTTTTTGAGATTTGATTTTAACTTTGTTGTCATCAGTCATTTCAAAAACTTCCGGACAGATTGACTGGCAAGCCCCGCATCCAATGCATTTTGTTTTGTCTATTTTTACCATAATTTAAGTTATAAATTAAGGTTTAAGAATGTATAGTTAAGCATAGAAATAGTTAAAAACTCTCATTTTGAGTTCTTTTTATGGAATATTATAATAATCTAAAACTTCCATGGATAGTAATTGCAAAAACTAAAGAAGGAGAAGTTTGTGATTTAGAAAATTCTCAATCTTCTGATAAAAAACCTTTTTATCAAATTTATTTTAGTGGTTTAGGTCCTGGAGATTTTTTCCCTTTGTCTATGGATTACTTTATCAAAAAAAGAAATGGAAAATTAATTGTGGAAGAGAGTTTCTTTCTAGGTAATTTAGAAGAGGAAGTTAGTTCATTAGATGAAGCACACGAAAAGATGTTAGAATTAATAGATAATGTTGAAAAAAAGTTTAAGGGATTTGTTAAGAAAGAAGGGCTTAATCTTAATGTTTATGGTTGGTTGGGAGAGCCAGATATAAATGAATTAGGGCGAATCACTCATAATTGGTAGTGGAAATTATTACATTAAGTTTATAAATTCTTCTTGTCTCTTTTTATTATGTTATGGTTATGGATTTTAATTGGAATGGGAATTGTAGTAGTGTTTGTGTTTTTTATTTATTATAATAGGTTTGCTGTTTTGGGAAATCGGATTGATAATTCTTTGTCACAGATTCATGTTCAGTTAAAAAGGCGGGCTGATTTAATTCCGAATTTAATTGAAACTGTCAAGGGTTTTGCCAAGCATGAAAAAGCTGCAATCAAGGCTGTGACTGATGCGAGGAAGGCGCTTGTTGGTGCTAAAGGTGTTGAGGAAAAGGTTAAGGCAGACAATCAATTAGAATCAGCATTGAAAACAATTTTTGCAATTGCAGAGGGTTATCCTGATTTGAAGGCGAACACGAATTTTCTTGAATTACAGAGGGAATTGTCTTCAACAGAGGACAGAGTTGCTTATGCTCGGCAGTTTTACAATGATTCAATTTTGAGTTATAATAATTTATGCATAACAATGCCTGGAGCATTTTTCGCAAAACTTTATGGAAAAAAAGAAAGAAAATATTTGCAAATAACAGAAGCTGAAAAGAAAAAGGTTGATGTTAAGTTTTGAATGAAATGACAAGAAGAAAAATTAGTTTGTTCTTTGTGGTAGTTTTATTTTTGGTTAAGAATCCCAAATCTTAAAAACTCTCAACACTTGTTTTTTTAATGGAAATTAATCTTGAAAAAAAAGAAATTATTTTGAATAAAAATATAAATGAACTTGATAAATTTGTTTTGGATTTTTGCAGAAATTTTGATAATTATGTGTTGGTTTCTGGTTATGTTTCAATTCTTTTTGGGAGGTCTCGGGCAACTGAGGATGTTGATTTATTGATTCCTAAAATGCCTTTGGAGAAGTTTAAAGAAATTTGGGATATTATTAAGGAGAAGGATTTTGAGTGTATCAATACTTTGAATGTTGAAGATGCATTTAAAATGCTTGACGAATACGCAATAAGATTTTGTCGTAAAGGAAAACCAGTTCCAAATATGGAATTTAAAAGAAGTTCTAATGAAATTCATGAATATTCTTTAAAAAATAAAATTAAAGTTAAAATAAAAGATGGTTTTTTGTTTATTTCTCCGATAGAGATGCAGATTGCATATAAATTAATGCTGGGGAAAGGCGGGAATGAAAAAGACCTTGAGGATGCGAAGCATCTTTATGAATTATTTAAGGAAAATATTAATAAAGAGGAATTATTTAATCTTATAAATGAGTTTGGTGTTGAGGAGCAATTTGAAATAATAAAATGAAAATTGATTTTGAAGAATTAAAAAAAGAGAGAAAGAAGAATTTTGAAGAGAGACTTTGGTTCTTGAAATTTTGGGTGAGATATATTAAATCACATTCAGATGAAGAATGGAGTTCTCAGCAAAAAGTTTTGATTAACTCTCAATTGCAGAATTAAAATGGAACCTGTTCGTGTTGATTTTCGCGACCAAATAGCCCGGAATAAGCGTAATTCGTTTTTTTTAATGGCAATTATTTTTGCAGTGTTTGTTTTGTTTGGATATATTATTAGTTTAGCAATGGGAGAAGGTTGGTTTTTTATTATTATGATTATCGCGATTATTTTTTCAATTGGATATATTTTGGTGAGTTATTATAATTCAGATAAGATTGCTGTTGCAAGTGTTGGTGCTAAAAAGGCTAATAGAAATGAGTATAAGCAGTATTATAGTTTGGTTGAGGGGCTGACAATTGCGTCGGGGATGCCAATGCCTAAGTTGTATGTTATGAAGTCCGGACAGATAAATGCTTTTGCGTCGGGGCGTGATCCTCAGCATGCAGTGGTTTGTGTGACAGAGGGTGCGTTGGAGAAGTTGGACAAGAGAGAACTTGAGGGTGTTTTGGCGCATGAGTTGGGGCATGTTGCGAGTTATGACATGAGGTATATGACTTTGGTTGCTGTGATGGTTGGGATGATTGCGATTATTTCGCAGATTTTTTTAAGGAGTTTGTGGTTTCGGAGTGGGAATGACAGGGACAAAATGATTTTTATTATAATCGGAGTTGTGATGGCGATTCTTGCTCCGATTGTTGTTTATATTGTGCAGATGGCGATTTCAAGAAAAAGAGAATTTACTGCTGATGCTTCTGCTGTGAAGTTTACTCGCTATCCTAATGGGCTGATTAATGCTTTGAAAAAAATTCAAAAAGATGTTGTTGAACCTGAAAAGCGAGTCAGCAAAGCAGTTGCACCTTTATTTTTTTCAAATCCCCTAAAGGGATTGAGTTCAACTCATCCTTCTATTGAAAAAAGGATTAGTGCTTTGGAAAGGATGTAGAAAGATTTATATAGTATTTACTACTTAATAGTTACTATGAGAAAATATGATGAAAGTAAAATTAGAAGGTTTCTTTTAAAGGAGAATCTTATGTGGAACAATCCAATAGTATCCTTGGCTATGTTAGGTCCAATTTCACTTCCTGGTTTTTTATACAATACCTTTCAAATAGGAAAAAATCATTATCAAACTTCTGGGGATAAAAAAGCTAAATGTCTAATCTTTGATGAACCATTAACAGAATGGCAAGATTTAATATTGGGTGTAAAAGGTGTTGTCGCAAGATTTTTCACACAAAGAAATGTTAAAGTTAGTTATAAACATAAGGCAAGAAGCAATGATTTAAGAGATGTTTTGGAAGATGAAACTTTTCAAAATGTTGTAGTAATGGGACATGGAGGAAGAAATTGTTGGGGTGCAAGAGATGGAATAGTTTACACTAAAGATATTAATGAATGGATGAAAGGTCTACCTAAAAAGAGAGGTTATTTTATTCAATTTACTTGTGGAGATGAAAAAGGCAAACCTTTAGGTTATAGTGTTCTAGAAGATAAAAACAAAATATTAGGGTACACAAAACCTGTTGATCTTGGAAATAGATTTGAAAGTTTATGGGGAGAATCTCTAAAAGGTATTGAAGGATTGGTAAATATTAACGACGAGGTGCCCGCCCATTAATAATAATTGTTTCCTCACATAATTTTAATTATAATATTAGATTTGCATAGATATTAAACATCACATTAATTTTAAAAACCCTTTTTTCCTTTTTATTTTATGGGATTAATAAGAGGTGGTTTGTTAGTTGTTGTGAGTGTTTTATTATTTGTGGTTTTTTTAGCTGGAAATGTTTTGTGGACTTTGGACAAATCTTTGGATTATGAAACAATAAAGCCAGAGCTTGTTTCTATTGTCAAGGAGGTTATTGAGGATGAAATAAATATTAATGAAGTGGTTGGCGAGGAGTTTGAAAAGATGCAGGTGTATTGCCTGAATAATTCAGAGTATGTTTTTAGCCATGATGAATCTGGGAGGGTTTTTGAAGTTGGGTGCGAAGTTGTTGCTCAGGGTTCTGATGCTGTTATTGAGCATGCTATTGAAGATTTTGTAGAGGAAATTTATCATGGGAAGGCAGAGGAATCAATGTTTGATTTTGCTAAATTAAAGGAGTCTATTAATTCGTATTTTTACATTGCATTGGCTGCTGCCTTGGTTTTGTTTGTTTTGGTTTTTTTCCTGGCTGAGGCAAAATCCAATTCATTTATTATCGCAGGTTCGCTGCTTGTGATTTCTTCTTTGCCGTTTATAAAAATTGAACAGTTTTTGTTTTGGGTTCCTTTTGGATTTGCCAAGCATTTTACTGTGTTTTTTTCAAAAGCATATACTGTGTTTTTGATTTCTTTGATAACAGGTTTGATTGTTCTTGGAATTGGAATTGTAATGAAATTTTTTGGAGTTGGATTTAAATTATTTGATTTTTTTTCTAAAATAAAATCAAAGGAAAAAGTTGTTAAGAAACAATCTTCTATGAAAGATAAAGTTGTTTCTGGGAAACCTGTGAATGCCAAATAATTTATAAAATCTTTTCTGTTTTAAATTTTATGAAAAAGAAATGTATAGTTATGCTTTCAGGAGGATTAGATAGTTTGCTTGCTGTAAAAATTGTACAGGAGCAATGCGAGGTTATAGCAGTTTATTTTAAACTCCCATTTTGCAAAGATATTGAAAAAGAAATAAAAGAATTCTGCAAGAAGGAAAAAATAAAATTGAAAATTTTTGACTGTACTAGAGGAAAGTTGTTGAAGGAATATTTGAAGATTATTAAGGATCCAAAATATGGAAGGGGTGCTGGAGTTAATGTGTGTATTGATTGCAGGATTTTTATGTTCAAAACAACAAAGAAATTTGCAGATCAAAATAAAATTGAATTTATTGCTACTGGGGAAGTTGAAGCACAGAGGCCCATGTCTCAGATGAAAAATTCTTTGAAATTAATTGAAGAAAAGTCTGGTTTGAAAAATAGATTGTTGAGACCTCTTTCTGAATTTGGGATTTCAGGGAGGAGAAGACACAAGCAAATGGCTTTGGCAAAAAAGTTTAAGATTTCTTATCCTTATCCAGCAGGAGGATGTTTGCTTTGCGAGAAGGAATTAAAAAAGAGATTTGAGTTTTTGTTTAAAAGAGGGTTGAATGAAGATGAAGTAAAGTTTGTTAATGTTGGACGGCATTTTGTTATTAATGGTTGTTGGGTTGTTTTGGGAAAAGATGAAAAAGAAAATAAAATCATTGAGGGTTTTGGGCAGAATGTAGTTGTTCCTGATTTTCCTGCACCAAGTGCTTTGATGTTGGATAAGTGTAATAAGAAGATTAAAGAAAAAATAAATAATTTGATTAAGGCTTATTCAAAAAAAGGGAGTTTAAAAGAGAGGAAGAAGTTTGAGAAATATAAAATTTAAAATGTGCCAACTTTGTGAAAAAAAACAAGTGTATGAATTTACAAATCAGCGAAAGCTTTGCAAGACTTGTTTTGTCCGGTGGTTTCAGAAAAAGGTTTTGTATACTATTCGGAAGTTTAAGATGATTTCTAAAGCAGAGGTTGTGGGTTATGAAAATTTTGGAGGTTTTCGTGAAGTTGTTTTAGAAGATGTTTTGAAAATGTTTGCAGAAAGAGCAATTGTTGAATTAGTAAAATTGCCGATAAGCACACTAAGGGCGTATACCCAAGGAGGGCACGAGAACCTCTTACGAGGCCCCGAAAAGTTTTCTACGAAAATCTTTACTAAGGGCAAAGAAGTTAATAAAATTGCAATTGCTTCGACAACTGATTTAGAGGCAGACAAGATAATTCATTTTTTGATTAAGGGAGGGAAGAAATTAGAACCTGTTGTTGATTTGCGCCACCAGGCGTACCCCTCTGTACGGCATTCTGGGGCAAAAATAATCAAACCTCTTTATTTGTTTTTAGATAAGGAAGTTTTGTTATATGCTAAATTGAGAAATTTAAAATTTAAAAAAACAAATGTAAAGTTAGACGAGATTAGTAAGTTTATTAATGAGTTGGAAAAAACACATCCAGAAGTTAAGCAGGCTGTTGTTGGGAGTTTGTTGGGTGTGTAATAATAACTTAATAGTAATAACAATATGGAAAGGTTTATAAAACGACAGGTGTTTATATATTTTACAATGAATCAAACATTACAATTAAAATATTCGTGTACTAATGAAGATTTAAGAGGAGTTGTTTCAGGACTAAATTTATCCTCTGAGGATAATGTTTTAGCTGTGGCAGGTTCGGGGGATCAAGCGTTTGCCTTTTTGGAATTTGCAAGACAAGTTAAAGCAGTAGATATTGTTCCTGAACAAATTGAATTTATGCGAAAGAAAGCAGAAACATTAAGAGTAGGTAATTATGATAAATTTTTGAATGATGAAATTCCTAGTTCTTCTGATGGACATTTGGCAGGAACATCTAGTCAACAATTTGCTGAATTTAATCAACCTAGAAGGAGAGAATATTTCTTAGCAAATAAGGGAAGATTAAACAAAATTCGTAAAAATTTGGGAAATTTAGTAATAGCTGAGCCAGCAGATATTTTAGAAGTAGCACAAACAGAACAAGAATTTTCTAAAATATATTTATCAAATGTTCTTACTTATGGAACGGAAGATCGTAATGCAATAACTGAAATTTTAAGAAATATTGCAAGAAACATTTCATTAGGCGGATTAATTTATGTTGCTAGTCATGATGGTTTAAGTGAAAGAAAGATTTTACTCACAAGTAAAAAAGATGAAAGTGATTTTATTAATCCTTTAGAAAATCTTATCTTTAATCAAATATCAAATAGTGGTGTAAATAAAATGTACAAAGTTGATAGATATTCAGAATTATACCAAGATCCAGATTTAAGAGATGAATCTTTTTTGCCGCCAAAATTAAAGGTTGATAGACAGTTATCGTTGAAAGTGAGAGGACATGAACAAGGTATTTGGAAACCTGCAGTTTATAAAAAAATTTAATTCAAAACCTCTTACATTTTAGAGTTTTTTTTCAATTGAATATAACATAAAGAAAATAAAACTTTTTTTTAAAACCCAATCAATCCTTCTCCTTCTCCCCTTCCAACCTATCTAAAAAACTTCTTATGAATTTTTTATGTTCATCTCTGTCTTTTATTTCTTTGATTGTGTAGAAATCAACATTGTCTTGTGTGTGTTTTTCTGTTCTTATATTTGATTCTAATCTGGCCTTTAATTTTTCACTTAAGAAAATTTCATTGTCAGACAAGCCAGCAATTTTTCTTGCTGTTGTAATCAGTGTTCCCATGCTCATGAATTTGAGAGAATCAGTTTCTTGTTTTGCGACAATTGTCCCATAGTTTAATGAAATTCCAAAATCTATTTTTTGCTTGGCTAATTTATTATGTTCTGTCAAAATTTCCCTGATTTTTTGCGCGATTTCTATGGCTGTTCTTTCATTCTTAAAGGTTTTTGTTTTTATTGGCGCTAAAATAAAAAATATACTGCCTTGGTTTTCATAAGTTGCTGCTTTATTTTCTTCTGCTGAATCAACAATTTCCTGTAATTTTTCTTCTGCATTTGATTTTGTTGATTCAATTTCTTTAAGATTTTTT
>JAGLYK010000031.1 GCA_023132255.1 Candidatus Pacearchaeota archaeon
GAATAGTTTTAATTGGTATTGAGTTAGGGAAAAAAATTTCTAAAAAAAGTTATAAAATATTATTTTCATTTATATGGATTGTTTTAATTTCCGGAATATTATTTAGCAGATACTCCCCGGCTTCAATTTTAAACGGAGAGAATTTTATAAGCAAAGGATTTTATCTTTTAGGAATTATTATTTTTTTAATTTACAGTATAAAGATTTATCTTAACAGCGAGATAAAATTAGATTCTCAGATAATTTTACTTGCTTCATTTATGCTAATTTCAGTTATTGCTGTTAGAAGCGCCTCCAGGGTTTTTTTCCTTATCGCTCCTTTTGCATGCCTTTCTGCAAGTTTTTTTGTTATTAAAATTGGGGGCTACATTAAGAAAAGTAAAGATGAACTTTTAAGAGGGTTTTTAATTTTATTATTTATCCTGGCAATAATTGGCTCAGCACAGAGCTTATACACTTCATTTGATTTAACTAAAACACAAGCGCAACACACAGGACCTTCTGCAAATGCTCAATGGCAAGATGCAATGGCATGGGTTAGAAATAACACTGAAGAAGGAGGCACTTTTGTCCACTGGTGGGATTATGGTTATTGGGTTCAGTATTTAGGGGAGAGACCAACCATTACTGATGGAGGGCATGCAAATAGTTTTTGGGATCATTTAATTGCGAGATATGTTTTGACGACAACAAAACCTGAATCTGCATTAAGTTTTATGAAATCACACGAAGTTGATTACTTGTTAATTGACCAAACAGATTTAGGAAAATATCCTGCTTACAGCAAGATTGGGGGAGATGACAATTATGATATTTTTTCAGTTATAACTACAGGAGTTGTGGATGACAGGCAAACAATAGAAACAGCAGACACAATGACAAGAATTTATAATATTGGAGGAGTTGTGGATGGAGATATTGTTTATGAAGAAAAAAGCAAGAATATTTTTATTCCTGGACCAGTGTTTGATGAAATTGGGCAGGCGAGTTTCAAGGCATATATTGGAGGGATTGTAATAGAAAGTTCAACAGATTTCCAAACAATATCATTTGAACAGCCACAGGGGATTTTCATTTACAACAACCAACAAATAAAAATCCCATTAAGATATATTTATTCTCAGGGACGAATTTTTGATTTTGGCAGCGGAGTTGATTCTATTGCATACATGCTGCCGAAAATAAACCAGGACAGCCAGGGAATGGTTAATGTGAACCCATACGGAGCAGTGATTTATCTTTCACCAAAAGTGTCAAAAAGCTTATTTGCACAGTTATATCTTCTTGATGATGTGTTTGAAAATTATCCTACTATAAAATTAGTAAATGCAGAGCCAGATCCGGTTATCAAAACCCTTAAAGCACAAGGAATGAATTTTGGGGATTTTGTTTATTTTAATGGTTTTAGAGGACCAATAAAAATATGGAAAGTTGATTATCCAGAAGATATTATTGCTCGTGAAGAGTTTACAAGGTCCTCGGGAGAGTATGCTGAATTTGACGATTTGTTCTTATAAGTCAATACCATAAATTTAAAATAGGCTATTTCAATCAAGAATTATGGGAAAGATTAAATTGATTAAACAAAAAAGAATGGCTCTTTTCTATCCTTGGATTAAAAGCAAGGGCGGGGCAGAAAGAGTCATCTTGGAAATTTTGAAAAGCAAAAAATATAATATAGATATTTATACCTGGGTTTATGATGAAGAAAACTCTTTTGAAGAATTTAAGAAATTTAAAATAAATGTCATTGCTCCAGGAATAGCGAGAAATCTTTCAAGATTTAATATTCTAAGAGGATTGTTTTTCCCAGTTAGTTTATTCTCAAAAATACCTCTTGAAAAATATGATTTGTTCCTGATTTATACTTCTGGAATGGCTGAGTTAATAACTTTTAGAAATTACAAACCAGGAAAAACCTATGCTTATGTGAATACGCCTCTCAGGCATGCTTGTGAAGAAATAGTTGAATGGAATCTAAAAAATATTTACAAGAATCCTTTTTCAAAATCAATATATCTTTTATCAGCAAAATTTTATCGCATGTTAGAAAAAATTGCCTGGAAGAGAATAGATAAAGCGATTTTTATTTCTGATTTGGGTTTAGAGAGGGCGGAAAAACACAATTTAATTAAAGGGGAAAATCCAGAAGTGATTTATCCTCCAATAAATCTTAAAAGATTTGATAAGATTAAATCAAAAAAACAAGATTATTTTTTATATGTGTCTCGTTTTAATGCTCCCAAGAGACAAGATTTATTAATTAAAGCATGGGACATCTTTTCTAAGAACAATCCCAATGAAAAATTAATTTTGGCAGGACATATTGAAAATAAAAAATATTTTAAGAAAATAAAAAAACTTGCAAAAGAATCAAGGAATGTTATTATTAAATCTGATTTAAGTGAAGAAGAAAATTTAGAGATGTATGCAAATTGCAAGGCAGTGGTTTCTGTTCCCTTTATGGAAGATTTTGGAATTGTGGTTTTTGAAGCTTTGGCTGCTGGAAAACCTATTATTGCTGTTGATAAAGGAGGATATGTTAAATTGGTGGATGGAACTTCCCAATTTTACAAAATTAAAGAAGTGCCTTCAGAGGAAGAGATGATTAAAGAAATAAATAAAAGTCTGGAGAAATTTCTTAAATCTAAAAACATTCCTAAGAAAATTCTTTTTAATGATTTATCAACCATCAATTTTATAAACAAGTTTGAGAAAGTATTAGAATGAAAAAGTTAGTTTCAGTTACAATACCAACACTCAATTCTGAAAAGACTCTTGAAAAGACTCTTGATAATGTTAAGAATCAGACTTATGAAAATATAGAAATAATAATTGTTGATAGTTATAGCAAAGATAAAACACTGGATATTGCTAAGAAATTTGATGCTAAAATAGTGATGTGCAAAGGAAAATTATTAGAAGCGAGAATTGCCGGGGCAAAAAAGAGCAGGGGAGAATATGTTTTATTCCTTGATTCAGACCAAATTCTTGAAAAAACAGCTATAGAAAGGGCTGTGGAAAAAATGAAAGACCATGATTATTTATGGTTTTACGAGAGAAGTTATAATAAGGAAAAATTTCTACCTTCGCTATATGATGCAGACAGAATTTTAGTTCAGAAATATTTAGAAGAAGGAGTTGTGCTTCCAAGATTTTTTAAAAGAAATTTATTGTTAAAAGCATTCAACAATATTCCAAAAGAACACATTAGTATTTGCGGTGCGCAAGACCATATTGTTACAAGTTATGAAGTTGAAAAAATTTCGAAAAAGATGGGAAAAGTTGAAAATGCTGTTTGGCATATAGAACCAGATAGCTTGATAAAATTATTCAAGAAGCAATATCGATGGGGAAAAACAACAAGGGATTTTTATGAGAGAAAGGTTTATCGGGAATTGATTACAAAAAAAGATAAATTCAGAAAATTTAGATTTAATGAGCCAATATTAAGTGTTAAAAGTTTTATATTGAGAATATTGAGAGGTGTTCCTTATAAATTGGGGTTCTGGTTTGGAAAATGAAGAAAGTAGCGATTGTTATTTCAACTTATAATCAGGAAGATTTATTGAAAAAGTGCTTGAATTCTTTGCAAAAAACAGATTATAAAAATTATAAAATTTTTCTTGTAGATGATAGTGGGAACAAAAAAATTGGAAAGAATATAAAAAGATATTTTAAAAAGATTGATATCACAATAACAAAGGGAAGTTCTGGATTTAGTAAGGTGTATAATATTGGTGCTAGGAGAGCATTAAAAAATTATGCCCCAGATTATGTTCTTCTCCTCAATGATGACACAGAAGTAACTGATAGAAGTTGGTTAAAGAAAATGATAGAAGTTGGTGAAAGCGACGAGAAAATCGGGGTTCTCGGATGCAAATTGATTTATCCTGATGGAAGCTTGCAGAATATTGGAGGCTATGTAAGAGAGTGGGAAATAACAAAAAACATGGATGAAAGTAAAAAACAGGTTTTTGAAGTTGACCATGTTATGGGGGCATTTATTTTAATTAAAAGAAAGGTGATTGACAAAATTGGCCTACTTGATGAAATTTATAATCCATATCTACTTGAGGATACTGATTATTGTTTGAGGGCAAAAGAGAAAGGTTTCAAAATAGTAAGTGTACCATGTGTTAAGATAATTCATAAAAAAGGAAAAACTGTGGACACTTCTCCTAATTCTGAAAGAATGTTTGTAAGATTCAAAAATGATATAATTTTTTCAAGAAGGCATCTTAAAGGATGGAATAAATTTTTTAGAATTTTTATTTTTCTTCCAATGGTTGCAGTATTTAGAAAAAATACAGATGAAGATGAATTAAAATTTAAAAATTTTAAATTAAGGAAAAGTTTTTTAATAAATATTATTTTATGGATTAAAGCCTTGTTTTACAATCTATTAAATGGAAAAAATTAAATAAGATGATAACAAAAATTCTCGGGAAAATAAGGAGCAATAGAATTGGCTACAATACTGGAAGAAAGATTTTATCCTCGCCATTAGTAACAAATAACAAAATTTACGAGTCAATATATAATAAAAAAATTAAAAACGCAATAAAAAAATTGGAAAAAGAATTTCCAATAGGAGTAGATATTGGAATTACTAATGCTTGTAACGCTAACTGCATTATGTGCCCTCATTCAAAGCTGAAAAACATTGGGACAATGGAAATGAAGTTGTACAAAAAAATAATTGATAATTGCTCAAAACTTAAGATAAAAATAGTAATACTCTCTTTTTTTGGAGAACCTTTACTCGATAAGACTTTGATTGAAAAAATTAAATATGCAAAAGAAAAAAACCTGTCTGTAGCATTTTATTCAAATGCTTCATTATTAACAGAAAAATGGGCTGAGGATTTGATCAATTCTGGTTTAGATAGTATCACGATTAGTTTTGATGGATATTCTAAAGAAGTTTATGAAAAGATTAGAAGGGGTTTGAAATTTGAAGTTGTGAAAAATAACATCCTTAATCTTATAAAATTAAAAAACAAACTTAAAGCAAAAAACCCGGAAATAAATCTTGTTCTTGTAGAATTAGAGGAAAATAAACATGAAATAAAAAAATTTTATGAAGAATGGAAAAATAAAGTAGAAAATATAAACATAATTAACATGAGAAATTGGGCAGATGAAATTGAGAAGAAAGGCACAAAAGAAAGTTTTCATTTTAATTATAAACTCAAAAGAACGCCTTGTGCTTTAATCTGGCAAAAGATGGTTGTGGATTGGAATGGAGATGTTGTTCTTTGCTGTGATGATTGGAACCATTCGATTGTTTTAGGAAATTTAAAAAAACAATCAATTGAAGAAATTTGGAAAGGGGATAAACTAAAAAAAATTAGAGAAGTGCATGTAAAAAGAAATTTTAGTAAAATCCCTCTATGCGCTAAATGTAATAAAAAATCTGTCTGGTGGATGGTGGATTAAGATGAACAAAAAGAAAATTTGTTTCATGACTATAACAAAATCTCCAAAATTTTTAGGAGGATATTCATTATACCATAAAAATTTAATCAGATATATAAAAGAAAATCATCAAAATTTAGATATCTCCTGGGTTTATTTTGGGGATAAGAACAGGACTTATTTTAAAGAAGGGATTAAATATTTTGAGTTAAAATCCAACAAATTACAATCATTTATGTTCCTTGGGAGGTTTATTTTATTAGCAAAATTCTTTACAAAAAATTATTTTGATGTTATAAATACAATTGGCGGACCTTGGACTTTTTTGTACAAAAAGAAAAAAGGTCAAAAAATTATTCATACATTTCATGGAACAACATATTATTTTAATAAAAATCATTTTAAAAGATTTAATCTTCTGCAGAAGATTTTGTTCTCCCCATTGCTCTTAATTAGTTTGGTTCAAGAAAGACCTCATAAGGAAGCAGATAAAATTATTTGTGTTTCTGAAAAAGTGAAAAGACAAGTTAAGAATTTATATGGTTCAGAATTAAAAAGCAAAATTTCTGTTGTGCGAACAGGAGTTAATTTGAAAAATTTTAAATTAAGAGACAAAAAAACTATAAGAAAAAAATTAAATCTTGATTTAGATAAAACTTACGGACTTTATGTTGGTGGAGGAGGATATTGGACAAAAGGATTAGATAGGATAATTAATTTGTCTAAAGAAATCTACAAATTAAATAAAAATTACCGCTTGTTAGTTATTGGTCCAGATTTGAAAAAGACCAAACATTTAATTAACGAGAAATTTGTTATTTATATGAAAGAAGTAGAAAGAAAAAAAATGCCTCTTTATTACAATGCCTCGGATGTATTTTTTTGCATGTCAAGATATGAAGGAGGGGCTCCAACTTTAGTTGTTTCAGAAGCAATGGCTTCTGGTTGCTTATTAGTTTGTTCAAAAGATTCTGAACAAGAAATAATTAAAGATGGAAAAAATGGTTTAATCGTTGAGGAATTTGGTAAAATAGATTCTAAAAAAATTTTAGATGTTTTAAAAGATAAAAAGAAAAAAGAAAACATTATTAAGAATTCAATAAAAACTATAAAAGAAATCTCTCTTGAGAAATGGGGGGAGAAAACAATGAATGTTTTATTAAAATGAATTTATTAAAAAAATGTGAAATTTGCGGAGAAAAAAGTTTTGAATTTTTATTTAAAGGCAAGGATAAACTATTAAATATTCCAGGAGAGTTTTATTTAGTTAAATGTAAAAAATGCGGGGTTATTTGTATAAATCCTCAACCTTCTTACAAAGAACTTGAAAAATATTATTCTCCAGATAAATATTATTCGTTAAAGGGTGTAGACAAAAGTTCAAGAAAAACAAAATTGAAATTATTTTTATATGATTTATATTTTAATAAAAAAAATAGAAATTACCTTCTTAAATTAGTGTTCTTACCAATAAAATTTATGATTCGTGGAACAATTATTAAAAAAGGTAAAAGACTACTAGATATTGGTTCTGGCTCTGGTCAGTTTTTATATGAAATGAAACAATTTGGATTAGATGTTTATGGGGTTGAAACAGGAGAATTTAATGAAAAAAGTGTAAAAAAAGAAAAATTGAATATCCAAAAAACAACTTTGGAAAAAGTAAAATATAAAGAGGATTTCTTTGATGCCATAACAATGAACCATGTTTTAGAACATGTAAATAATCCAAATGAAACTCTAAAAGAAATCCATAAAATATTAAAGAAAAAAGGTTTATTTATCGTCGCTGTTCCAAATTATAATTCTTTGGCATATAAAATCTTCAAAAGTGATTGGTTGGCACTAGATGTTCCAAGACATTTATTTAATTATTCTGATAAGATTTTAAAAAAACTTTTGGAACAGGAAAAATTTAAAATTGTGAAAGTGCGGTATAACTCGCGACCAAGCCAGTTTGCTGTTTCTCTGGAATATTTTTTAGAGAAAAGATTTGGGAAATTTATAAAAGCATTCTTGACTATGGTCTTTTTGCCTTTAACCTGGATAGTTAATTTAATTAAACAGGGAGATCAGATTGAAGTTTGGTGTGTGAGAAAAATTAAAAATTTCTCTGTAAAAAATATATAACTTTGCTTGGGAAAAAGCTTAGGATATAGTAAAGAGCCATTCTCTTTTCAAAACCATATTCTTTAAAATATTTTTTTATATCCTTCCTTGTTTGTTTCATTTGATTGTCTTGAAATTCAGAAAGTATTTTGGTATTTAAATTTGATTTATCAAAATCTGGAATTTTTAAATCTTTTAATGGGGGCGAAAGATTTTCATAATCGTCTTTTCCATGTTGCAATCGTTGAGAGTAAAATTCTTTTGCCTTATTGAAATAAAACATTTGATTTGGCATTGTTGAGACAAAAGAATTTTCTGAAATCCTATACTTTAATAAAATGTCTTGAAGATTTGTTAAATTCTTTTCAGAAGTCAAAAGTCTTAAATACAAATCATAATCTTCTGAACCTTGAAATTTTTTTCTATAAAAAATATCTCCTGCATTTTTGAACATTATTGAAGGATGTATCATGCAATTTGTTTTTGTGAGCTTCTTTTTTATTTTTTTATAATTATCATATTTTTTAAAAATACCTATTTTTTCTCCTTTTTCATCAATAACTATTGCAGAACTTCCAACTAAAAAAATATGTGGATTATCTTCTAAATAATCACATTGTATTTTAAACCTATCTGGAAAGCAAATATCATCGGAATCTAAAATGGCTATATACTTTCCTTTTGCAAGTTTTAAAGCTTTATTTCTTGCTTTGGCAGGTCCTAAATTTTTTTTGTTTTTAATTAATTTAACACGTTTATCTTTTTTTTGGAATTTTTTTATTATTTTTAAAGAGCTATCTGTTGAGGCATCATTTATTATAATTAACTCAAACTCCTTGAAAGTCTGATTCAAGATGGATTTTATACTTTCATCTAAATATTTTTCTGCATTATAGACAGGCATCACTACAGATATTTTTGGTTTTCTACTTTTATTTTGGACCATCTTGAACTTAAAATTTCAAATTTTCATATTGTTTTCGTATAAAAATCTATTAACTGTCGGTTTCCATTTCTCAATGAATAATTTCTTCTTTTTTTTTAAAATCTTTGTCTGCTATTTTTCTATATTTAGCAAAATTTACTTTACCAAATTTTTCAAAGAAAAAATTAATCTTTTTTTCGTTAAAAGGGTATGAAAAATGTTCGCAAATTTTTTTGGATTCTTTAACTCTCGTATCTTTATTCAAAAAATTCTCATACTTTATTGTTGTAAATTTTAAATCGCCATGGTTGCTCAAATATTCTTTATGATATATTATCCAATCTAAGATATTTTTCTTTACTATCTCGTCGCTGAATGCCTTTTTTTCTGTGGAATATTTTTCCCCATATATCCCCAGATCATTCATTTTGAATATGATTAAAGAATAAATAACATCAAGTGGATTCCTATACAAAAATAAAACCTTCCTGAACTTATAATTTTTTATATTTCTTATTTTTTTAAGAACTTCCAAATTTAAATCGTGATCATGTATCCACATCCAATCTCTTCGATTTTTATCTAAAAAACTTGGACTTCCTTTTCTTAATCTTGGACGATTAAAATACAATTCCATAATTGAATTAACCCAATGTGATCCGCTACGAGGATAACTAATAAAAAGGGGGTATTTATATAATAATCTCCCCTCTATTTTATCTTTTTTTTTTTTGAAATGTGCAATTTTATTCCCTCGCTTTGCATAATAATTTCCAAGATTTGCAATTGCTGTTGTTTTACAAGCACAATATAATCCTTCCAAAAATCTATCTTTTATCTTTTCATTTAACAAGTTCATCTTCATAACCCCCAAATATTTCTTTAAATCTTTTTATTAAAAGTTTTTCGCTTGGGTATTTTAAAAATTTATTTCTAGGATACCACGATTCTTTTAGATATTTTTTATAAAGTTCATCATTATTGTCAACTTTTATTATATGCTTGATAAATTCCTTCATGTTCTTAAAATCATGATAATTAATGAAACTTTTTGTATTAAATTCTTTTTTGACATCTTTATGCCCAAAATAAATTGGTATGCTATTAACCAACATTGGATGAGTTAATTTTTCAGTGGTCCATCCAGAAGCAGATAAATTTTCAAATGCTATTGTGAATTTATAAGGTTTAATAAACTCAAATTTTTCTTGAACCCAGTCTGTAGAACTTCTTGATTTTTTTGGGCTACCATGACTAATTGGAGGCATATTATTCATGCATCTTCCTGGCGCATCTATTTTTTTGTACTTGCTCAATTTTTTGAAAAAATTATTCCTGGCATTAATATCCTGCGAATAAATAAAATTACAAAATTTTATTTTCTCTTTTTTTATTTTTTCAAAATCAATTTTCTTTTTTAGAGAAGGGATTCCTGAATTTTTTAATTGATAATCACTTAGCATATATACTGGAATTCTCATGTGTTTGGGATGTTTTATCTCATCCTCAAAATAAGAGGAAAAAGCCCAATCACACTCTTCCATATTTGGTCTTACATGTTCTGCACCACAAAAAATCTTTGTAAAATCTCCTTTTGGCGCATCTACTTTATTTTTGTTAGAATTTAATTTAGCATATATTTTCCTAAGAGACATATATAACTTTGGAGAAATTTTTCTAATCAAATCTCCTTTCTTTGAAAGGTCTTTTGTCTCTTCTTTAACTTCAGGGTAAACCGAATAAAAAACATAATCTGGTTTATCACTAATTATTACTCTATAATCTTTTCTTAAAAGATTAGTAAAAAAATTGTTTTCTGGGTCAAAATTCCCCCAAAAATATTTAAAATTTATTTTAATTGTTTTCTTTTGTTTTTTTTCCATTGATTAAAGACAGAAGGTTTATTTTTAAAATAATTGGTGGTAAGATTATTTTATTATAATTTTTTAATCATTTATTTGGGATTCTTTTTTTATCACTTTGAGTTCATAGTAGATGTGGTCAAAACCACCTAATAAATAACAAAAAAATCTTTCTGATAAAAAAGGCTTAATATTTATTAATCTATCTATTAAAAACTTAAGAGGTTTGATGAAGAACCAATCTCTACAATCAAGCCAAATTAATTTATTTTTTAAAATTTTAAATTCCGCCTTGCTATATTTTTCCCAATTATCTGGCTCAAAATTATTAAAAGTTCCGCTTGAGAAACATCTTTTATGGGTTATATGCCCTAAAGCCATACAAGAAGAATAATGTGGAACGATGATTTTTATAATTGCATTTGGTTTAGATATCCTATGTAATTCTTCCATTACTTTTATAATATCCTCTAAATGTTCTAAAACATTATCCATATAAACTTCATCAAATTCGTTATTCTTAAAGGGGTAAGGGAATTTTTCTAAATTATGAACCACATCAACGCCTTTTCTTTTTACCATATCAACATTAACATAATCTTCAAAAGGTTTCAAACCACAACCTAAATTAAGTTTTTTCATTATCCAAAAAACTTTTTTCTATTTATAAAATTATCTCTTAATTAAATTTCTAACCAACCTTAAATCTTCTTTTCCCACACCTTTTGTTAAAATTAAAACACCAAGATAAATTCCTGCTCCAAGAATTATTTCCATTATTCCAAAAAACCAATTCATGTCAACAAAATTATTAAAAATTAAAAGAAACAGAGCCATTACAATTGTTGCAAAAATTGGCTTTCTAAGACCAATGCCTTTTGCACTTAAATTAAGTTTATGTTTTGCATTTGTAATTAAAATTCCCAAGAGAATTAATCTGCTTAGGACTGTTGCAATTCCTGCTCCGATTATTGCATATTCTTGACTAAAGTTTAAGAAATATTTTATCAAAACATAATTTAAAATAATATTTATTATTAAAGCAATTGAAACACTCTTGGCCAAAATTTTTGTTTTTTCTTTTGATTGAAAAATTGTAGTATACAAAGTTATTAAAGGCATTGTTATAATTAAAACAGATAAAAAATACAAACTTGAAACTGCCAAAAGATATTCATTTCCATAAACTGCGAAGATAAGATGTTTTCCAATAAATAAAATTCCGACTGTTGCCGGAATCGCTATGAGCATCAAGTATCTGAATGTTTTTTGGAAACCTCTTTCAAATCTTTTTTTATGTATTTGGGTGAACATTGGCAAAAGAACTCCTGATAAAGAAAATACAGAGGCAATAGTTATAATCAGGCTCAATGTCACCCGATAATATCCAATATAACTTGATTCAACAAATTTGCCCAGCATTAAAATATCTATGGAGCCAAAAAAAACCAAAGAAATGCTGGCGATGCTCATAAATCTAAGATAATTATTAATTCTTTTTTTATCAACAGATTCTTTTTCCCCGATAAATAATGTCTTGTCTTTTTTATAAAGAACTAAAACAAGTAAAAACAAATGAATAAACCCTGCTAATGCAAGTGCAAAAAATAATCCTGCAACTTTAAATTCTGAAGACAAAATTAATATTGCTAAAATTGAAAAAGAAATCTTTGCTGTTTGGTGCAACAATTCTAAGAAGGGAATTGGTTTTAGATTTTTTGTTGCTAAAAAAAGGTGCCCGATAAAATTCTTAAAAGATTCCGCGATGATAAACAAACAAGAAAAGATTAATGGATAAAACAAAAGAGGTTTATTGTAAATATCATAAGATAAAAATTTTGAGAAAAGCAAAATAATTAAAATTACAAAGACAACTAAAAAGGTTTTTATTTTCAAGAGATATCTGAAATAACTTCTTGCTTTTTTATTATCTCTTTTCCCTAAAGCATCAGAAACATATCTTAGAAAAGTTTCATTTACTCCCAAATTTGTGAAAGTCATAAAGATAGTTACAATAGACAACACAAGAGCATAGATACCAAATAATTCTGGAAGCAAAAGTCTTGCGATTAAAATTGTAAAAATCAGTCCTCCAAATTTGTAAATCAGAGTACCTGCTAAACTATAGCCTGAATTTTTTATGGCTATTTTTGAAAGATTTTGATTTTCTACATTAGTTTCCATAAGAAAGTAATGAATTTGTTATTTTTAAATTTGAGTGTAAAAATATATAAAAGAACAAAAGATTAATTGTTTTTAAAACTAATGAGGAAAACATATAAAAAGGTTAAATTATAAAAAAGAAAATGGCTGACCCTCTTTGCACACTTATGGGAATTGCGGATATAATTGCTGGTGTATTAATTCTCTTAGGGTTTGGTACTAGTATTATTGGGATTATATTTGGAATAATCATGATCGGAAAGGGAGGAATTAGTTTCTTATGAAAAATAAAGTTTTATTAATTTCAACTTGTTTTGAGGATGTAGTGAAAGGAAATATTAGTGGAAAGATTAAAAGTGAAGATATAGAAAGAACAACTTATCCTTCAGGGCTCATATATTTAACCTCTTATCTTAAGTCAAAAGATATTGAAACAAAAGCATTATATTTGAATTATGTTGAATATGAAGAAGGATTAGATAAAATTAACAAGGAAATTAAAAAATTGTCTCCAATTTTAATTGGACTTCAATTACTTAGTGCAAATAGGGTTAGTAGCTATAAAGTTATAGAATATCTACATCAAAAATATCCAAAAATAAAAATAGTAATAGGGGGGATTCATTCAACAATAATGTATAAGCAATTAATAAAGAAATATCCTTTTTTGATAATCGTGCTTGGAGAAGGTGAAATAACTCTTGAAGAATTGATAAATGAATTAAATAAATCAAAAGTCAACTTGAAAAAAATTGATGGGATTGCTTTTTGGGAGGATAAATTAAATGATGTTGGAAGGACAAAACCAAGAGAGGTTATAAAAAATCTTGATACTTTACCTTTTCCTAATCCAGAATTATTTTTTAAAGGGAAGAGAACTTCTGCATGCATCCTTACTTCCCGGGGGTGTCCTTTTAATTGTAGTTTTTGTGTATTAAATCCTGAAGCAAAAAGAATGGTTAGATTTCGTTCACCAAAAAATGTAGTTGATGAAATGGAATATCTTGTGAATAATTTTCCTCAAATAACTGAAATCTGCATACATGATGATTCTTTTTTTATTGATAATGAAAGAGTTATAAAAATATGTGATGAAATTATAAGAAGAAAAATTAAAACAAAATTTTTATGTAGTGGGAGGATAAAACCTGTTAGTAGTAAAATGATAAAAAAACTTGAAGAGGCAAATTTTAGGATAGTAATGTTGGGGATAGAAAGTGGGAATAATGAAATTTTAAAGAGATGCCATAAAGGAATAAATCAAGAAGATATGATTAATACATTCAAATTATTTGCTAAATCAAAAATAACATTAAAAATATTTTTGATAATTGGGTTGCCTGGTGAGACCAAAGAAACAATAAAAGAAACTGCTAAATTTATTCAAAGATTACAAAAAATAAAATATGTATCTTCTGGATCTTCATTTAATAGATTAATGGTCTATCCTGGCACAGAAGTATATGAGATTGCTAAAAGTAAAGGTATGATTGATGATTCATTTTGGTTAAGTGATAAAGAAGTTCCTCTTTATACTGCTGAACATTCTGCTAAAAAACTTAATGAATTTGGGGATATTTTAATTAACCACATTTCATATTATAAATTAAAAAATCTAAAAGGGTTTAAGGCACAGTTTGAAATGATACCTTATATATTGAAATATGTATTAATAAAGCTCGAACAAAAATACTTAGAGAAATGAATAAACAGGATAAAGAATTAGGAGAGTTAAAATAAGATGGAACAAATAAAGAAAAAAATATTGGGATACTTAAGAATAAATAATGGAAAAAGTTTTCAAAAATTTTTTGAAAACCTTCATGCCCTTTCCCTTCATGGTATGGGTTATGGAGAAGGAGCAGGATTTGAGAATAGTGGAGAAAAATATGCTTTAAAAAATATAAAAAAGAAATTAAAAAAACAGAAAAAAATAATTATTTTTGATGTTGGAGCAAATATTGGAGGTTACTCTTTTTTTGTAAATAAAAATATAAAAAATGCAGAAATATTCGCTTTTGAACCCTCAAAAAAAACTTTTAATAAATTGCAAGATAATTTAAAAAATTTTGGAGAAATAAATAAATATAATTTTGGTTTTGGAAACAAAGAAGAAATAAAAACTCTTTTTTATGACGAAGATTTTTCTGGTCTCGCGAGTTTATATAAAAGAAAAATTAAATATTGGGGGGTTGAACTTGATAAACAAGAAGAGGTAAAAATAAATACAATAGATAATTTTTGCAAAAATAAAAAAATCTTAAGGATAGATTTTTTAAAGATGGATATTGAAGGAAATGAGTTAAATGCTTTGGAAGGTGCAAAAAAGATGATAAAAAATAAAAAAATAAAATTTATCCAATTTGAATTTGGAGGGTGTAATATTGATTCTAAAACTTTTTTTAGAGATTTTTGGAATCTTTTACATAAAAATTATATTTTTTATAGAATTTATCCAGGAGGCTTGTTTCCAATAAAAAAATACAAAGAAAATTTAGAAATTTTTACTACCTCAAATTATTTCTTAGAATTAAAGAAAAATAAAAAAGAGGTTCTAAAATGAATAAACATATTATCTCAACTTCTCAAGGCGGGCTTTCAAACAGAATAAAATGCCTTATATCAAGTATGAAAATTGCGAAAGAAACAAATCAGGAACTTGTTTTATATTGGCCAAAAGATTATTCCTGCAATTGTAATTTTTCTAATTTATTTGAAAATAAAATAAAAGAAATTTCAAAAGAGAACCTAAGAAAAATAATAAGGCAAAAAAATAAAAAATTTGTTTTGGTAAACGACACTGAATCCAAAATCTTTTCTGATAAAATTAATTTACAATATGAAAAGATTCCTTCAGAAATTAAAAGAGAAATTTTATATTACTTGAATAAATTAAAAATTAAAAGAGAGATCTTAAAAAAAGTTGAAAAATTTAAAAAATCAAACTTTTCAGAAACTACAATTGGAGTTCATATAAGAGGGGGTGATTTTAAATTTATTAAAAATAAAATTGGACATGTTTCTAATGATAAACAATTTATTAAAGAAATGAAAAGAGAACTTGAAAAAAATCCTAAAACAAAATTCTTCTTAGCTACAGAAGATAAAGAAACAGAAAATAAGTTTTTAAAAATCTTCGAAAATGAAATAATTGTTTATCATAAAAAAACAAAGAAAAGAGATGAAGAAGGTTCTGTGAAAGAAGCTTTGATTGAAATATTATTATTATCAAAAACCAAAAGAATATTAGGGAATTTTGGAAGCACATTCACTGAAATGGCTTGGTTCCTTGGAAATTGTAAACCAGAAATACAAATCATTATCAATAAACAAGCTTTTGAAAGATTTAGATTAAATGAAAAAAAGAAAAATAATTTTATTAATAAAATTAAAAAATTTGTTTACGAATTAATAACTCCAAAACACGTAAGATTTTTGGATAGGAAATAAATTAGATAAACTTATTCCCCTTTTATCAAGGGAATTAAAACAAATTCTTCATCACAATAATCTTTAAAAAAGAAATTAATTCTAAAAGAAAATGACTTTAGAAGATTATTCAAAAATTGCTATAGGCACAACTACCTTTTATAACAAAGGTATGCCAAATGGAGAATTAAGGGCTGGACTTGCAGAGAAAGTGATAAAGACTGCAGTTGATAGTGGTTATAAGATGATTGTTGTGGATGGCAGCCCAGAAGAGTGGTTCCCTAGATCTATTGAAGGAAGCGGGGCAATAATTCACAGAGAAACTCCTGGAGGAGGAATGGGAGGAAGTCGAAGAGAATGCATTCAATATGCTCATGATCTTGGCACTCCAGTTGTTGCATGGATGGAACCAGAAAAATTAGATTATGTTAAAGAAGTTATTAAGACTGCTATTCCTATATTAGAAGGAAAAGCAGATTTAGTTATTCCAGATGCTCGAATAATGGCTCTTCAGGGATATTATTTACCTCATTACCCCACTTCACAAAGAAATGAAGAATTATATGGAGATGATTGTTGGAGGGAATTAACAAGTATGGATTTGGACATATGGAGAGGCCCAAAAACATGGGCTAGAGAAGAAACTCCTTATTTTTTAAAATATGATGGAAAAAATCATTTCCTTGAAGTTAATGAACAAAGAGTTTCTTATGGAGATAAATGGGACTCTATTGTTATTCCAGTTATGCAGATGGCTCTTGATGGAAAAAGAGTTATTGGAGTGAAAGTTAATTATATACATCCAAAAGAACAAACTGAATTTGAAGAAGGAAATTTCCAAGTTACATTAAAAAGATTAGATCAGTTAACTAACTTGGTGCCAGCTTTTACAGATTATTGGAATAAAAATTATCCTACTTCTAAATTAAGAAAGATACGAGAGGCTGATTAAGATAGTTGTAAATTCTAAATAATTGATTTCTACCACAATAATCTTTAAAAAACATTTTTAACCTATTTCTTGATGAGAAAAAAAGCGTTGATTACAGGGATTACAGGGCAGGACGGAAGCTATCTTGCAGAGTTTCTTTTAGAAAAAGGCTATGAAGTTCATGGGATTGTCAGAAGATCCAGTTCATTTAATACAGAACGGATAGACCATATTTTTCAGGATCCGCATGTAAAAGACAAATCATTAATTTTGCATTATGGAGACCTTGCAGACAGCAGTTGTATGATAAAAATAATACGAGAAGTTAAGCCTGACGAAATATATAATCTTTGTGCGCAGAGCCATGTAAGAGTTAGTTTTGATATTCCAGAGTATACTTCAGATATTGTGGGATTGGGAACATTAAGAATTTTGGAAGCTATTAAAAATTTCTCTCCTCAAACAAAATTCTATCAAGCATCTTCAAGTGAGATGTTTGGAAAAGCACAGGAGATTCCTCAAAAAGAAACAACGCCTTTTCATCCAAGGAGCCCTTATGCGTGCGCAAAAGTTTTTGCTTATCATGTTACCAGAAATTTCAGAGAGAGTTACAATCTTTTTGCATGCAATGGGATTTTATTTAATCATGAAAGCCCGAGGAGAGGCAGGACTTTTGTTACAAAAAAAATAATTGAAGGTTTGGTAAAAATAAAATACAATCTTCAGGATTGTTTATATCTTGGTAATCTTGAAGCTAAAAGAGACTGGGGGCATGCAAAAGATTATGTGGAGGCAATGTGGTTAATGCTTCAGCAAAATGAACCAGATGATTTTGTAATCTCAACCGGGGAGACGCATTCTGTACGAGAATTCTTAGAAGAATCTTTTAAAGTCATCGGAATTGATGCAGAAAGCAATGGTAAAAAAGGTTTAGAGGAAGAATACATCAGAAAAGATACAGGGAAAGTAATTGTGAAGATTGACAAAAAATATTTTCGTCCTGCAGAGGTTGATCTTTTAATTGGAGACTCTACAAAAGTTAAAGAAAAAATAGGTTGGGAGCCAAAAATAAGTTTTAGAGCATTGATTGAAGATATGGCAAAAAAAGAAGAAAAATTTGTAGAAAAAGAGTTGAATGGATTTGGAAACAAAATAATGTTGAAAGAAAATTTAAGAGATCCAAATAAAATAAAACTTATGGAAGATTCAATTGGCCAAGAAGAAATTATTGCAATTTCAGATTGTTTGAAAAGTGGAAAGTACACTCAAGGAGATGTTGTTAAAGAATTTGAAAAAAAGTTTGCAGAGTGGAACGGCTCGAAATATTCTGTTATGGTAAATAGTGGAAGCAGTGCCAACCTTCTAATGATTTCTGCACTAAAAGAAAAATTTAAATTAAAAGACAGGGACGAAATCCTAGTGCCAAATGTAACCTGGCCAACAACTGTTTATCCTATCATTCAAAATAATTTAGTTCCTGTTTTTTGCGATGTTGATGAGAGTTTCAATATTAGTCTGGATTCAATCAAAAAAATGACTGGTGAAAAAACAAGAGCGATTTTTGTAGTCCATCTTCTTGGGCAACCTTCAAGAATAAAGGAGATAGAAGAATTTTGCAAGGAAAGACACCTTCTCCTCATAGAAGATTGTTGTGAGAGTGTCGGAGCAAAATCAAACGGACTGAAAGTAGGAAACTTTGGATTAGCAGGAAGTTTTAGTTTTTATTTTGGACACCACATGACTACTATTGAAGGAGGGATGATAACTACAGATGATTTTGAACTTTATGATTTGCTGAAATCAATGAGATCTCATGGCTGGGTTAAAGGAACAGAAAGAGAAGGGAAATATACTAATATTAAAAATGAAAATTTTGTTTTTGATGTCATGGGATATAATTTGAGAAGCACCAATCTTAATGCGGCAATTGGATTGTCTCAATTAAAAAAGCTGGACAGTTTTATAGAACAAAGGAAAAAAAATCATGAATATTTTTTAACCAAAATTAAGGATTTGCCAATTATCCCTCAAAAGATTAATTTGGAAGAAACCAGTTCTTTTTCTCTTGGGATTATACTTCCAAATAAAAATTGCAGGGATTATTTATTGGAGAAATTACCTGAACAAGGAATTGAGTGCAGGCCAGTTGTTACAGGAAATTTATTAAGGCAACCTGTTTTTTTAGAAATTGACTCTAAAAAAGATTCCCAAATAATGGCAGATATCATTCATGACAGAGGGCTTTATCTTCCAAACAACCAATTTATGGACAATAAAAATATAGACAAAATTATTGAAACAATAAAAGATTTATTAATATCTTCTCTGTTTAAAGAAGGGGATACAAGGGAAGTTTTAAAAATAGGAGATTATAAGCAGGATCAAGAAGAAATAAATTCTCATGAACCACCATGGAATTAAATACTAAAAGAATATTAGTAACAGGAGGCAGGGGTTTTTTAGGGCAAGCACTTGTTCCTCTTTTAGAAAAAGAAGGTGCAGAAGTCTTTACATTTTCTTCCAAGAATTATGATTTAAGAAAAGAAGAGGATGTTAAGAAATTATTAGATGATTCAAATCCAAACATTGTTATTCATCTTGCTGTTGACGGGGGAGGAATTGGTTATATGAAAGAACATCCTGGAAGTGTTTATTACAATAATATAATGATGAACACTTTAATACAAGAACAATCTAGATTAAAAGGAGTTGAAAAATTTGT
>JAGLYK010000032.1 GCA_023132255.1 Candidatus Pacearchaeota archaeon
CAAAGTTCATTTTGGAATTTTGATGTTTTGTTTACTGCACAAGATCATCCTGTTAGAGAAATGCAAGACACTTTTTTCATTGACAAAAAATTAGAGCTTCCAGATAAGAAATTGGTTGAAGCTGTAAAAAAATCTCATGAACAGGGAGTAGAAGGAAGCAAAGGTTGGAATTATTCCTGGGGTGAAGAAGAAGCAAAAAAATCAGTTCTAAGAACACATACTACTTGCTTATCTGCACAAACACTTGCTAAACTCAAAAAGGAAAATCTTCCTGCAAAGTTTTTTGCCATTGGCAAGTGTTTTAGAAATGAAACAATTGACTGGAGTCATGGTTTTGAATTCAATCAGACAGAAGGAATTGTCGTGGACAAAAATGCAAATTTCAGGCATTTGTTAGGATATTTAAAACAATTCTTCGGAAAAATGGGATTTAAAAAAGTTAGATTCAGACCAGCCTATTTCCCATATACAGAACCATCTATGGAGATAGATGTATGGCATCCAGAGAAAAAAGTCTGGCTTGAATTAGGCGGGGCAGGAATTTTTAGGCCGGAAGTAACAATTCCTCTTTTAGGAGAACACATTCCAGTCCTGGCATGGGGACCTGGATTTGACAGGACCCTCATGGATTATTATGAAATAAAAGATTTAAGGAAACTTTACAAAAATGATTTAACTAAATTAAGGAAGATGAAATTTTGGATGAAATGAAAACACTATCAATAAAACAACCTTGGGCAGAATTAATTTTACAAGCCAGAAAAAAAATAGAAATTAGAAAGTGGAACACCAAATTTAGAGGAGAATTTTTAATTCACAGCTCAAAAATTCCGGATGAAGCATCCATGAAAAAATTTGGATTTAAGAATCTACAAAATGGATTTATAGTTGGAAAAGCAGAACTTATTGATGTAAAAACATACAAAAATGATGAAGAATTTACAAAAGATAATAATTTGCATTTAGCAAATAAAGGATGGGGAAATAAAGGATTTATATTAAAAAATCCAAAAAGAATAAACAAAATTAAATGCGATGGAAATCTTGGTTTTTGGGAATTTGATAAAAAATGACAAAAGAACAACTAATAAAATCAGAAAATACTCCAGAAGAAATTATGAAAATTTATCAATATATTAAATCATTTAACTTAAATTATCCAAATTATAATGGGTGGGTTGAGAAATGTAAAAAAGAATTGGAATCCGGATATAAAAAAGCTTATTATTATGAAAGAGATTCAGATATACTGGGAATTATTATTTTCCAACCACATAAAAAAGAAAAGAATACATTGGAAATAAAAAATTTTAGAGTTTCTTCACTAAATAAAAAGAGAGGTCTTGGTTCAATATTATATAATTCAATTGAACAATATGCTAAAAAACACCATTTTGAAATAATCCAAGGAGATACTCACAATAAAGAAATGGTTGATTTTCTTTTAAAAAAAGGTTTCAAAATTATTAAAAAACAAGCATTATATTCTCCTTCACAAATAGAAATTATCTTACAAAAAAATCTTAGAAATCAAAACTAAAATGAAACTCAAAACAATTAAATTAAACGCGGTTTGTATGCGACTTCCGTCGGAATACAGTAAAGAAGTCGCCCACCTGAACAAAAAGGGAAGTTTACAAAAGAAACCGCGAGGTGTCTTTTGATGGCTATTGTAAATCTCAACAAAAAACAATTTGAAAAAGAAATAGGAAAGTTAGACGAGAAAATGCAGGACAGGATTGCAATGTTCGGAACTCCTGTCGAAGAAATAACAAACGACGAACTTCAGATTGAAGTATTCCCAAATCGCCCGGATTTATTATCTTACCAGGGATTTAAAAGAAGTTTCTTAGCTTTTTTAGGGAAAAAAACAAAACTGCTCCAAGGAGGAGTACCCCATAAAGGGGCAAAAAAATACAAAATAAACAAGCCAGAAAAAAATTACAAGGTTTATATAGACTCTTCAGTAAAGAACATTCGTCCATATACTGCTTGCGCAATTGTTAAAAAATTAAAACTTAATGATAATAAAATAAAAGAGTTAATTGAAATCCAGGAAAAACTTCACATAACTGTTGGAAGAAAAAGAAAGAAAGTTGCAATAGGAATTTACCCTTTAGAAAAAATTAAACTGCCCATAACTTTCAAGGCATTGGAACCTGATAAAATAAGATTTACCCCGTTAGAATCAAACAGGGAAATGTCCGGGCTGGAAATTTTGCAAAGGCATCCAGCAGGAAAAGAATATGCTCATCTTTTAGCAGGAAAAGAAAAATTCCCGATTTTTATCGACGGAGATAAAAACATTTTAAGCATGCCCCCAATAATCAATTCTCAACTAACCGGGAAAATAACAGAAAAAACAAAAGAGGTTTTTGTAGAATGTTCTGGTTTTGATTTTGAAATCCTAAGCAAATGTTTAAACATTCTCGTAACAAGTCTGGCAGATATGGGGGGGAAAATTTATCAGATGGAAATCAAAGGAGGGCACCGCTCGGTGTACCCCAAAGTACGGAATTCTGGGGCAAAAAAAATTACCCCTGACCTGACAACTGAAAAAATGAAAATCTCGCTGACAAACACCAACAAACTTTTAGGATTAAACCTCAATGAAAAAAAATTAAAACAATTAATTGAAAAAATGGGTTACAATTATAATAAAGGAACCATAGAAATTCCTGCCTGGAGAACCGACATCCTGCATGAAGTTGATTTAATTGAAGATGTTGCAATTGCTTATGGTTATGAAAACTTTGTTCCGGAAATTCCAGAGATATCCACAATCGGCGAAGAAAACCCCAGAGAAACAATTAAAAGAAAATTCTCAGAAATTCTTGCAGGAATAGGAATGTTAGAAATTTCAAATTATCATCTCACAATTAAAAAAGACCAATTCACAAAAATGCAAATTCCTAAGAAACAGGAAAAAGATTTTATAGAAATGGAAGAATCAAAAACAGAATATTCAATTTTAAGGAAAGATTTGACACATTATTTGCTGAAGATTCTTTCAGAAAACATTGATTCTGAGTACCCTCAGAAAATTTTTGAGATTGGAAAGGTCTTCAAACTAGATGAGAATATATCTGAAACAGAAAATCTTGCAGCAGCATTTACCCCTGGAAACTTCACAGAAATAAAACAAGCACTGGAATATTTGTTCAAAATGATTAATGTGGAAATAAAAATTGCAGAACCGGAAAAATCTCTGTTGCATTTTGTTGACGGCAGAGTTGCAGAAATAATTATCAATGACAAAAAAATAGGATTTATCGGGGAGATTCACCCTAAAATTTTAAAGAACTGGAGAATCAGAATGCCAGTAGCTTTGTTTGAAATTAATCTGGAAGAGGTTTTTAAGAAGTTGGAATAGCTCAACCAAAATAATTCTTCTTACTTTCAGTTTTATTATCCCAATTCTTTTTTATTACATTAATAATTTCCAAAATATCTTTCTTCATTTCCTGCCACAATTCATAAGTTTCCTTCACAAACTTCACTTCCTTGTCTTCTGAGAATTCAAGATCCAATCTAATTAATTCCACTTCACACTTTGCTAATTTTTTATAAATCCCTGTTAATTTCTTTTTCTCATCTTTCCCAATTGATTTAACAATAGAAAAAATAAACATCGGAACATTCACTGGATTCAAAATAGACTCAATAAACCTCAGATAATTCATGAACTTGTCTGCCATAAATTTCCGTATTTCCCTCACTAAAAAATCTGTCTCAATTTCTGCAAGTTTCTCTATCTGAAAATCCTCATTAAGTTTTTCAAACTCAGGCAAATCATATTCTTTCTGAATTTTTTTATAATCTTTCTTCAAACTTTCTAAATTATTCTCATCTGACATCTTAAAATCTAACAAAGGAGTTTTATAAAGCTGTTGGAAGCAAATACAAGATTTGTATTCATTCGTATTTCCAGATAAATTAAATAGGAAATCCAAATGAAAGCCACAACTGAGATTTGAACTCAGGACCTCTTCGTTACCAACGAAGTACTCTAACCAGCTGAGCTATTGTGGCATACTAATAAATTTAGAAATATCTATATAAAAACATTAAGAATTATTTGTTCATCATTCTCATAAAGAAAAAAATCAAAAGAACTATAAAAAATGCCCCAGCAACAAAACCAAGAACCATCGCAAGTAAAAAAACAAATTAATTAATAATTCATCTGACGAAACACTATATAACATAAAAGATATCAAAGATAAAACAGCAAACAATATTAAGTTCTTTAAAACCAAATTAATTTTTTGTTTAGTAGCTCGAACCTTCTTAGATTTTTTAG
>JAGLYK010000033.1 GCA_023132255.1 Candidatus Pacearchaeota archaeon
AACTCAATACCAATTAAAACTATTCCAAGAGAAGATAACCAAAATAAAATTTTCCCTATTTGAGCAATCCAGCTTGTTAAATATGGCTGGGCATTTTCAGCAACAGTCAATGAAATTCTTTCTGCTCCAAAAGGCTGCAATAATATAGACCAAATACTTGATATCAATCCAATAATACTCCTCCCTGTCAAAGGAAGCATGATTATTCCGAGGGTGATTGCTCCAAGACTGCTAAAAAATATTCTATATTGTTTCAATTTCTCATTTTTTAAATAAGCTTTTGAAAGAGCATAATATAAAGAAAAATCAACAAGAACAAACCCAAAAACAAATGCACCAATTATCCCTGAAGAACTTGTGAACCTTCCAATCATTGTAGAGGCATCATAATTAAATATCAACCCAAAAATAATTGTAAATATAACCCATGAAATATAAAATAGCAAATACCTGCGCATTAATTTAAAATTTTCTTTATTTCTGAATTTTATTATCCAAACTAAAAAGAAACTTAAAGGGATTAACATAAAAACAAATTTAGCAACACCTCCCCAGCTTATGAAAGTGAACACTGTTAAAAAAGCAACACCTATTGAAAAGAAAATTATTTTGAGCAAGTTTATTTTTTCCTTTTCTAAATATTTCAGCGACAAGGCATAAACCAGCATAACAGAAAAAAACCCGAACATCCCCAAGGATTCATGGTCTGCAAATCCTGCCATTGTCCTGTAAAGATATGCAGGGGTAAAAGCAAGAAACGCACTGCTTAACAGTGCAATCCATTTGGAGTTTGTTATAACATAAGTTAGAAAAAAGAAAACAATCAACCCGAACATAAAAAATATCACCGGAGAAAGAACATCAATATATTGAATGCTGTAGTCCCCGAAAATATTTGAAACCTTGTGTAAAAAAACAACTGCTCTCGGGGTTAGTTCACTTGTAAATCCTAACTCTAATGAAGGATATCTCATCACATCAACATCTGGCAAACTTCCTCCGCCCTCAACAGTCGCTTCTGCGATTCTTAAAAAATAAAACGGGTCCAAAGCCAAAGGAATATATTCTCCTGAAGTCTGGTCAATCAAAAGAGGAAGGTTCTGGAACCTTATCCATGAACTAAAAATCAAGAGTGATAAAAGTAAAATTATAATCACAATATTCATGATTTTCTTGTTTTGGATTATGCCTAAGAATTTTTTCTTAGCTTCTTCAACTAATTCTTTTCTGTTAGAATGTTTATGCTCTGTTTTACTATCTTTGCCCCTTAGATTTTTGGGCCTCGAAGAGGTTCTCGTGCCCTTTGGGTATACACCAGGCGGTGCTATTTTGTTGTCCTCAATATAACTATCTTTAATCTCGCTTCCTTTTATTTCACTATTTTCTATCTTATTTTTTTCATCTTCCATCGTGTTGTTTTTGCATCAGCAAAAATGACGCCACAAGAGTAAATAAAGTTTACTTTTGTCTTTTTAAATTTAAATACTTTCTCTTTAAAAGTTTATTTAATGAACAGCAAAAATCCCAGAACTATAATAACTATCTGAAATCCATGAATTAACCACACTACTTCTTTTTCCCTCACTTTTTTATTTGGTTTTATTTTCTTGAGAAGGTAAATTGCCAGATGCCCTAATCCGTAAATCTCCTTTGGATTTATTTCCAAATATCCCTCATTATTTACTTTTGCAAAACTTTGCTTTTTCAATCTTCCTCTAAGCTTTAAGCCAACTTCCATTAAATAAGGAATAAAAAAGAAAATTGCAATTTTTTCAATATTCCCTAAAATAGCCATGCATGCAATTAACGCCCCGACAGAATAAGTTAAGACATCTCCTGGAAAAACTTTGGCAGGGTACTTGTTGAAAATATAAAATGCCAATAACGACGCAACCATGCACCCCCCAATAACACTTAGCCAGCTATTTCCTGTAATGTATGTCACAATAGATAAGGCAGACAAGATTATTATGCCTTGCCCTGCTTCAAGTCCGTTGTAGCCAGCTAAAAAATTAAATGTTGTTGTTGCACCTAAAATTCCTATTGGAATTAATAAGAGGGGATATAATATACCAAATTCAATTCCCATCATCGTAGACTCCCCTGCGTTAATGACCATCAAGGGAATCGCTGCAAATGTAATCAAAATTATTCTTGACCTTCTTGACAATCCTTTTTTCCAGCCAAAAAAATCATCCATAATACCAACTAATGACGCAAGAAGTATTACACATAGTATTGCAAAAATATTTTCAAATATTCCCTTTCCACCAAGATAAAATGTTTTTATTCCTATATAAATTAAAACTCCAAGAACAAAACCAAAGACCACCATCATCCCTCCAGCTTCTGCAATTTTTTTGCTACTGGTTTTATGTTTATCAATTCCTTCTAATCCATATTCTTTAGCTTTTCTTATCCAGAAAGGCATTGCCAGAAGAGTACAAAAAAAACTAGTTAAGATTGCTACAAACAATATCAAATTCATGAAATTTAATACAATTAGATATTTTTAAATTTATCCAAATAAAATAGGAGTAAAATAAACTTCAACTGCTGCTGCGACCACCAGAATCATTATGGCTATGAAAAGCAGGATAACAACATTTTCCATTACTCTCAGGAATCTCTGGTTCCTTATGCCGTTCCTGATTGCCCCGACCCCAAACATTCCTCCTGCCAGGGCTGTGATAAAATAAGCAGTAATTTCTGGAAACCCATGAATCATGTATCTTGCAATGCCTATTGGGATTCCACTCAGGCTTTGCTTTGTAAATATTCCAATTGCTCCTGCAATCACGCTCGCGTTCCATGCAAGAACAAAAATCGCCCCTGCCCCAAAAACCAAAGAAAAGAGCAAGGTAAAAAGCATGACAAAGGCGTTGTTTTCAATGATTGACACAAACCGCTGAAAACCTTTTATTGCTGCTCCGGTTACAGGTGTTTTGTCAAGTGCATACTTGTTAACACAATCCTCAATATTCCCCGGGCTGTTTATCACGCAGTAAGTTTCTATTTGTGCATTGAACAGATTCGAATCTCCGAGAGCAATGTTCCAAAAAGAAAACGCGACAATAAATCCAAGGAACAGCCACATAAAAGCGTAAATAGCGTCGCTGTGAATTTTCCAGACACTAAAAAAACCCTCTACCTGCTCATCTTCTATTGTTTCCTGCTTTATCAGGAAATACATGAAAGGCAAAGAGAACATCACGCAAAATGTAACAACAATCATTCCTGCATACTCATACAAAACAGGGTCGCTTGAGAAAAGAAACTTGACCCCCAGCATAGAAACAGACGCATACAATAAACCAACCAAAAACATTTTTACTGCGCCCCTTTCAACTTTTTTTGGATTAATAATTGATTCTAACATATAATTAATAAAAAAAGAGAATTTTTAAACTTTCGTGAATTCATTAACTTAGAAAATGATGACAAAAAACAACAGGAAGGTGTTTAAAAAAATTGTAAAAGATATCCAGGACATTAAAATCCAGGGAGCAAAAGAAATTGCGAAAAAAGGATTTTATGCTTATTCTCTGATTCCGACAGAAAAGTCAAGGAAAAAACTTTTGAGTTTAAGGCCAACAGAACCTTTATTGAGAAATGTTTTGGATAAAAAATCCTATCAGGAAGTTTTAGAGCATTTTGATTTTGTTCAGGAGAAGATTAATAAAAATGTTTTGAAGTTAATCAAGCCAAATGATGTGATTTTCACACACTGCCATTCGTCGACAGTTGTTGATGCTTTAATTTTTGCGAAAAAAAATAAAAAGAAATTTGAAGTTTATAATACAGAGACAAGACCTTTATTTCAGGGAAGGAAAACTTTCAGGGAATTAAGTAAGGCAAAAATAAAAGTCACGATGTTTGTTGATTCTGCTGCAAGAATTGCAATGCTGAAAAAACAGGGAACTAAGAAAGTTGACAAGGTTTTTTTAGGAGCAGATGCTTTGCAAAAACATGGAGTTGTAAATAAAGTCGGAAGCGGCATGTTTGCCAGAATTGCATTTGAGAATAAAATCCCTGTTTATGTCTTGGCAGATTCCTGGAAGTTTTCTAAGAAAAAAGTAGAATTAGAAAAAAGAGGATTGAGAGAAGTTTGGAAAAAGTTTAAAGGAATAGAAAATCCTGTTTTTGAGTTTATTCCGAGGAAGTATATTACTGGGATTGTTAGTGAGTTTGGTGTGAAGAAGTATGGGGAGTTTTTGAAGAGAGTAAAAATTTAAAATTCAATAATTCTTGCGATAAGATTAACATCGGAGCCACACTAAACAGGGTTAAGATTTTAAAGCCAAAAATATTTTAGAGGTAAAATGAAGACACTATTAAAAAAATATTTTGGCTACGACGAATTCAGACCAATGCAGGAAGACATAATAAATAACATTCTTCAGAAAAAAGATGCTTTTGTTCTCATGCCTACTGGCTGTGGAAAATCCCTTTGCTACCAACTTCCTGCACTAAAATTCAACGGACTCACAATTGTTATTTCTCCTCTTATTTCTCTTATGAAAGACCAGGTTGATAATTTAAAAGCAAACGGAATTAATGCCGAGTATATTAATTCATCACATTCATTCAGAGAAATTATTGATATTCAGAAAAAATTAAAAAATAAAGAAACAAAAATCCTCTACATCGCCCCTGAAAGATTAGCATCAGAAGAATTCAAATTATTTTTAACAACCCTGCAGATAAATTTAATTGCCATTGACGAAGCCCATTGTATTTCTGAGTGGGGTCATGATTTTCGGCAGGACTACAGAAATTTAAAATTCCTGAAAATAATTTTTCCAAATGTCCCGATAATTGCTTTGACAGCAACAGCAACAAAAAAAGTAAAAGAAGATATCTTAAAACAATTATCTTTGAATAATCCAAAAATATTCACCTTGAGTTTTAACAGAAAAAATCTCAATTTAATTGTTATGGAAAAAAAGAAAACATTTAATAAAATTCTGGAAATACTAAAAAAATATAAAAAAGAGTCTGTGATTATTTATTGTTTTTCCCGCAAGGATTGTGAAAAAATTGCCCAAAAATTAAGAGAAAACAGATTTAATGCTCTTCCATATCATGCAGGGCTCAGCAATGAAATAAGGAAACATAATCAGGAATTATTTATCAAAGACAAAGCAAACATCATCGTGGCGACAATTGCATTTGGCATGGGAATTGACAAGCCAGATGTTCGGCTGATTATCCACCACACATTTCCAAAAACAATTGAAGGTTATTATCAGGAAATTGGAAGAGCTGGGCGTGACGGGCTTTCAAGCGACTGCGTTTTATTTTATTCAAAAGGAGACAGAAGAAAACATGAATTTTTTATTAACCAACTCACAGACGCATTTTCCCAAAATAATGAAAGAAATAAATTAAGAAAGGTAATGGATTATTGTGAATCTGCTTTTTGCAGAAGAAAATACATCCTGGAATATTTTGGCGAAAACTTTTCAGAGGAGAATTGCAATGGCTGTGATATATGTTTAAAACTTCCTGAAATAAAACAGAGTGTTCTGGATTATGAAACAGATTTCAAAAGAGAAAGAAAGATATTAGATTACAATAAAAATCTATTTGAGCAATTACGAATTCTAAGAAGACAAATTGCCGACGAGAGGAGCGTTCCGCCTTTTGTTATTTTTGGAGATGTTTCTTTAAGAGAAATGGCATATTATCTGCCAGACAATAAAGACGAATTACTAAATATTAAAGGAGTCGGAGAACAGAAATTAAAAGATTTTGGAGAATTGTTTTTGAGAACAATTAAGGATTATGTGGAAGAAAATAATATTAACAGAAAAATGCTGCAGAGGTTTTTGGGGTGAATTTTGGGTTTTGAGGAAAGTTTAAATCCCCTTCCTTCTTATAATACAAATGAAAATAAAAGACCTGCCTGAACAAAATCGCCCAAGAGAAAGATTTTTGAAACATGGACCAGAAGCTTTAAGCGACGCAGAACTTTTTGCAATATTTCTTAGAACAGGAACAATTGGAGAAAATGTTACTGATATGTCAAATAGATTAATTGCAGAATATGGCTTGGATAAATTATTTGATTGTTCATTAAAAGAACTACAGAAAATAAAAGGAATTGGACAGGGCAAAGCAATGCAGATTTTGGCAATGTCTGAATTAGGAAAAAGGCATAAATTATCAAAGAAACCAATTAAGAAAATTTCCTGTGCCGAAGATGTTTTTGATTATTTTCATGAGAGGTTGAGGGATAAGAAAGAGGAGCATTTTTATGTTCTTATTTTGAATACGCAGAATTATATTATTGATGAACAACTTGTTAGCAAGGGAATTTTAGACGCTTCAATAATTCATCCTCGGGAAGTGTTTAGACCTGCGATAAGGAATAGTGCTTCAAAGATTGTTCTTGTTCATAATCATCCGAGCGGAGACCCAACACCGAGTCAGGAAGATTTGGA
>JAGLYK010000034.1 GCA_023132255.1 Candidatus Pacearchaeota archaeon
CGTCTTCAAGTATGTTGTTGTTTAGTTTATCTATGTCTTTATCGAGGAGGTCTCCAACCATCCCAAGTACAGCGAGTTTTGCGAGGTCCTTGTTTTTTTTCCCGAGCTTGTTGCAGAAAAGATAAACCAGACTAGAAGCACTTATTTTTTGCCTGTCATGGAGTTCAGGGTTTATTATGTTGATGTTTTCTGGAATTTCCTGAACAACTTCATGATGGTCAATTATGTAAACATTTTTTAGGTGTTTTTCAATGTGGTGCAAACTTCCCGACGCTAAATCTAAAAAAATAATTATTTTGTTTTTTGGAATATCTGATATGAATTGTTCTTCCAAGCTTTTTACAATTTTTACAGAAAATTTTTTGTCTAATTTTTTTAATGTTTGAATCATTATTGTAGCTGAAGTAATTCCGTCTGTGTCAAAATGACTTATTACTTGTATTTCTTTGTTCTTAGAATCTTCTAAGAATTTTTCCGCTACAAATTTTATTTGTTCATTTAAAGAATTTTCTATCATTGTCCTCTTTTAATCTGTTTTAATAATATTAATACTTATTTCTTTTTTGTTTCAATCTTAAAATATTTTTTGAGCTTTCTAAGCTGTGCAAAAATTCTATCCTTTTCTCTCATTGATCTTTTGTCCTGCTTGTTTTTCTCATAATGTTTTTTGACTCTTTCTAATTTTGCTTTGACATTTTTTAAATCAGGATTAATATATTTTTCTCCTAGTATTTTTGAGATTTTTCTGCTGTATTCTTTTGGATGAATTCCCTGTTTTCGGAGCTCTTCGCCGATTTTTTCAGAAGTGAGGCTTTTTTCAGAGAGTTCCATTACTTTTTTTTCAAATTCTAATTGGGATAATTTTTTGGTTTTTGTAATTTTCTGCTTGTTTTTGGGTTTAGTTTTTTTTGGCATACTGAACTTTATGAAAGTTTGTTTTTAAATTTTACCATCTTATTTTGGGAGGATTTTTAAATGTAGTAGATTTATTTAAATTATGGGGAAGGTTATTGGCATAATTTCACTTAAAGGAGGTGTAGGAAAGACGTCTGTTGTTGCTGCATTGGGGGCTGCGATTGCAGGGTTTGGCAAGAAGGTGTTGCTGGTGGATGCGAATTTTTCCGCGCCTAATTTGGGTTTACATTTGGATTTAATTGAACCAGAGGTAAGTCTTCAGGATGTTTTGAGCAGAAAGGCGAATATTAATCAGGCGATTTACAAATTAGATGATTTTGATTTGATTCCTTCTTCGATAGTTTATAGGTCGGAGATTAATGTTTTGAAGTTGAAGGACAAGATTAAGCTTTTGAAAAAGAGGTATGATGTTATTCTTATTGATTCTTCACCGTCGCTGAATGAGGAGACATTGGCAGTGATTTTGGCTGCAGATGAGTTGCTTGTTGTAACAACTCCTGATTATCCGACTTTGGGAATGACTATGAAGTCAGTGAAGACTGCGAGGCAGAGAGGGACACCTATAAGCGGATTGATTATTAACAAGGTTTATAAGAAGAATTTTGAGTTGTCTTTGGATGATGTTGAGAGGACTGCAGAGGTGCCGGTTATGGCTGTTATTCCCCATGATGTCGGGGTCTTGAAAGCATTGTCTGAATTCACGCCTTCAACTGTTTACAAGCCTAAATCAGAAGGAAGCCAGGAATATAAGCGGCTTGCAGCGTCCTTGATTGGGGAAGAATACAAGCCTGTGAAGTTGAAGAAATTTTTTAGATGGGTTAATCCTAAGAAGCAGGATATTAACAGGACTATTTTTTATCAAAGTTGTTTTGGATAGCCCCTCCAAACTCCCTACTCCTTCATTGTAAAGTCGGCATTGGTTTTTAATATTTGTCGCTTCCCAATAAACTCGCTCACACTGGTTATTGATTTCAACCACTCTCTACCACGAAGTCGCTCGGATTCGAAAATTAAATATTTGGGTTTTACTCCAAAACCAGAAGGAGTTTTCAGCCCCTACATAGCCCCTCCAGGATTCGAACCTGGGTCCCAGCCTTCAAAGGGCTGTATACTTGACCACTGTACTAAGGGGCTTTAAGAATTAGAGTTATGAATGATTTTTAAGTTTAATGCTTATATCTCCCTCTCTTCTCAACTTCTTTTAATCTTTCAAGAACTGTTTTTGAATATTTGTATTTTTCATATTCCTTAAAAACTTCTTTTATTAAAATTTCCCAATGTTTGAAATGTTTTGCTTCCAAAGCTTGTTTTAAGAGATGAATATCTACTGCTTTGTCTTCAATTTTTTTGCTGATAAATCCTAATCCAAAATCCAAAATGAAAACTTTATCTTTTCTTTCATCATCCCTGTTTGTAAACACAGAATCTTTTTTATTTGGGACATAAATCATATTTGAAGTTGTCAAGTCTCCGTGGATAATATCGTGTTCGTGGAGTTTTGCAATTGATTCTCCAATTTGTCTGCAAATTTGTTTTTGTTTTGCAAGAGAAAATTCATCAAGATGTTCTGAAAGTTTTTTACCGTCGATAAAAGGCATTTTTATTTGATAACTTATTTCTGGTTTAAAAAATGGTTTTGGAGAATTTATTATTTCAGAAGCTTTTTGCAGAAGTTTTGCTTCTGATTTTGTCCTGCGTTTTCTAATTTTTTCATCAAGTTCAGGAATTCTGTAGGATTTTTTTATTCTGTCCTTAATTATAAAATTATTTGAGAGAAAGATTTTTGCTTCTGCTCCGTGGGCGATTAGTTTTTGCGAGGTCATTTAATATATTTTTTTGTCCAGATGTTTTTTTCCTTTTTAGTAGCTTTTCTGACCAAATGTAAATTATTTTTTATTAATAATTTTTCTATTTTTAGAGGTTTTACTGGTTTTTTAGAAACAAATTGGTGATTGATTCCTTGTGATTTTTTGAAACTTTGTATTGGAAGTGTGTAAAGATAAATGTGTTTTTGTTTTGGCCAACCCTTATAGATTATTCCTTTTGATTCTCCTTTTTTATATTCTTCAAAATCTAAGCTAGATGAATAAGTTCCTTTACTACAAATTATTGCCATCGCAATTGCCAAATCTTTTATGTCTGTTGCATAAACTCCTTTAATTAAATTTTCTAGGTTTTTTTCTAAATCAATTGATTGTTTTGGAAATAATTTATCGCCAATTAATTTTTTTGAACTTCCATGGTAAAGAACTTTTATTTTAATCATCTTAAAACCTCCTAACTTTTTTCTTCCCAAACTTCTTCGCAAGTTTCATCATCTGTTTTTGAGACATTCCCTGTGACATGTCCATGTCTGCTGAGCCTTTAATCATTTCATTGAGCATTTTGTATTGCTTTAACAGAGAACGAATTTCTGAGTTGTTTACTCCTGCACCTTTTGCAATTCTGTTAATTCTTGAAACAGCTGTTTTTTTGTCATCGAAGATTTCTGGGGTTTCTTTTTCTTCTGGAGTCATTGATTTTATAATGTGCTCCCATTTTTGTATTTTTTCCTGCTGGGTTTCCAGAACACCTTCTGGGATTTTTGCACTGCCCAGACCAGGAATCATTGATTTTATTTTGTCAAAGCCCCCAAGAGACTGCATTGATTTGACCTGTTCTACAACATCTTCTAAAGATAACCTGCCTTGCTCAAGTTTCTCCTGAATCTTTTTTTGTTTATCTTCATCTGTGACTGATTTTATCTTTTCAATTAAATTTTGCAAGTCGCCCATTCCTAAGAGTCTTGAAAGAAATTGTTTTGGATTAAATTCTTCTATATCGTTTATTTTCTCGCCTGTTCCAATAAAGTAAACAGGTGCTTTTGTTTCTGCGCAGGCTGTGAGTGCTCCACCTGCTTTTGCAGAAGAATCCATTCTTGTGATTATTACGCCTGAAATATCTACAGCGTCTTTGAATTCCTGGGCTTGTTTTTTTGCTGCCTGCCCAATATCTGCAGGCATGACTAAAATAGATTCTGTTGGTTTGATGTATTTGTTTAGGCTCTTTATTTCCCTGGCTAATTCCCTATCTAAATTGTGCCGTCCTGCTGTGTCAATCAACACAACATTATAATCTTTTAATTTTGGTTTTATGATTTTCCATGTTTTTATTGCGTCGTCTTCTTCAAACTCTATGAATGCAGTTAATTTGTTTTTTTCAGCTAACTGCTTTAACTGCTCTTTTGCAGCAGGACGGTGCACATCCAGACCAACCAATGCAACTTTGTTTCCCCGTTTTGCATAATAATTTCCGAGCTTTGCAATTGTTGTTGTTTTTCCACAGCCATATAAACCAAATAACAGAATTCTATTTTGTTTTGGTTGTAATTTTAACTGCTTGTGTTTTCCGAGAATCTGCACAAGTTCGTCATGGAGGAGTTTGATAATGTGCTCTTTTTTTTCTATTTCCTTAATTCTTTCATCTAATGCTGCTTTTTTTATTTTATCACTTAACTGCTTCACTAAAATAATATTTACATCTGCTTCAATCAAAGCACGTTGTAAATCTCGCACAATAGTGTCCACTAAATTTTTATCCAGAAAAATAGCATTTGCTATTTTGTCTGTTGCTTTTCTTAAGACTTCTCCTAATCTCTCGAGCATGGAATAAGAAGCATTTTAAGGATTATTAAAGTTTTGGTGTTGGGGGATGTTTGTTTAAGATTAAGAATTATCAATTAAAAGATGCAGTATTAATGAGAAAAATAAAATATTTCTTGCCCTTACATTTTGTTTAAATTTCTAATTTTTTGATAATTTGTAATGGTAAGGTTTTTGATTAAGATTGTTTTAGGAATTTTATCAGGTCTTCTGTGTAAAATTTATCTTTTACAGTGTGCTTGTCATCTATGCCTGAAAATATATTCGTTATCCCATTATTTTCTGTTATCCCAGTAGCGTATACCACATTTGGGACATAACCAGGTTTCGGCAAAATATCAATATAGTCATCTCTTTTTAAAAGTGTGTCTGTGATGTTTTTTACTTTCCAGGGGTTTTCAAAGTCAAGTCCAATTAGTTTTGTGCTATAAGGTTTGAATTTTTTTCTTTTGTTTGTTGTGTCTATTTCGTGAAACGCCCCTACCCACATGTCATCAAGGTGAATTAATGGAGTTCCTGTCCCGGTTATTTTTCCATTTTGTTCTTTTGTTAATCTATGATGCTGCCCCCAATGAACCAGGTCCTGAGAGTAAGAGAGCCATATTCCAGGGGTGCTTATGTACGAATATGAGTTAGGTCTTCTTAATGCAGCATAAATTAATTCACCTTTTTTTATTGTTTCTGTTTCTGATGGACTTGGAATTTTTTCAGGCAGGACAGCCACATCTTTTATACCAATGATAACAGGTCTGTTGGTATTTTTTTTAATAGGGCTTTCAAGAAATTCAAAATCTTTAGTAATTAGTATTGAAGTTGAAACTCCAAATTCTCTGTGAGCTGAGACTGCAGTTATTATATATCTGTTATCATTCATTTTAGTTATCCTCAAATCTTCTTTTCCAAACCGAGTATATTCCCATTCTGGCAACAGGGCTGGTTCTTGATTTATTTTTTTTATTTCCCCATTTTCGTCTAAAATAACTGCTCTTGGAAGAGAGATATGTTTTAATCTACGATGCATTTTATTTTTTAAAAAAACAGACTTTTTTGTTTCATCAAGAATATTCTTTGCTGTTTCTTTATCAAAATAAATTTTTATGGGATGGTTTTTTGTATTTTGCATTTTAAAATAAGGCAGAAAAACATGTTCTTTAGATTTTTTTCTGTGAATTTCTGCGACTCTCACTAATAAAATTGTTTCAAGTCCATTTTTTGTTTTAATAGTTGTTACACCAGGATTAAATGCCCCTACCACTTTTGTTTCTTTTGACAATGGGTTAAAATTTTTAGGAGACGCAATGATTTTAGTATCTATTGGTTTAGGAATTTCCATTTTTATAATCTATTTAATTTATTAGAGAAGTTTCTAAGGAAGATATTTTTTCAGGATTGGGAGGTTCTTCATCAGCCATTTTTGATGATTTTTGAAAATCTGCAGAGTTTTTAAGGGTTGTTGAGGTGCTTTTTTCGAGGGAAACCTTTTTAAAAGACATTTCTACAATCCAAGCATTTTAATGAATTTTTGTTTGTCAAAGACTTCAATTTTGTCATATTCTTGTCCTGTGCCTAAATACAAAATAGGTTTCTTTGTAACATAACCGACTGATAAAGCTGTGCCTCCTTTTTCGTCAATATCTGCTTTTGTTAGAATGATTCCGTCAATGCCGATTGCCCAGTCAAAACTTTTTACCTGCTCTATTGCGTCGTTTCCTGTTATGCTTTCACCAACAAAGATTTTTGTGTCTGGTTTGCAGACTCTTGAAATTTTTTCTATTTCTTTTAAAAGATTTTTTGCAGTGTGCATTCTTCCTGCAGTGTCAATCAGGACGCAGTTAATTAAATTTTTCTTTGCATATTTTATTGTATCAAAGCCGACTGCTGCAGGGTCTGAACCGTATTCCTGTGCAATTACTTTTACACCTATTTTATCTCCGTGTTTTTTCAGTTGTTCAATTGAAGCAGCACGAAAAGTATCTGCTGCTGCGAGCACGCAAGAAACTCCTTGGCGTTTTAAAGAGTCTGCAATTTTTGCAATTGTGGTTGTTTTTCCTGTTCCGTTTATTCCGCAAAACAAAACAACATAAGGTTCTTTAGATTGGTCAGAAGTTTTCTCTTTAATCTTTTCAAACAAATCAAAAGGTTCAATTAAGATTTCTTCAATTATTTCTTTGAATGAATCTTTTATCTCGCTTTCAATTTCTTTTTTTAACAACTCTTTTCCAACGATTTTTTCTTTTAACAACTTAATTATCTTTTCAGCAACTTCCAAAGCAACATTATTTTCCAACAGCAACATTTCAAGTTCTTCAGAATAAATTTCAAACTCTTTTTCAGATATTTTTACTTTTGTTATTTTTGAAGTTATTTTTTTAAGAAAGCTTTTTTCTTCTGCAGTTTCTTTTATTTTTTCTAAATCCGGCTCAAATTTTTGCATACCTGCATTGAACTTCATCGGAGGTTCAATAGGTTCTTGTTTAGGGGTTTCAATTACTTCTTTTGTTGATTTTTCTGAAACCTTTTTTGTCCAAGATTTTATTTTGTCTTTTAATTTTCCAAACATGATAAAATTAAGGGGGAGAGATTTATAATCTTAACTGAACATAAATTTTTATAAAGAGCATGTGCTTTGTTGTAGTATGAAAGTAAATCAAAGATTTCCATGCATTCAAAAATTATATGGAGGTTATTTTGAATGAAAGGTATTTTAGTGATAATTGATGGGATGGGGGATTTGCCTTGTAAGCAACTTGGTGAGAAGACACCTCTGGAAGCAGCGGATATGCCGAATTTGGATTTTTTAGCGACGAGAAGTGAACTGGGTTATATGTATCCTGTTAAGCCGGGGTTTATTCCTGAGTCAGATGAGGCAATTGTTTCTATTTTTGG
>JAGLYK010000035.1 GCA_023132255.1 Candidatus Pacearchaeota archaeon
AGAAATTCTTCAAGCTGTTCAGGATTCATTGCGTTAATCTGTTGAATTGCAGATTGTTTTTTGTCATCCGGGAAAGTTGAATTTATCTGCTGGATAATTTGTTTTTTTATTTGGGTTATTTGTTCTTGTGGTAGCATGTGAAGAAGTAAGGAGAGGGGTTTTATAATTTTTTGGTTATCTTCTTCTTAGATTTTTTTGGGCACTAAATTTATTTTTAATTGTTTTGTCTAAGAACAAAATGATTATTATGACAAAAATAAAAATCAAGGTAATTGAGGTCATTATCTCTGAAGAAAAAGAATTATTGTTTTGTAAGAATAGAATTGTCACCACCCCATAAAAAATCAAAAATATTTTTCTCAAAATTCCTGTTATGTTTGTAGAATAAATAAAAAAACAAACTATGACAAAAGGGATAGAAATTAAGAGTACCATCCCAGTTATTCCGTAAACCTGAATTAAAGAATGTATTTGAGAATAGGAAATATAAAAGATTGCGGTTAAAGAAATAATTAAACCAATAATCGCTGACACCCATTTATTTTTAAGAAATTTCATCAAGGAGTGAAAAGTAACAAATAAAATTAAGATAAACAATAATAATTTTATAAGTAGTTCATTAGTTAATTCAAGCATTTTATTCTTTTGAAAGTTCTTTAATTTGGTCCTCTATTTGTTTCTTTTCGTCCTTATATTCTTTGCGAGAATTGAATCTTCCATATGCCCAATCCTCTTGTATTTCTTGTAGGTCTTTTTTTAATTTGCGAATTTGTTTCTTGTTAATATTCTTTTCAAATTTCCTAAAACCAGAAAGCCCTAAATAAGAATGTATTGTTTTATCCAAATAGATAAATACAATTGCTGCTAAAAAAGTTAGCCCATAAATCCAGTTTGCAATAGAGGGTATTTCAGATGATTTTGAAATCCAAATAGCCCCTAAAATTATTCCATATAGTGCCCAAAATAATTTTCTTCCATAGGTTCCGATTCTGGCAGTATGAACAAAGTAAAAAAATATTATCATTGGAAGGATTGAGGTTATTGCAATCCCAAGTGTTCCATATTGAATAAAAATTGCTCCAAAGAAATTATTTTCGTTTATGAATCTAATGGCAAGGATAGAAATTATTACTGAAATCATTAAACTAACTTTTTTATTATCTTCGCCAATAGGGGTTTTATCCAGAATATTTTTAGAGATTATTATTAGCAGAATTAAAAGAAGAATCTTATGGAAAAAAAATTCTGAAGTATTGTAATCCCCAATAATTGTTTCAAGAAGAGGGGACAAAATTCCCAGTATGCTGTCAATCACCCGTGTTATCTGGTATTGGGCATTTTCAAAATCAAAAGAATTTGCACTTATTAGTGGAGAAAGTAATAAACTTAGAATTAATGTTAAAAACAAAATATGAATTTTCTTCCTCATAGTTAAATATATCTTTTTGAGTTTAAAAAAGTTTATAAATACTGATAATATAATTTAATTATGAAATTTGAATCTAAAAGAGGGCAGATAGGAGTCACACAAATAATTCTTGGATTGTTGATTGCTTTTTTAGCGATTATCGGGGTTGTTGCCATTATTGATATAACTCAAGAAGGAGGAAATGTGGGGGATGCAATTATGAATTCTTTTAATGAAGTAAGCACTTTTTTTATGACTGTTCTTGGACCGACATTTGGATTTTTGTTAAATTTAGGTAATGATGATAATACGAATTTTTTAATAGTTTTAACTTTTATTTTGATTTCTATAATTGTTGTTGGAACTCTTGATTCTGTAAATATTTTTGGAGAAGATAAGCAAGGAGGTTTAGTTAATCTTGCGATTGGAATTATTGTGTCAATTATTGGAGTGAGGTTTATGCCCCCGGATATATGGATGTCTTTAACTGCTCCTTCTAGTGCATTTGTCGCAACTATTTTAGTAGGTGCTCCGTTTGCAGCCTTATTTTTTGTTACTATGAAACTTAAATTTAATCTTGCAGGAAAACTCTTGTGGTTATTTTATATTATTTTTATGTCTTATCTAATCTTTTTTCCTGTATCTGTTACTGGGGGGAGTAGGCAAAATGATTTTATGTGGATTTACATAGTTTTCCTGGTTTTAGCTGGTATAATGATGTTCTTTGATTCAACTGTAAGGAGATATTGGTATAAGGAAAAATATAAGAGTGAGGTAGAGAAGCAACTGGGAACATTAGGAATTAAGCAAAGAGCTAAATTAAGGGGTGAGATTTCTGATTGGCAAGATATTATTGGAGATTCAACTGCGTCTCCAGGTGATAGGAAACAAGCTAAAAAAGAACTTGATAAAGTTAAAGCAATGTATGGAGATGTTTCTTCTATTTGATTTTTTAATTTCCTCTAAATTTTTAAACTCTTTTTTCTTGTTTAATTAATGAAAAAGAGTTTGATTTGTTTGTTGTTTTTATTTTTGATTTTTTCTTTTGTTAGTGCAGAAGATGTTTTTGGAATTAAAGATAATTTAGATGAGAGTGTTGAAAAATTAGAAGAGACAAAAGAAAAAGTTGAAGGATTAAAAGATACTGATACAAATTATCTTGCAGAAAAGTGGAAGGGGATGTTTAGAAATAATCCTGTTACGGGAATTGTTGATAAAGGGTTTAGTTTTTTGTCGCCTGTTTTTAAAATATTAATTCAAGAATCTTATTCTTTATCCTGGAGATTTTTTATGATACTTATTATTTGGATTTTTGTTTTTTGGAATGTTTCTAAATTTTTTAATAGTCTTTTATTTCAAAATTTAATTGGCTGGGGAATAGGGTTTGTTGTAACTTTTATTTTAAGTTATTTTGGTTTTTTCCAAGAAGTTTATAATTTTTTAGTGAATTTAATTATGCAATTTTCTGGCTGGCAAAAATATGCAATAATCGGGTTGATTATTTTTGGAGCATTTATCTTGCAATTGTTTAATCAATTGTTTGCAAAATATTCTTCTGAGCAAAAGAAAAAATCAGAGAAGGAAAAAGAGAAGTTTAACAGATGGGTGCTTAAAAAAATTACTTCTATTTATAAAAAGGATTTATGAGATTTAGCCAAAAGCCCTTCGCATATCCACAACCTGCACAGAACTTACATTTTCTATTTTTTCTAATCCTTGTTCAATTGGTTCAAGTTCCTGGGATTCATCTATGTCAAAAAAAACCATGACTGCTTTCAGACCAAATGCAATCGGCTCTTCTTCGAACCTGCAGTTTTTGCCTTTACCTTCTTCCACAACTTTTTTTGCGTTTTCTTTTATTTTTTCCAGATTAACTTCTGGTGAAGTTGGCATGAGTTTTATTTTTAATAAAGCAGTTCCCATGATGTGTTTTAATGAATGGGGTTTATAAATTTTGTTGGAATTTTATTATAGCAATACTTAAAAACAAAGAGAATAATTAATTAAAATGGAAAAAGAATTAAATCCTTCTATGTTTATTGGAGTTGGGGGAGGAGAGATAATATCTTTTGGAGCAGGTCAGCCAGATTTGCCCCCGCCTAAAGAGATTTATGATGTTTTGCATAATGCGCACAATAATTTTAGGTACGGGCTTATTCAGGGAAATGAAAATCTAAGGGCGGCTCTTTCAAAACAATATCCTGGTTCAGATAAAGATGATTTTATTATAACTAATGGGGCTTCTGAAGCTCTTGATTTAGTTTTAAGGGTAATTGGAAAAGGAGGAGGGAAGGTTTTGTTGCATAAGCCATATTATTATTCTTATCCTCCACTTGTAAGGGCTGCAGGACTTGAACCAGTTTATACAGAGACTATTAATGGAAAAATTGACCTGGCTGATTTCAAAGAAAAAATAAAAGATTGTAAGGCATTTCTTATTAATTCTCCATCTAATCCTACTGGTAGAATCCAAGATGTTGAAACTCTAAAGGAAATAGAAAGGATAACAAAGGAGAGGGAGATTATCTTGATTTCAGATGAGGTTTACAAGGACATGATTTATGAGAGGGAAAATTATCTCTTGAGTGGTCCCCAGGTTGTTACTATTAATTCTTTTTCAAAAACATTTGCAATGTGCGGATTCAGAGTTGGATATTTATATTCAAATGATAAATCAATTGTGAAAAATGTGATTGATTTGAAAACTCATACGTCCATGAATACAAACACTCTTGCACAGGAGATGGCTTATGTTGCTACAACAGTCCCAAAAGAGTATCTTGAAAAAGGGCTGAAAATATGGAAAGAGAGAAGAGACTTGATTTGCAAGGGTTTGAAAGATATGGGTCTTGATTTTTGGAAACCAGAAGGAGCATTTTATGTTTTGCCAAAGGTGGATAATCCAAAAAAAGCAGTTTTGGAGTTGTTTGAAAAACACAAAGTCATTACTTATCTTGGAGATTGGTTTGGAGCTCCAGGAAGAATAAGGTTGAGTTATGCTTTGGACAAGGAAAAAATAGAAGAAGGGTTGAAAAGAATAAAGGAATATCTTGGAAAATAGGTTTTCCTGTATCGTAATACTTATAAATAAAAGAGATTTTTTTAAAACATGGTTGATAATTATGAGAGAATTTTGGAGAAGATTGCTCAGGTTTCTGGTTTGGAGAAAGAGGAGATTAGTCGGAGAGTTGAGGCAAAGAGGGCGAAGTTGGCAGGGCTGATAAGTCAGGAAGGGGCTGCGCAGATTGTTGCTGCAGAGTTGGGAATTAATTTTGATAATGAGAAATTGAAGATAAATGAGCTGCTCCCAGGGATGAGAAAGGTGAATGTTGTTGGGAAGGTTTTTAATTTGTCGCCTGTTCGGACATTTACCACAAAGAAAGGTGATGAGGGCAAGGTTGCGAATATGTTTATTGCAGATGAAACTTCGAATGTGAAAGTTGTTTTGTGGGATACAAATCATATTGAATTAATTGAGAAAAATGAAATTGTTGAAAATAGGGTTGTTGAGATTTCAAATGCAAGCATGAGGGACAATGAAATTCATTTGGGAAGTTTTTCTGAACTTAAATTAAGCGGAGAAATTTTGAATGATGTGAGAACTGAGAGGGTTGTCAGGGAAAAAAGTATTATTGATTTTAGGATTGGAGAGGATTTGAGTGTGAGGGCGTTTATTGTTCAGGCGTTTGAGCCAAAGTTTTTTTATGTTTGTCCTGAGTGCAGAAAAAAGGCAACTCAGGAAGCTGATGGTTTTGTTTGTGCAGAGCATGGAAAAGTTTCTGCTGAGAAACGGGCATTAATTACAATTGTTCTGGACGACGGAACAGAAACAATGCGTGCTGTTTTGTTTCATGAGAATTTGCCGAAGATAGGATTGACTGAACTGGAAAATTCTGAGAGACTGATAAATCAGAGAGAAGATTTGTTAGGAAAAGAAATGATTTTTTCAGGGAATGTTCGGAATAATAAATTTTTCAATAACAATGAATTTGTTGTGAATGATGTGGCTGAAGTTAATTTAGATGAACTGGTTGCTAAGTTAGAAGGATAATTTTATAAATAAGTATTTTGTTTAATAATTATGAAAAAGCTGGTGATAATTTTTATTTTAATGTTTTTAATTAGTTTTGTAAGTGCTGGTTTATTTTGGGATGTCTGGAATAAGATTACTGGAAAGGTTGTTGAAGAAAACATTACATTAAATGAAACACAAGAACCTGAAGAAGTAGTTTGTGCAGCTGATGCAAAGGAATGTTGGGATGGTTCTTTTGTGAGCAGGAATGTTGATAATGATTGTGAGTTTGATTCTTGTCCTGAGCAAGAGTGCCCTTCAATAATAGGTTGGAGAATTGAAGATAATGGGTGTGTTAGTGATTTTGGTTGTGATTATAATTCTTCAAAATATACTTATTATAGTACAGAGGAAAACTGCGTTAGTCAGTTAAAAGAAGAGGAAGATGTAGAACCAGTAGAACCTAAACCTCCAGAGCCTGTTCCTCCTGAGCCAAGAGATGAACCTAAAACATGTGCTACTAATATAAAAGTAACATTTGATAAAGGAA
>JAGLYK010000036.1 GCA_023132255.1 Candidatus Pacearchaeota archaeon
TCAACATAATCATCAACCCCATCAAACTCACACGCCTTTCCATATTTCCCCTCGACATCACAATCAACTCCTCCAAATTCTTCTCCATGATTCCCCCCAATCTCGTCCTGAGCATTATTCTCAAATCTCCACCAAGAAATTGCTCCAAAATTCTCCATCATCTCTGCGTTACTAAACTCAAACTCATCAAGCTCATTTCCTGTAAATTCTTTTCCAGCATCTGTTTCAAAAATAGGTGCAATAGAAACCTGTTTTACTAAGCCATTATAATTTAAAGTAAAAGTATTGCTCCCTAATTCCTGCATTGTCGTCGGCTCTTCAAAAATTTCTGTGCTCATCCCGTCGCTGACAATAAATTTTATCCCGCTTAATTCCCCTGCTCCTGTGTTTCGCTTCACCCTGACCTCAATATTATTTTCATTAACTTTCACTTCTTTAATCTCCAAATTCATTGTCAGTTTCCCCAAACTCATTTGCTCTGTTCCGCTTGAAATTATCTTTACTATCACAATCCAGAGAATCCCGACTGCAACCAAAACCAAAAGAATAATTATTAAAGATGTAACAACTGTTGACAGGGCTCTATGGTTTTTTGAAAAAAAACTATTGTGGAAAAATCTCTGATTTTTATCACTCTTTTTCATAGAGGAAAGAGGAATTAAAGATTTATAAAATTAACTTTTAATTTCCATTTCCATTCTGGACTTTGATTAAATCTGTAACATAATCCCCTTGCTGAAGTTTAACAATTCTCACTCCTTGAGCAGCCCTTCCCATAATCCGAATATTTTCCAGGGAAGTTCTTATTACCATTCCTTTCGCAGTTGTGATAATTATGCTATCATTCTTATTCACTGCCACAGTTGTTACAACCTCACCTGTTTTTGCCGATACTTTAAGATTGATGACGCCTTTTCCTGCGCGAGCTGTCTTTCGATAATTCTTGACCGCAGTTCTTTTCCCATAACCATTTTTGGTAATTGTCAAAATCGCTTCTGTATCTAAAACTTCCAGGCTTACTACTTCATCATCTTTATCCATCTTAATTCCAGTAACCCCATAACTTGCCCTTCCCATTGTTCTAACTGCGTCGCTGTTAAATCTAATTGCTTTTCCTTTTTTTGTAGCAAGAAAAACTTCTTGATTTTTTTTGACAAGTTCAACCCCAATTAAAACATCTGAATCATCATTTGGAAGCTTGATTGCTTTAACTCCTGAAGCCCTTGGCTTTGAAAAATTACTCAAAGCAATTTTTTTCACACGTCCCTTTTCCGTAGCCATAAACAAATAATCATCAAATTTCTTAACTGAAATAACACTGGTCACTTTTTCATTCTTCAAACTAAGCAAATTAATAATCGCCTTCCCTTTACTATACCTTTCGGCCTTTGGAATGTTGTATGCCTTTAACCATAAGACTCTTCCCCGCGTCGTGAAAAACATGAGATAATCATGCGTTGAGCAGGTAATAAGTTGTTTCACAAAATCTCCTGTCGCCAGCCCACTGCCAATCACTCCCTTACCTCCTCTTTTCTGCTCTTTGTAGGTTTTAACATCCATCCTTTTACAATATCCTTTATCAGTTATTGTAACTACAACTTCTCTTTTCTGCACTAAATCTTTCTCAGAAATTTCACTAATCCTTTTCATAACATAAGTCTTTCTTCTGTCCCCATATTTATTCTTTAATTCAGTAACTTCTTTAATAATAATATTCAAAATTTCTTTAACATCTCCAAGAATCTTCTCAAGTTCTATAATCTTCTGTTTCAAATTTTTATATTCTTTTTTTAATTTATCCTGTTCAAGAGAAGTTAACTGCTGAAGTTTTGTCTCAAGAATTGCCTGCGCCTGTTTCCGTGTAAGTTTTAACTTGACAACTAATGACTCCAGTGCCTCTTTCCCATTTTTAGACTTCTTAATTAAAGCAATAATTTCGTCAATGTTTTTAAGGGCAATTAAAAGACCTTCAACAATCTCTTGCCTGTCTTGGGCTTTTTTCAATTCATATTTTGTTCTGTTAATTATAATTCCTTTCCTGTACCTGACATACTCTTCAACCACATCCCTCAAATTAAGTATCTTCGGCTGCCCGTCAACTAACGCAAGAAAGTTCACATTAAATGAATCCTGCAATCTGGTGTACTTGTAAAGAGCATTGATAACAAACGAAGAGTTAACACCTTTCTTCAACTCAATAACAATTCTTATCTTGCCCTTTGAAGATTCGTCCCTTAAGTCAGAAACATTTCTTAATTTTTTAGATTGAATTAAATTAGCAATTTGTGTAACAAGAATAGATTTGTTAAGCATATAAGGAATCTCAGTAATAACTATGGCTTCTTTATTTTTGATTTCCTCTGTTGCTACCTTGCCTCTCATAATCAATCGCCCTCTTCCGGTTTTATACAAATCAATCATGTCCCCCTGAACTGCCCCTCCAGTGGGAAAGTCAGGACCAGTAACAATCTCGCAAAGCTCTTCTATTGTAATAACGGGTTTTTTAACATAGGCAATTATTGCATTACAAACCTCTGTTAAATTATGCGGAGGGATATTAGTAGCCATGCCGACGGCAATACCTGTCGCGCCATTTAAGATTAAAGTGGGAAGTTTCCCGGGAAGCAACTTTGGTTCTTTCATAGAATTATCATAATTAGGAATAAACTTTACTGTTTCTTTATCAATATCCTGAAGAAGTTCAGAAGAAATTGGCATAAGTTTAGTTTCTGTGTATCTCATTGCAGCCGGAGGGTCGCCGTCAATTGAACCAAAATTTCCCTGACCAAAAACCAAAGGATATCTTAAAGAAAAATCCTGTGCCATTCTGACCATAGCATCATAAACTGCTGTATCTCCGTGTGGATGAAACTTGCCTATAACATCTCCCACAAGCCTGGCACTTTTTTTTGTCTGGGTATTTGGCTTTAAACCCATCTGGTTCATAGCATATAAAATTCTTCGCTGAACAGGTTTTAAACCATCTTCAATTGAAGGAATTGCACGCGAGACAATAACTGACATGGCATAATCCAGATACGCCTTTTTCATTTCCCCAGAAACTTCTGTCTGGATAATTCCTTTTTCAATTTCAGTTTGTTTTTTTTCAATGTTCTGTGTCATTTTTTATTTTTCTAACTTTGAACTAATCACTTGTTTAATTTTTTTAAAGATATCTTTAGAAACTTCAAAGTCCTTTGGATAAGGTGCATAGTTTTTATTCCAATTTTCATCTTTAAATTTTTACCCTCAAATTCAACTTCGTGGTTATATCTCGGAATAAAATGTACATGTGCATGCCTTGTGATATTTCCCAAACTAGCATAATTAAATAAATTAGCTTCAAACAATTCACCAATTACTTTTCTTAAATTTTTCATAATATTAAATAATTCATTTCTTTCGTTATCATTAATTTCAGTTATGTCTTCTATGTGTCTCTTTAAAACAATCATACATCTTCCCAAATAATACTGATTAGGATGAATTAATAACTTCCAAAAATTATATTCTTTTATTAATTGATTATCACTGCCTCTACACATCCAACATTCTTTTATTTTAATTGGTTTTTCGTTTGTCATTTTAACAAGTCAAGTGAAATAATCCTCCTTTGCTTCTATTTAAATTATTAAAACTTATGACTGCTTTTGGAGTGGATTCAATAATTAACTTAATGCCTTTTGTTTTAATTTGTTTTTTTGCTTCTAATTCAAGTTTTGCAATTTCATGATATCCTGTACCTATAATAATCACACTTGGTTTTTCTTTTAATATTTCATTAAACTCTTCAAGACAGATTGTGTGACTGCCTTTTGGCCCCCATCTCTTTAAAACTTTACCTGACGGCAGGATTTTAACATCCTCGCTATAAGTTTTGTTATCTATTGTTATGCTTCCAAATTTTACTGAATTTATAATTGTCATTTTTCAATCTCCTCCTCATCTTTTTCATCTAAATATTTCATAAACTCCTCTTCACTAATTTCTTGTTTTTTAATATCTGTTCCTTTCCATTCACAAGATTTACATTCCCAAATACCATTCTCACCAATAACAACTCCGACATCATTGCTGTTGCACTTTGGACACTTTCTTATTTTAAACATCTTTTCAGTTTTCATTTCAGGTTTTTTATCACCCTTTAAAATCCACTCTGGTGTTTTTAGTTTATTTTTTGGCATTTTTAAAAGAATATCTCTTCTAAAT
>JAGLYK010000037.1 GCA_023132255.1 Candidatus Pacearchaeota archaeon
TTTGTGCCTTTCGTTTGACGACGCTTCGGCGAACGAGCTTAAATCTTTGATTTTTGTCTTGTTGAGAGAGTCAATTAAAAATCTGAGGATTATATATTAGATTCTTCATATCTTATTTTTTCAATAATAACTTTTCTATAATTTTTTATGGCTTCCATAACTTTATGATATTCAGGAATAGATTTTGTATCATTTAATGGTAAATTTTCCACAATATTTTCTAAATTTCCAGCAACACTTTGAATTGCTGTATTAATTCCTCTTACTAAAACTGATTCCTTGGGGGTTACTTCTTTGAATTTTTTTTCCATTTTTGATTTTTCTTCAAAAACTTTAACTTCTAAAATAGAACTATAGGGAATATCAATGAAACGAGAATTGTCTGGTTCTTTCAGACTATCTTTTATAAGGTAGTTATATAATCCCTTTAATTTTCCAATAAATGATTTTTCTTCAAAAGATTTTATTGATTCCTTACATGATAATAAACTAATCTCTTCGTCTAATGCAAACTGAATAAATCCTACTCTGTCATACAAGTCATCACGCCTCTGATAATGAACTCTAATAATATCCCCTTCCTTTGCTTTGAAATCTTGTTTTTCCATTTTCTGTTTGTTTTGTTTTTGTGCCTTTTGTTGAGGATTAATAATCAAGTACATTCTTCTTAACATATTCTTTTCCGTATCTCTGTGTCAAAATTCTTCCAGCCCCAAGTCCTTTATAGACTTCTTCTGGTTGAAAATCTATATTCATCCAAGAACATGCTATGTCACCTTTCCATTTTCTCCAGTTTCCCTTTACACTCTTCGCCAACCCTATTAATTCTTTATCAGACAAATCTATTAACTTATCTTGCTCTTCCTTTATCTTTGCTTCAGCCGATAATTCTAATGATAAATCTGGTCTTGTATTTCTTCCTAACATTTTTTCTTTCTGTTTGTTTCCTTGTTTAGTTATTTTTTTTAAGAGGTTTTTTCCTCGTCTTTAAAATATAAAAGGAGAAAGTAATAAATAAAAAATAAAAAAAAATAAAAATTAATTTAGTAGTAGCTTTCTCCGAATTCTTCAGATTTTTCTGGTTTCCTTGTTACTAAGACAATCAAAACTATAAGCAATACTGCAAAGATTATTGCAAGAATTACTGTCAAAACAACAATTGGATTTGTTACTTTGCTTCCTTCTGCTTTCAGGTTAAGAGTAACTTTGCTTACAAGCTCTTCGCCAGAAAATACATTAACATCAAAGTTGTATTCTCCTTCTGAGTCTGCGTTTGCAATTATCACTACTGTTTTACTTGAACCAGCAGGAACAGCAACAACAGCTTGTTCAGTGGTTGAAGAAAGTCCGTTGCTTGATTCAGTAACAATTCTGTAAACTTTCAACTTGTTAGTTGGGTTTACAACAATCAAATCATATGAAGCGTCTTCGCCAACAGCAACTGAGTTCTCGTAAGTGCTCACAATTACATTATCCGCAAAGTCGTTTTTAACAACAATTTGTTTGATTACACTGTTAACTGTATCGTCGTTTGAAACTTCTACTTCAAGTGTGTAAACTCCTTCCTCAGCATCATATGGGATGTTAAGGTAAAGTCTTCCGCTTGCGCTGTCTTCATCATCATCTTCCACTTCAATAGAAACTAAGTCACCGAAGTAAGATGTTTTTTCAATACCTAATGCTGACATACTAACAGTTACATACAAGTCGTCCAATTCATTGTAACCTAAGTTTTTCAAAACAATATCCACGGGCAAAGATTCACCAGCTTCAACTGTTTGAGCAACACTAACTGATTTAAGATCTGCGTTGTAAGTAGGTCTTTGAACTCTTAATGTAATGTCTTCAATTTCTGATTTGAAATCTCCGTTCCACACTTTAATGTTCAAAGTGATGTTTTCACTAAGCTCATCTTTAAGTTCATAAGGAACTTTTAAGGTCAGTGTTTTCCTGTATCTCTTGTCTTCTTCAACATCAAAAGATTCAGTTCTGTCATCAACATCTACTTTGTCGCCTTCAATTTCTGCCTTAATTCTAACATCTGATGCATCTTCAGCTGAAGTGAAATATACTTTTACAGTAATTGTTTCACCAGCAATAACACTAATGTCATCCAAGTTGTCGGCAGATAAACCGTCAATCTTAACATCATATATGTCTGCTAAATCGCCAGTAACATTATAAGTATAAGCACTTATTGTAGCTACCAAAAATAAAGCTGTCACAATTGCAACAAAAGGAACCATAAGGTTTTTTGTATTCATTTTCATTTTATATATTTAATTGCACAGAAAACCTTTGTTTTTCTGTAAATATTCCAGAGATATTTGATTTATAAATCTTACGCTTGTTGTAATTATAAAGTTACGATATAATTAACTTGGTGTTTTTACAAAGAGTGAAAATATTTACTATGAGTTAATTTTTGCAGAGCATCAACCCTAAAACAGAATCTTGCAAGGAATCAGGAGATTCATTAATAATCACTATCTCTTTATTCTTCGGTAAAATTGAAATAAGTTTTCTTAAATCTTTTTCAGGAGTTTTAATATGTCTTTTCTCTCCCTTTCCATTATACTCTATTCCTGAAAAATGAATATGCAATTCTTTGTGTTTTTTAAATTTCTCTAAGACCTCTTTGAACTTGTATTTTTTATATCTTGCAAGTATATGCGCAAAATCAATACAAAAACTACACCCTGTTTCTTCGACAAGTTTTTGTATCTCATTGATGCCCCCAAAAACATTTACTTTGCCAGTAGTTTCTGGGGCAAGTTTTGGGGTGTATTTTTTTGATTTAATTTCTTTTTGCATTTCCAAAATTTCTTTTTTGATATTTTCATAAGTTTTTTCTTTTTCAAATCCATTATAATAACCAGGATGAAAAACAACTCTGTAAGCATTTAGATAAGTTCCAATCTCACAACACTTCAAAATTCTTTGTTTGCTTTTTTTAATTATTTCTTTATCAACAGAATTCAAATTAATAAAATATGGCGCATGAATACTCAACCGAATTCCCAACTCTTTTGCTTTCTTCCCAATTTTCACAGCATCTTCCTTATTTTTGATATAAATTCTATGGGTAAACGAAATTTCACACGCCTTTAATCCAAGTTTGTGATACATTTCTAAATTAGAAATTGCTTCTTTCACACCACCTAATCCTGCTGGTCCAAATTTTATTGTCATGATTAGGGAAAGAAATGTATGTTTAAAGAATTTGTTGTTTGTGAAAGGGAAAATCAGAAAGGATTGTTGAATATCATTGTTTCTTTTTGTGATACAAATCTAAAA
>JAGLYK010000038.1 GCA_023132255.1 Candidatus Pacearchaeota archaeon
ATTTCTCATTGGTTTTCCAATTTCTGGATTTTCAGAAATTTTTTTAATTTGTTTCATTATCTTTGTTCTAACTAATTCATCTTTTATTTTAGAAAAAATATTTGTAAATTTTTCACCAAAACGGATTTCTACCATTATTTATTTTTGCCTCCAAGAGAAATATATCCTGAAAAAACTTGTTTTACCATTTACTCATTTCCTCAAAAAGATTTTCAGAATCAACACTGATAAATTCCCCAGCTTCTATTCTTTTGTAAGCTTCTTCAGTTCTCCTTGCAAACTCCAAGTCCTCTTTTAATTGTTCAGTTAAACTCTCTGCTTTTCTCAAGATAATTCTTTCATCATCTTTAATTATAATTAATTCATCTCCTTCTTTCAAATTACCTCTCATATTAACAGGTATTACAATTTGTCCTTTTGAACTCATCCTTGTCACATTCATTATTGTCATGGTAAGACTTATCTTACATACTATTTAAATGTTTTTGTTTTCCAAAAGTATGATTGAGAAAAAGAAATGTATGTTTAAATAAATTTACTTAACGCAAATCCAATTCCTGCAGGTCCAAATTTTATTGGCATGATTAAGAAAAAAATAGAAACTATATAAAAGTTATTGAAGGGAAGAAATATGACAAAGTGCTTTGAAACGAGCGGGCGTAATTTTATTCTTTTAATGAATCAATGTATTCTTGAACTTCTGAATATCTATCTTTTGGGATAACTAACCATGTTTCTTGATTTAGGTCTGGTTTTTTTAATCCAAGCGATTCCTCAAAAGCATCGTCTCTAAAAGGCCCAGATTTTGCCATTGGAAACTTTTTAGCTTCCTCTATTCCATACTTTGGAATTAGAAATTTATGAACAAAGTATGAACCAAATTTAATAGCACTTCTTAAATCCGAAAACCTCATTATTGTTTTATCTCTAAACATAAAAGTTTGGAGTTCATATAGTCCAACTTCACTTCTATTATATAATTCTTTAGCTGTTACAATTTCTACTAATCCTTCCATAAGAAAATAGTATAATCTTTCTTTTTAAATATTTGTATGCTAAAAAAATAAAAAAAGAGAAGCTATTAACTTCCCTTTCTTACAAACTTAATAATTTAATATTAGTATCTGTTGTTGCAAAGTTCTTCGCAACAATTACCTGACACCCTGCGTCTTCTGAAGCCTTGATAATTGCACCTGTAACTGTTCCGTCAATTACAATTGTATGCACTTTATCTGTTTTCCTTAATGCACTGCTCAAACCTTTAACTGAAACTTTTCTTATTTCATTCAAAGATTCGTCCAAAAGAATTGCTTTGTCAGTTCCCTGGTTTTTGTCAGAAAGTTCTTTAAGCTTAGATTTTTTGTCATCATCTAATTCAATTTTTTCTGCTGGTTCCGCCACTCTAAAATTTCTTCTTGGATACTTGCCATTAGAAAAAAATTCTTCAACAGAAACTTTCTTTCTAAGATTCATCAAAATTTCCTTACCTGTTAATTCTTCAACTTCTTTTCCATCAGGAGCAACTGCAATATACTGAACTTTTGCATTATCAACTACATTTTGCGCGATTAGTTTTCCCCCTCTGTCGCCGTCAATAAACAAAGTTAATTCTTTTGCGTCACTTAATTCTTTAATCTCTGGCGGAAGCTTTGTGCCGTTCATCGCGATTACATTGTTGACGCTGTTTCTCATTAGGTTGAGAACATCTGCTCTGCCTTCAACTACGATTAACCCCTTCCCGGAAATGTCCCCGCATGGAAGTTTGTTTTTTCCATACTCTGTAATCCCGGCCATTTTTGCTGAGTCCTTGATTTCATTAGCGATTTCCCGCGAATCTGTTGAGCCTTTGATTTCTGTCATTAGTTTCTTGGCTCTTTCAATAATGTAGTCTCTCTTGCTTCCTCTGACATCTTCAATTCTTTCAACTTCAATTTGCGCGTCGCACGGACCCATTCTTTCAATTGTTTCTATTGCAGCAGCGATTAAAGTTGTTTCAGACTGGTCCAAAGCAGTAGGAACTTTAATTACCCCAATTGTTCTTTTTTCTTTTCTTTCCAAATTAACTTCAATTCTTCCAATCTTGCCTTCTTTTTGCAATTCCCGCATTTCTAAATCAGCGCCAAGCAAACCTTCTGTTTGTCCGAAGATAGCTCCGATTACGTCAGGTTTTTCCAATGCACCTTCTACCTCAAAATTAGCATGTATCATGTATTTTATTGATACCGGACTTATTTTTGCCATGTTTTATCTCGCGACCTCGCACGGGTTATTGATTTTCATCCTTATTCCCTACCACGAAATCGCTCGTCTCCTATGTTTAATTATTTAAACTCTTATGAGTTCCAGAAAAATATCTAATTTACAGAGTTACTTTTCACTCTTAATAGCATCGGGCTAAAATAAACGATTTTGATTGTGAATGTTAATATCTTATAATAATTTATGATATTTTTCTACTGATAATTAGAATTTATAATGGTTTTTAAAGTTTTAGGTGAGATTATCTTTATTTACTACAAAGTTACAACAAAATAGAAATATTTATAAAGACCTTTGTTGCTAATTAATAAATTAAAATGGCTCAAATAAAAAATAAATTTAAGAGATTAGGTGCAACATTATGTACACTTTTAGCAACAGCTGGACCTGTAAATGCTTTGGCTAATGAACCAATTGTATTTGGAAATAAAGTAAAAGCTCCAATAAAGCATAGGCTGTCAGAGATTCCCAAACCTGAATTAGATTTTAATTATCACCAAGAAACTTTTGGGGATGGTTCTCAAAATGGCAAATATTCCTTAAAGAAAAAGTCAACATCAAATTTTTTACTTAATTTATTAGGTTTTGGTGCAGGACTTGCTACAGAAGTTGGTGTTCATGAATTAGGTCATTATCTTGGAGCAAAAGCATCTGGGGCAAATATGAAATTCCAAAATTTAAGTGGTCGTTGGAACTTTGAAGGTCAAGCTTCTGATTCTCAAAAAAGAATAACTTATGCTTCTGGATTTGCCTTGCCTATGATTGTATCAGAGGCGCTTTTGAATTCCAATGCACCAAAAGATAACTTTTATGTTAAAGGATTGATATCTGCACCATTTATACATAATTTATTATATGTAATGCGTGATTTAACTGGTATGATAAATAATCAATATAATGATTTTGAAGGAATGAGTAAAGCAGGATTAAAAAGAGAAATAACATATCCTCTTATGCTCGGGATACCAGCATTTCAAGTTTACAGGTTATGGAAAAATAAGGAATCAAAAAAAATTCCAAAATATAATTTTTCAATAAATCCTGTTCAAAGAGGAAATGGTTTCATGGCAAAGTTTGATTATAGGTTTTAGATAAGAAATTATTTGCTGATACAGAATTGATGAGTTGTTAAGAAATAATTCTTTGAATCTACCTATTGAGATTTATTCATTTTCAATTCTCTTTTTAAGTTCATCTGCTACTTCTCCTGCAGTATAATCTCTCTTTCTAAAGAAATTCACCCCAAGTTCTTCGGCAATTTTATCCAAATCTTTTTCACTAGAATGTAAAAATATATCTGCCTCAGGATATTTTTGTTTAATCATCTGGACAGCTTCACCAGATAACATTTCTATCCTTTTCTCTTTACTATTTCTAAAAAATCTGCCATCAACAACCCACATTCTTGCAAAGTATTCTAAATCTAAAACATTTTTTAGTTCATCTAATGCACACAGATTCCATAATAACTTAAACCTCTTCTTTCAAGTGCTTTTTTAAAGTAGGATCTATTGTCATCAGAATCTTCAACTTGAAGAATATCATAATGGTTTGTATCTATTTCTGCCATACTTCATCAAGAAATCAAAACTATATAAATCTTTCTATTTTGTAACCACTTTCAAATTAATAAAATATTTAGAACTCTTTTTACTAATCAGGGTTTTACTTCTTCTTTGTAATCTCAGTGCACATTCCCGCAGCCACTGTAATCCCTGCATCTCTTATTGAGAATCTTGACATTGTGGGATTGTCTTTTTGTGTTTCTAAACATAAATTTCCCTGAGGCTTAATTCTGACTTTAGCAGCATCCCCATTTTTCAAAAAGTCTGGGTTTTCCTTAATAACTTCTCCTGTTGCAGGATTAATTTGAGCAATCAGTTCCACAAATTGACATGGAACTTGAGCAGTATGAACATGGAATACAGGCGTATATCCTTTAGCTAACACAGTCGGATGATTGATTACTGTTATGGTAGCAATAAACTCTTCAACTATTGAAATAGGCTGAGCAGCGTCGCAAATAACATCCCCTCTTGCAATATCTTTCTTGCCTATCCCTCTTATGTTTATTCCAACATTATCTCCGGCAATTGCTTCTGGTAGTTGTTCATGGTGAGCTTCTATTGTTTTTACTTCGCCCTGAATTCCTTCTCCTGTTCTTCCAGGCAAAACTTTAACTTTTTGACCTACCTTCATAATTCCTGTAATAACTTTCCCTACAGGAACTGTTCCAATGCCAGTAATTTCATATACATCCTGGACAGGCATTCTCATTGGCAGGTTAGTTAATGATTCAGGAGCAGCAAACAAATCCATTTGCTCTAAAATTGTTGGTCCTTTATACCATCCCATCTCTTCTGATTTTTTAGTAATATTCTCTCCTTTTAATCCAGAGCATGCAATAAAAGTGGTGTCTTCAGATTTTATGCCGACACCTTGCAATAATTTTCCAACATCTTCTTTGACTTTGTTATATGTTTCTTCTTTGTAATCTACAGCATCCATTTTATTAATCGCAACAACAATATTTTTGACTCCTGCTGTTCTAAGCAACCATAAATGTTCTGTAGTTTGCGGCTGGACTCCTGCAGGTGCAGCAATAACCAGGAATGCAGAATCTGCTTGTGAAGCGCCAGTAATCATGTTTTTGACAAAGTCCCTGTGACCTGGTGCATCAATAATTGTGATTTGCCATTTGTTTGTCATAATCTTTTTGTAAGCAAGATCAATTGTAACTCCTCTTTCTCTTTCTTCTTTGATTTTATCCATGATGTAGGCGAATTCAAAACCAACTTTACCGTGTTTTTCAGCTTCTTCTCTAAGCTTTTTCATTTCCTGTTCAGAAACAGCACCTGACTGGAACATTAACTGCCCGACTATTGTTGACTTTCCAGCGTCGACATGCCCAACAAACACCACATTCATGTTTGGTTTTTCTTTAGCCATATTTAGTTAATAAAAAATTAGTTTAAAAACTTTTCTATGGGATTTTTTTCATATTTGTTTTTCAAAATTTTTTAAAGATTCTAAACTCGCAAGTTCCCATTCATGTAATTCTTCATCTAATTTTTTCCCGTTTTTATTGCTCATTTTTATGATAAATATTAAGGAAAGTTATTGTATCTTCTTTAGGTGAAAAAGAATAAGATAATCTAAATGAACCGAGATAAATTTCTCTTGTTCCTTTCCTATTATATCTCATTGGTTTTCCAATATCAGGCATTTCAATAACTTTTTTGATTTGTTTTCTTATCTTTATCTTAAGTGACTCGTCTGATTTTTTGAATTTTCTCTTGAATCTATCCGAAAAAATCACATTCACCATTTTTCTATTTCATTCAAGAATTCATCTTTTGACATGCATTTACACTTTCCCTCGTCAATTTCCTGCCATGCTTCCTCAGTTCCTCTTGCAAACTCAAGGTCTTCATAAATAAATTTCATTATCTCATTCATCTGAGATTTAAGAGCAATTATTTCTTTATTTACCTGAATTATATTCATCTGTTCCATGTTAAATACAAACATCAAGTATATTTAAGTTTGTTGGTTTGGGAATTTTAAAAAATTACTCTTTCTTTTTAGGATATAATTTAGATAAATTTGTTATTAAAACTACAAATAAGATAATTGAAATTATTGCCATACAAACCATTTCCATGAATAAAAGTATTACTCCAAATTTTCCAGAAGCATTAGATATATTCCTTATTATCCCAAAAAAGACAAACATTGTAAGATATAAAATGCTTGTATATGCAAGAATTATCGTGGCGATTGCCAAAATTTTATTAAAAGTTGCTTGGCTTTGTGCTATCTCTATTTGCTTTTTTTGAAGTTCTTTCATACTTGGTTGTCTTACAGATTCTTTTATATATTCTTCTCCGAAATCTTCCATAATTCTATAAGTTTTATGCAATTTTATATTTTTCTATTCTAATTGATTAAAAAGATAGATTTTTAAATAATGATTTGTTAAGGGGATTATGAAAAAAGAAATAATAATTGCAATTATAATCTCTCTAATTATTGGTTTGGTGATTGGGGGAGTTTTATTTTCTCAAACAGAAATTATTGATAACACCAATAATTCTCAATTAGAAGAATGTCAAGAAGATTTAAAAGAATGTAATTTAGAAGGATATTATACAGAAACATCAAGTTATTCTCTAACTTCTGAAGATTTTATTGGAGAAACTATGAACGAAGAATTTTGTATTACTAAACAATCTAAAGAATTTGGCGTTACTCCAACAAAATGTAAGTTTAATGTTTTGGGGATTGGTGGTTTTACAGAAGCTGATAAATTAGAGGGTATTAATGTATGGTGTGGTTGTTATTATAAAGAATAATTCTAATTAAAATGTTAAATGAATATCAAACATCTGCGATTCTTATTGGAGCAATAATAGGTGCAGTATTTGGTTCCACTACTTCTATTATCTTATCAAAAGTATCTGAAAAATTTTTAATTAAAAAATATAATGAAATAAAAAAGAAAGAAGGAAATTTTTGGGCAACATTATTTTACATATTTTCTTTAGTATTTTCTTCAATAGTAATTTGTGGTCTTGTAATGATTGTATTATTTCTTTTAATAATAGCTTTTTTAATTGCAGAATAAGTTATTTTTTAAGAATTATATACTTAAGTTATTGATTCTCAGCCAGCCCTTTCCTGTCTCTTATCTTCTTAATAACATCTGCCTGAATGCTTACTGGCACTTTTTCAAATTCCTGCTCTAATATTGAAGATGTTCCTCTTCCTTCTGTTGCTGAACGCAAATCATTTGACCATCCAATCATTTCTGCCACAGGAATTTTTGCCTTCATTTGCGCATTGGTTCCTTCTTGCTTGACTTCAATTATTTGCCCTCTTTTTCCTCCGACTAATTTTGTTATTCCCCCTAAGAATTTATCAGGCATTTCAATAACATGAATCTGCAATGGTTCTAAGAGCGATGCATTTGCTTTTCTAAATGCTCCTGTGATGCCCTCTCTTACAGCAGGATAAACCTGTGCAGGTCCCCTGTGGATAGCGTCTTCGTGAAGTCTAATATCAATTAATGAAACTTTCATTTTCATGCACGGCTCACGAGCCAAAGGACCTTTATCCATAACCATTTCAAATGCATCTAATATCATTTCAATAACTTCGCCAATATGAACTTCTCCTCTTGTTTCATCCATGAGAACATTCCCTTTATAGATGTCCCTGATATTTCTAACAGCATTACCATCCCATCCTAATTCAGAAAGTTTTTCAGAAACATCTTTGTTTTTCTTTTTAATTCTTCCCTCTCTTAATTCCCCGTTTTTTATGGCTTCGTAAATATTCTGCTCCAATGGTTCAACCATTAAAAAAAAACTGTTGTGTTTGTTCGGGCTTCTTCCTTCAATAACAGGAGATTCTTTATTCACAGTTTCTCTGTAAACAACAATCGGGGCTGATGTTTTAACATCCAGACCTTTTTCAGATTTAATTCTGTTTTCTATGATTTCTAAATGCAATTCCCCCATGCCGGACATTAAACTTTCCCCTGTCTGCTCGTTGATTTCTATTTTAATAGAAGGGTCTTCTTTTGCCACCTGCTTTAATACTTCAACCAGCTTCGGAAGGTCTGCTGCTTTCTTGGCTTCAATAGATTTTGTAACAACAGGTTCAAATAAATGCTTGATTTCTTCTAAAGGTTCTATTGGTTTTTTACTTACAGTTTCACCAGTAAAGACATTTTTTAATCCTACAATTCCTATTATGTTTCCTGCGCTAACTTCATCAACAATAATTCTCTGGGCTCCCTTGTAAACAGAAACCTGCTGCACCCTCACATTTTTTTTCGCGAGATTCATATGAACTTCATCTCCCTGTTTTATTGTTCCGGAGAATAATCTTCCGCAGGCAACTTCTCCTGCATGTTTGTCGACGACAATTTTAATAGGAACAAAAACAGGCTGCCCTTTAGCATCGCAGTTGATTAAAGATTTGCCGATATCAGAATCAATTTCCCCGCGCCATATTTTTGGAATTCTGTATTTTTGGGCATCAATTGGGTTTGGATGATGCTTAACACTCATTTCCAAGACAACTTCATGCAACGGAGCTTTTTTAGCCAAGTCTTTTATTTTAACTTCAATCTCTTTGTCAGTTCCCTGATAAGCGTCGATAACATCTTTAAAAGTCAATCCTTTTTCTTTCATATAAGGAAAACTTAAAGCCCAGTTATGGAATGCTGAGCCAAATGCCACACTTCCTTCGCCCACGCCAACTTTCCACTTTTCCTTGTAACCTTCAGGCGCAATGTTTTCAATTAACTCATTAACATGTTCAATAATTGAGATAAATTTTTTCTCCATGGCTTTGGGGGTTAGTTTAACTTCTTTGATTAATCTGTCAACTTTGTTAATAAACAAAACTGGTTTTACTAATTCTTTTAAAGCCTGTCTAAGAACAGTTTCTGTCTGGGGCATAACACCCTCGACAGCACAGCACAAAACAATGCACCCGTCGACAGCCCTCATTGCTCTTGTAACATCCCCTCCAAAATCCACATGCCCAGGGGTGTCAATTAAGTTGATTAGGTAATTTTCTCCTTTGATGTTGTGAATCATTGATACTGAGGCAGAGTCAATTGTAATTCCTCTTGTAGATTCGTCTTCGTGAAAGTCAAGAACCAGTTGTTTTC
>JAGLYK010000039.1 GCA_023132255.1 Candidatus Pacearchaeota archaeon
CATCAAAATTCCAAAATGAACTTTGGGTTAATTCTCCTGACATTTCTTTGAATCCCATGTCTGTCCAGATTTTTCTTCCATAATCAATTGCCTGATTTACAAAATGTCTTTTTCCCCCGTTGATTGAAGGGACAGGGGATGTGAGGTCATATCTTCTGAATTTCTTAGTTTTCCACAAGGAGTCTTTTTTCAGGATTTCAGGAGTTATCTGCTCAATTAAATTCTGAGTTTTTATTTTGGAGTTAATTAATTTTTTTCCTAAATCAGTAACTTCAATATTTATTAATTTTTTTTCATTTATTTGTAATATATCTTTTCTATTTTGAAGAGACTTAAATGCATAAAGCTGTTCAGAAGATAATTCATCATGCTCTATAGGGAGGGATTCAATCAAAGATTCTTCCGGCATTTTTTTTGAGATTTCTTCCTTGTTTGCATTAAAAATTATTCTCTGGTTTTTTAATTCAATAAATGCTTTTTTCTTTAACGCTCCTATTGATGCTTTGAATTCGTCATTGGATAAACTGCTTTGCTTTTGTGCCTCTTGAAGCTTAAGTATTTTTTTCTCGTCCAAGAGATTTAACAATCTTCTTTCTGGCAGGGCTTTTTTTTTGTATAATGCTCCATTAATTCCTATTTCAATTATCTTCTTTTTTTTGAAAGAAATTTTTACAATGTTTTTATTTTGCAAATATTCAAGTGATCTTAATACAGAAGTCTTATCTAAGTTTGATTTTTTACAAATTTCACTTATATTTTCTTCAAGATAAGGAAGTATTTTTATTTCATTTGGGCTGAGAGATTCAATTAGTTTTTGCATGTTCATATATAAATGATAATTAAGTAGATTAAAAAGTTTTGTTTTTTTAATTAAAGAAAGAAAATAATTCACAAAAGATAAATTATGTTGGAGCAAAATTGTCTTGCTAACGCGAGTTATTAAAAATAGTCAATAAAAAAATTTGGGATGTTTTGTTAAGGGATTTTGAAGATTGGGGGGCAGAAAGATTATTGTTTCTTTGATTTAATTTTCCCAACGATAAAGCCAATTAATATTCCTAATAAAAAACCTATAACAATAAAAAATATTATTGTGCAGGTAATCGCTAATATCCACCCTCCAATTAAAAATGAAATCCATTGGACTAACCAAACAATAATTCCAAAAGGTTCTAGAATAAAAATGATAAAATCAGGCTTCCGAGTAATTAGTAGGGGGATAATATATAATAAAGGTAAAATTATTGCTCCAACAATTCCCCCTTTTATTTTTACTGATTTATCTTTGAAACTCATATTATTAATTATTGTATGATTACTATAAATAATTTTCTACCATCACCAATTGAGTATAACACCTTTTAAGCAAACTTAATAATCCATATCGGCAATCAAGAGAACCTTGTACCCTAAAGGGCATAAACGCTTTTTTGGAATCCCCCTTCCTTTGCGGTGAAGCGATTTCTTTAAAACTCCCGACCTTGCTCGTCACTGGATTATACTGCTTCTCTCGCAAAATCGCTCGACCTCCGAGACGGAAATCGCAAACGGCATGCTCATAAATTTTTTGTCATTGATGTCGGCATTCCTAAAACCAATCCAAGTGCTTTTAAGTCATAAATATTTCTTTTGTTTTTTTGAGAAATAAATTTCATTTTTAATTTATTTTTATTGCACAATTTTATGTTTTGTTTTGTCCTCGCTAAAATCTCTGCTTTTTGTTTTGATTTTGCATTAATTATTTCATCTAAATCTATTCCTATTGCGATGTTCTTCTTTTTTGCAATTTTTGCCAAAACATGATTTAATCCGGAATTTCTCTGTTTTTGAAAATCTTTTCTTTTTGATTGTTTTAGAAGTAAAATATTAATTTCTAATTTTTCAAGAACTTTCCTATTTAGTTCGTCGTCATTTGATGAAAAGATTATCTCTGCTTTTGGATTTTCTTTTATTTGTTTTCTAATTTTTTCAAAATTATTTTCTTCAATGTATTTTTCCATCATCCTTGAATTATTGTGGCTTTAAATTTTTTATTATTTAGCAAGTTGTCAAGTTGTTTTGGATTTTTTCCGAGAATGTAAGTTTTTATTTTGTTTTTGAGAATTATTCCTGAAGAAGTTTGATCAAGAACAAAATGTTGCCCTGGCTTGAATTTTATCTTTTTTGACATTCTGTCAAATTCTTTCCAGGAAATTTTTGAAATGAATTTTGCGTTTTTGTTTTTTGAGGGATTTTTGTCATAGAGCCCCGGAACATTTGTCAGGTTGATGAAAAAGGTTTTGAAATATTTTGCTATTTCTGCAGCATTTGAGTCTGTTGTTTGTTTTGGTTTAAATTCTAATGCCCCGCAAAAAACAATATCTTGTTTTTTTATAAATTTTTTAATTTTTTTAATTTCCTGAGGAATTTTTTGAAAGCTGTCTTGCGAGAAAAAGCAGGACATAAATTTTGCGTTTGTCCGCGTCGCTGCTATTCCTGCTGTACTCTGTGTTTGGTAAGGTTTATCCTGTAATGCAGAAATATATTTTCTTGCAATACTCCCTCCGCCGCAGACAATTATGAACTTGTATTTTTTTGTGTTTTTTGAGATTACTTTTTTAAATTCTTTGAGAAACTTTAAATTTACTTTATCCGGAATAATTAAACTCCCGCCAAGACTCAATACAATCACTCTCTTTTTCATAAAAGAAAAAAGAGAAAGGTGTTTTTATAATTTTACTTTATGGTAAAAAGTTTGTCATCATCCACATCAAAAATTCCTAACCTGACTCCAGAGTCAATCCAGCCGTGTGCGTAATTTAGTGCAGCAAATGCATTTACAAAATCTTCTTTTTGCTCAAAATATTTTGCATCAGATAAATAATTTTTAACCATATTAATTATTTCCTTTGCAGAACTTTCTTTTCCTTTGATAATCTTTTTTTTAATTTGTTTTAAGGCTGTTGAAGTTAAATCAAAATATTTTTTTAGTTTTTGTTTTGTTATTTTGTTTTTCATCTCCCAAAAAATTCCTTTTGAGAATAAGCCATTTTTTTAATTATGAATTTTGAACCAATTATATCAGAAATTACTGCGGATAAAATTAATCTTCCTGCTGCTATTTTCAAAACTCCCTCGTGCATAGGAATTTTTGCAGTTTCTGAGAATTTTTTTATTGTTTGGTCTATTTCCTCTTTGTTTAAAATTATATTTGTTTTTTTTATGCCCATTTTTCCTCTGACTGTCACAGGTTCATCTGTTCCACTGCATTCTATTGAGTTTACCAAAGGGTCTTTTATTAGGGGATTTAATTTTCCTAAATCTATTTCTAATTTAGTTGGAGTTGGTTTAAGGTATTGAAAATTTTGAGGAAGTCTTGGTTCTGCAATTCTTAGAACAGGAACTTGCAATTTTTTTGTTTTTATTTTTGAGGGAAATGGTTTGGTGATTTCTTCTTTTGCAAGAACTGGCTTTTCCTTTTCTTTTATTTTTTTGATTATTTCCTGATGCGTATCTTTTTCTTCTTTTCTCAAAATTGTTTCTAATTCAAGAAATTCGTTTTTCCCCGAGTTTTTAATTAACTCTCTCGTGAATTGAAGCGGAAAAGATACTTTAAACTTATCTGAAATTTTTGTTAACATATTAGTCTCTCTTTAATTGTTTGAATTCTGTGGTTTGAGGACTTTTTGGAGAAATTGATTTTTGGTATTTATCTATATTTTGTGTTGATTCTGGAATTGGTTTTTGAATAATTCTTTGAGGAGGGTAGATTGGCTTGTGCCCAGAGTTTCCCTCATGTATTAATGCTACTCCTCTGGCAATTGTCCTGTTTTGTTCAAGTAAGTTATCTATTTTTTCTATTATTTGTTTGTTATCTCTGTTTTCTTTTTTAATATCAAAATCTTTTTCTGCCAGTGTTTTTGCAGATACTTCAAATAATTCTAACAACGAAGATATCTGGTTTGTCAATCCGTCAAATTTTATGGACAGGTTTGTGATGACTTTTTGCAAGGCGATGAAATTTTCAATTAGGATTTTTTCTGTTTGAAGTTTTTTAGAATGAACAATTTGTTTTTTAATTTTTGGAATTACAACTGGAATTTTTTTAAACACACTCTTTTTTTTAACACCAACTTTTTTAATCATAGTATATCTAATAATTCTTTATTTATAAATATTAACTTTGAGGTATGCAACAACAATAAATAGTGGGACTAGAACAGTATTGGTCCCCCCCAGCTTCACACATCCCCTCACAAGCTCCTCCGCAATTCAGAGCACAATGAGAAGCAATATCATCATATCCTAGATAATAACAATAACTTTTACAAGAATCAACAGAAGTAACTGGAGCACATTCCCCACTTTGACAGGCGAAACCATCCTCACAACCATTTTTTTTATTTTCACAATCTGAACATAAACAATCTTCATCTCCATCACATATGTTATCATAATCACAATAAATACATATGCTTGGCTCTCCAGTACAATTCCATCCCACCTCAATTGTACATGTAGAAGAACACCCATCTCCGTCGTCAGTGTTTCCATCGTCGCATTCTTCTCCTGGATTAATGTCTCCATTTCCACAAGAAATTTCACATTGCCATGTTGCGTTGCAAATCTCTTCTGATAGACAATCTCCACAATTTGTACTGTTTCCACAAATAGTATGATTACCACATTCATATCCTAGGCTTTCACAGGTATCTGTGCATTCTGCTGGTGGAACACACTGCCCTGTAGAATTACAAACATCCTCTCCACTGCATTCTCCACAATTAATTTCTTCATCACAATTATTTGTTCTAGTTCCGCAGACCCATGTCCCGCAAGTAGTTGCAGTAGATTCAGGAATGCATTCTTCGACGCTGATTTTTACAATTTCTCTAATTTTTGAGCCCCCGCAACTTAGAAATTTTCTTTTGTTATCTTCTTCCTGGAATCTTACAGGGATAATTTCAATTGAATAAATTTTTTTGTCTAAATCAAATATTTGTGTTTGCCTGTCATTAGGTTTCATAGGATTATCTCCTCCTAAAAATATTACTACACCATTTATTGCTTTTGCTTCAAGGGAAAATCTGAGGAAATCTGATAAATCTTTTGTGGCTATTTCCTGACTGGAACTATTTGTCGCTCGTATGGAATATCCGGCAATATCAAATAAGCCATTGTTTATCATTGTTATCTTCAGAGAATTTTCTGTGTAATTAATTTCTTTGATAAAAATTGAAACGCTCTCCGGGCATTCTGGGACATCTTTTGGAACATAAGTTTTTATTACCTTATAGACAATTGTCCCCATAATCATTGCAAAAACCACTAACAAAACATAACCTATCATTATGCTAATCCCTCTTTTGTTTTTCATAATAAGAATATGATTTTCGGGCTTATAAATATATTTATAAAACCTATTTCCCTAAAAAAATAAAATGAGGGCGAAAATATTATTTATTTTTTTAGGGTTTATATTAGTTCTTAGTTTTGTTTCTGCAAGTTTTGAAATTGGGGACCCGAGTCATTCAATTGAATATCAATATTCTCCATATGATAATATTAAGGGATGGGTAAACATCAGCTTGAGTGATGAACTAGTAGATTCTCTTTTTGAGGATGCTTTTGGAAATTCATTAAGTTTAATTGAGCTGTTAAAAACAAACCCAAATGCGATTTATGCCTGCAGTACTGGAGGTTGTCTGTCAAGTTATGAAGCAAGTAATCCAGAGCAAACAAAGATGTTTAGTTTGAATTTTGGAGCAAAAAAAATTATTGGGTTTCAGATTACAGAAAATATTGCTAATGTAAATTCAGTCACCTTCAATGTTGAAAGTGATGCAATAGAATCTTGCTCCAATCAGTTAGAAATAGATTTTTTGAAAGATAATAATGTAGATGTTAAAAACAACAAGTTATCAACTTCATATTGTTCTTCATCAAAGAATTATGGCTGTTTTAACACTTGGAAAACTACTTCTTTTGCAAAAATAGATTATCAATCTTATTGCCAAAGAATAACACTTAGTGAATCTCCGGGGTTTAAGATTGGAGCATGGGTCAAGGAAGAAACAGCCGGGAGCACAAAGTTGTCGATGGCGCTTTATAATATGAACAGGGATTATATTGCCTCGTGTGATTTGCCTGCAACTTCATCTTCTGGTGGAGAAATTTCTTGTGATGTGGATTATTCTACTCTAAAATCTGAAGAATATTATGTGTGTATTTCTTCTAGTGGCAGTGAAGGAGAATATTATATAAGAGGATATTCTGATTTATCTGGAGGATGCGGTTATAAAGGTTACCCAAATACCCAATCACCTGAAAATTATGCTTACCAGATTTTTGCTGAAGGGAAAAAATTCAGTGCAATAGGAACCTGGGAGATTACTAATATTTTGTCAGATGGAAACACTATTGCGGAAATAGTCAATAACTATATTGAGATAAGGTATAGCGAAGGTGGTTGTGGGTCTGGTTGCGTGATTCCAATAGAATTTATTTCCGGAATGAACCAAAATTTGGTATTAAAAGATCTCTCTGTGAATTATGATATTGGAGGGGGTTTAATAGGCTCTGCAAATAAATTTTATGATTTAAGTGAAACTCCTTCAACAGTAAACTCTAAATTCCAAAGAATAAATTTGGATGAAGGGAATTTTTCTGTTTCTTCAGATTATGGAGAAAATACATTTGAGTTAAGTTTAGGTGGAGAGGAAATTTTTTCAGAGGGGATAATTATAAAGAGTGCTTCATTAATCAAAAATTTAAAGCCAAAAATTACTGCTTCTGCGATTCCAACAGAATTTGAAGTGTTAGTTAATTCTTCTAATATTGCTGAGTATGAATGGAGTTTTGGAGATGGGACTAATGCTACAACAACCGTGAATAAAGTTACCCATATGTATGATGAAATTGGAGTGTACGAATTAAAAATAACTGTGACAGATTTTAATCAATTAAGTTTTTCAAAAACATTCAAGATTGATGTAATCTCTCCACAACAAGCGATAGAGGCTACTCTGAAAAAGAAGTCAGATGATTTAAGCGGGGTGGATTCACAGATAAAGCAATTTAAATTTGAACAGAATTTAAAATCGGTTTTGAATTTTGACATGCTTGAGAATGATTTAAACAAAATCCAGCAAGATTATAAAAAAGCCAGCTCCGACAGTGATTACAATAAAATAATGATTAGTTTATTGGGAATTGAAGTTCCGGAATCAATTTATATTGTTAAGAGTGCAAAATTGATTACATTCTACCCTGACAAGAACAATATGAATTTAGATGTTATAAAAGAAATTGGGGGAGGAAATTATGATATGAAATACGAGGAGGAATATGCTGATGCAATTCTCTTTTGGAATCAAAATAACATGGATACAAAAGTAACTTTTAGTGAATTTGTTGCAAGTTATGGGTATTTTGATGAAAGATCTATTTTGAGAACATTTGAATTTCAAATAAATAAAAAAAATAATCTGGATGATTCTTATTTAATTATTGCCAAACTTGAGGGAATTGAATTTTTGGAGGATTATTTTGTGAGGGATAAGCCGGGATATTTGTACATAGAATTGGAACAAGATAGTGAAACAATTATATTCACCACAACAGCGGATGTTAATTTTGTTGATGTGCCGGTTTTTATTTCTCCAGAACTTGAAAAATTGAAATTAGCAGAAAACATTGAGATTGGTGAAGAGGAAAATGGTTTTAAATGGATTTTTTTTATTTTTATTTTATTTTTTCTTATTTTAACTGGAGGTGTAGTGTATGTAATATTGCAGGAATGGTACAAGAGAAAATATGAAAGCCATCTATTTAAGAAGAAAAATGATTTGTATAATTTGATGATATATATTACACAAGAAAGAAAGAAAGGTTCGTCAGATAAAGAGATTTATTCAAAGTTGAAAAAATCAGGATGGAGTTCTGAACAAGCGAATTATGTTTTGAGAAAACACTCTGGGAAAAGAACTGGTATGTTTGAGATTTTTTCTTTTGGAAAGAAAAAGACAAGGGTAGTGCAACATAAACTAAATACACCTCAGCCAAAAGCAAATATTACTAAAAAAAGAAATTTAAGAAGAAAAACTTTTTGAAAAAAATATTATGTGTAAATTTAAAAAACAAGAAAAGTTTATAAAACATCTTTCATTATAAATAAAATGGAAAAAAGAGGGCAGACAAAAATTATTTTAACAGCGTTAATAATTTTAGTTTTTATTGGGGGGATTTTAATCTTGTTTTTTGTTGTTAAAAATAAAGAAACAAAAATATCTGAAGATGAAGTTAGAGAGATAGTTGGAGAAATTACAGATGATGAAATAATTAATGTTTATTATTATAAAAAATGTAATGTTCTGGATAGTGAGTATGAAAAAGTGCATGTTGTTGTGACAAAATTAAAAGAGAAAGTTTCTGATATATTTGGAGAGTTTGATTATAAATATTATTTTTTAGATAAAGATGGAAATATATTTTCAGAGACATATTATAAAAATGAGAAAACAGAGGGGTTATGTGAAAAATTAGAATAAAATGATATATAAAAAAATAAGTTTAATGTTGGTTTTAGGTATTGTAATTTTGTCAGTAAGTATTGTGAGTGCAAACTGGGTAAGTTGCTGTTGTCCCGGAGTTGGATGGACTAATTCTTATTGCACAACACATGATGGTTGGGCTGATTGTTGTGCTTGGACTTCTGGTTGTTCAGGAGATTGGTCTCCTGTTAGTTGTGGGTACGATTTAGATACATGTTGCAGTGATTCAGATTGCGGATTGTACAATGGGTGGTATTGCCGCAATCATGCTTGTGTGAGAGGTTTTCATGCAGTTGACAGTGAGTGTTGCACTTGGTTGTCATCTAGTCATCCATTAATTAGTGAATCTGGGTATTATTATAGAAAATGCGATGCCTGGTGCACTGCTTCTGGTGCATGGTGTAATTGTAATTCATGGACATCTAATTGTGATGGCAGGTGGTATGATAATACTGGATTTAAAAATAAGGTAGATTGTTGCAAGGATTCAGATTGTCCTCCTGTAGGAAGTGAAGGTTATGGTTTTGTTCTTATGAAAGATTATGGTTGTTGGACTCCAGTATGTCATAATATATTTCATACATGTAGTCTTAAACAACAACCAGATGGAACATCTTGCTCTTATGACATCTTTCTTAGTGTGTGCCCTGAATGTAATGAAATCTTTGAAGGAGTCTGCGGAAATGGAGAGTGTGTTGGTGAACCAGAATGCCCAGAAGGAGAGGAGTGGGATTTTGAAGAAGGGAGATGTGTAGAAACACAACCAGTAGGCACTCAAACATGTGCAGAATTAGGCGGAAAATGTTGCAGGAGTGGTCAGATATGCCAATCTGTTGGAATATGCCAGGCTCATTTTATAGATAGCTCTGATTGTGGTTGGCGATGTTGTGATAGTTGCGGAGAATGTGCATGGCCGCCTACTAAAACATGTGCAGAATTAGGAGGAACATGCAAGGATAATTCTTGTGATAATTATAATGATTGCAGTTCCTTAGCTGGAACCTGTGCAAGTGGTTATTGTTGTAAAGGGGCTTGTACAGAAAAATCTGGAGAGTGTGGTAATGGAATAATCAATACAGGCGAAACTTGTGATGGAA
>JAGLYK010000004.1 GCA_023132255.1 Candidatus Pacearchaeota archaeon
TTCAAATCCCGCTCCTGCTATTTTTTATTCTGCGTAGTAATCATTTAAAAAAATAAACGCCCAGTGAAGGAATTGAACTTACGCACCCCGAACGGTCCAGATTAGCAATCTGGTGCAATACCATTATGCGAACTGGGTTTAAAATAAGAATAAATTTTAAGAATTTAAAGTTTTGTGTTGTGACAAAAACATTTAAATAGTCTATATTATAAATAGTATTAAAAATATTTAAATAGTTTATATTATAAATGGTATTAAAACAATTAAAAATATTTATAATATAAATAATACTAAATATGGCAAAAAAGGTGTTAAGTGTTACAATAGATGAAAAGATTCTCTTAAAATGGAAAAAATTTACTGATGAAAATTTTATCAATTCCTCAAAATTAATTGAAAAATTATTAGAAAATTATTTAAAAAAAAGAGGGAAAACTAAAAATGAAAAATAATAAATTATGTTTGATAATCTATAATATCTTGATTTTAATTTTAATAATTAATTTTGTTTCAGCATCACGTTTACCAACAGTTGGAGGAGATAATACGACTTGGGGGACATTTCTTAATGATTACTTAACAAATTTAGCAGGTCCTAATGCAACAGAATTAAATCAAACAATGGTTAATGGGACTAATATCTATGGCTCTACAATTAACACAACTCACTTAGAAGACGGGACAATTACAGATACAGATATCTCAGACACGACAAATCTTACATTAGGAGAAAAAATTACATTTGCTCTTGGAGAGATAATAGATAATTTAGTAAATGGATGGATTACAATAACAGGGGGGCTTGATGTTTCAGGAGCAATAAAATCTTCTGACTGGACAAATGTTTCAATAACAGAAAGTCAGATTAATGATTTGTCGCATTTTAATCAAACAACAAATGATTCATTAAACAATTATATTCTTTATGTTAATTCAACTAATCCTACAGACACAAACACATGGGATACTTCATGGGTAGCAAACTGGACTGCTTATAATTCTTCTTGGAGTGCAGGAGGGGATGGAAGCGATGCTACATGGGTTGCTAACTGGACAGCATATAATACGACTTGGGGGACTGACACAAACACAAATGCAGAGACTGAATGTTCATCAGCTCAAAGTTTGTTAGGAAACGGAACTTGCATTTTAAACTGGGATGGTTACGAGGCAAACACAGATGCTGAATCTAAATGCACAGGTGCTTTATATCTTGCAGGAAACGGAACTTGCACAGCAATAATAGCAGGAGGTTATAGTGATGCTTGGATTAATGAAACCATTTATAATAAAACAGATGTTGATGATATAAACACTTCAATGAAGAATTATGTGGATTATGTTAATTCAACTAATCCAACAGATACAAATACCAACGCTGAAACAGAATGTTCAAGTGCTGAAAGTTATTTAGGAAACGGAACTTGTGTTGATGTTATTGCTCTCTCAAGTGATACTGATACTTTTGTTGCAAATTATTCAACTTTTTTAACTCATGCAACTACAACTTATGTTGATGCACAAAACACTTCGCAAACAAACTACATAAATGATGTAAATACATCTGTGACAAATACTTTTAATCTTTATACTTTAATTTCTACTTTAGTTGAGAGGGTTGGAAACTGGTCTTTAGATAAATCAAGTTATTATACAAGTTCAGAAGTTGATGATATAAACACTTCTATGAAAAACTATGTTGATGATACTGCTGTTGGAGATGCTAATTGGGATGCTGTATTTAATTCAACTTTACTTATTGTTGACACTGCTATAAATACTTCAATGAAAAATTATGTGGATGCACAGAACACAAGCCAAACTAATTATATTAATGTTCAGAATACATCAGTTTCAAATGCCCTTGGAAATAGATATACAAAAGCAGAATCAGATGCACTGAATACCTCAGTAACAAATTATATAGCAGATAACAATGATTCTGTGAATAATTATATTGTGGATTATGCTGCAACCATGGATTCTTCAAATACAGGAAATTTTGAAATAACAGGAAACTTAACCCTTGGTGAAAAAATTACTTTTACTTTAGGGGAAATAATAGATAATCTGGTTGATGGATGGATTACTATTACTGGGGGTTTGAATGTTACTGGAAATATTACCACAACAGATACTTTTTGTTTTACAGCAGATTGTTCAGCTAAAATGTATCATAATGGGACAGGGATTATCATAACAAGTTAAAATGAAATGGAGATCAATATTTACACTGATAATAATTCTTACATTAATAGTTACAATTGGAAGTAGCCCAATAAATATTAAAATAAATAAAGCAGAACATCTTGATGAAAATAGACAATTCATTGCTAATATTTACGATTATGTTAATGAAACAGATGGAATAACATACACTATTCCTGAAAGTCAATATGCAAGAGCATATTTTGAAAGAGATTTGACAAATGAAAACTTTATTGATATCTTCACAGATAACACTGCTCCTACAACAATCTTTTTCTATGAAAAAGATTCAGATGTTCTTGTTGGACAGATAGATGATGTAGAAAAAGGCAAATATTTTATTTCCCTTAATCACACAGGAACTCAATCTGTTTTTGATATGAAATCTATTGGAACAATTGTGACTTATGATTATATTCATGATGCGGGTCCATTGACAGATTATACTCATGTTGCAAATGATAGTTCAATTGGTGAAGTTGAACAAATAACAATAAGCATTACATACAAAAATGAAGATACAGGCACAGATATAACAGATATGGAAGTTGGTTTACTAGTCGGTTGGTCAGGAGATTCAGAAACTATTACTGATACTTGTAGTGCTAAAAATAGTTTTAAAGTATTTAGTGTTGCTTGTGCTGTTGGAGGGGGGCAAAGCTGTACTGATAACGCAGCTACTATAACATTTACAGATGTAAATAAGAAAACAGATACAGGCTCAAATGTATTTACAATAGAATCTTGTTCGGGTTCAGGAGCAAATTCCCCATATTCTATTACAAGTGTAAAAGTTTCAGGAACAGATAGTTCAACTTTTGACCATACACTAAGCAACATAGTTGTATTAGCGACAGACAACAACTACCCTCAATTCTCAGCACCTACAGAATATCCTACAAATGACACTTCTTATTCTTCTTCAGCATTAAATTACAAAATAAATTCAACAATCACTTTTACAAATTCAACAACAGGAATTGAGTTTGACGGAACAAATTATAGTTCAACAAATGTTAGTGATGCACATAGTGTCTCCATTGCCAATCTGGCTGCAGGAATTTATGATTATTGGTGGTGGGCTTTTGGAAATGGAACAGATAAAAAGCCTAATTCTTCTGCTACAAGAACATATAGTGTTGCAAAATCTTCAGATATTTGCGGAGTTTATTTTAACACTTCATCTCCAATTACATTTCCAGATACATTTGCAGTTTATACAAATTGCTCAACTGATTATACTTTAAAACAAAATGGAACAACAATTAGTAATGCAACAGAAGTTGTTTCAGGAGCAAGTGCATTTAATTTTTCAGTTCAGAGAACAGACACAGCAAATTATTCAGATACTTATAATCAAGAAGAATTTCAAGTTTTAAAAAATTCAGATTTATGTGGTGTTCAATTTAATGAAACATCCCCATTAGAATATCCTGGAACTTTCTTGGTTTGGAGTAATTGCTCATCTGCAAATTATCTTACGAAAAATGGAACAGTGATTGAAAATAATTCAGAACAATCCTTGGCTGTTGGAGCTTATAACTTTTCAACTAATCGAACTGATACATCTAATTACTCAAATATTTATTCTGAAAGAGAATTTAGAATTGTTGATACAAATAAGCCAGTTTTTACGACAATTCCATCCAATGTATCAGCAGATTATTTAATTGCTAATGTAAATGCAGATTTTGATGCAACAGATGCAAATCTTGGAGGATTTTATTTGAATGATACATCTAACTTCACTATAGATTATTCAACAGGTGTTCTGACAAATAAAACTCCTTTGTTTGCAGATTCTTATGCTCTAAATGTTACAATTAATGATACGAGTTTGAATATTAACTGGACCATATTTACTGTTGTTGTAAATAAGATAGTATCAAGTGGAAGTTTATCAGGAACAGCGTCTATAACTTATGGAACTCAGGGTAATGTGGACGGAGCAGAGAGCAATTCAGGAGATGGAGGTGTGGCTTACAAACTTTATAGAAATGGCACAGAGGTCTCAGACCCAGACGAATCAATCCTGACTGTAGGATTTTATTCTTATATTTACAACGCAACATCAGGAGGGAATTATACTGCAAATGCAAGTCTAGATACATTTGATTTAACTGTTAATCAAAATCCAGATATTTGCGGTGTTTACTTTAATACATCATCTCCAATAACTTATCCAGACACATTTATTGTTTATACAAATTGTAGTTCTGCTTACACACTAAGGCAGAACGGAACAACAATCAGCAATGCAACAACTGTGAATTCCGGAGCAGGGGCATTTAACTTTTCAGTTCAGAGAACAGACACAGCAAATTATTCAAATGCATACAGCGAGGAGGAATTTCAGGTTTCACAAGATACTTCAATTTGTGGGGTTGAATTTAATGAAACTTCTCCATTAGAATCTCCTGGAACTTTTTTGGTTTGGTCTAATTGTTCAAGTGCTAATTACTTGGTAAGAAATGGAACAGTGATTGCGAATAATTCTGAACAGACATTGGGTGTTGGAGCTTACAACTTTTCAACTAATCGAACTGATACATCTAATTACTCAAATATTTATTCTGAAAGAGAATTTAGAATTGTTGATACAACTAAACCAACATGGTCTGGCAATCAGACAAATACAACAGTCGCAGGAGCATTTTGTTTATTCTCTATTTTATATGATGATAATTCAGCATTAAATCCAAATGGAGGTTATATTTTTTCTACAAATAATTCAGGTGCTTGGGAAAATGATTCATTAGTTATGTTTACTTCAACTCCTGAATGGGCAAATGTTACAAAGACCTTGCCAGCAAATGTTGGAAACATGACACATTATAGATGGTTTGCCAATGATTCAGCAGGAAATACAAATAATTCAGATGTATTTGAGGTTACTACCACTACTGCGGACACATGCACTGCACCAGAATCTGGAAACTGGGCAATTACCTGCTCTGATAATTGCGCTTGGGATAGTGACTTCACAGTCCCTGCCAATATCACGATGACTGGTTCTGGAACATTAACATGGAATGCTAACATGACCCTAACTTCTGCAACTTGGAATATTTTCAAGGAAGATGGTTGTGAAATGGTAATTAATCCTGGAGGAAGCATACGATGATAATTAATAACCTAAAGGTCACAAGAAAAAAACTTGTTTTGATTAGTTTATTTTTATTAATTCTTCCATCTATTTATGCGGTAAGTTATGGTTCAGGTAATTACAGCGATGGGATTTATGGTGCAATAGATATTGATAATGATGGAATTGAAGATGATGATGATAATTTATTATACAATGAAACAAATGTGGCAACTTCTGGTTTAACACAATTGAATATAACTGTTGGGGGGAGTTCAACAGGAGGAAGTCATAACGGCAATAAAAGAGTTTTGTTTTATGACCAAGATGACTTAATGGTAAACTTTACCCATAATTTTGGGCAATCTAATGTTTTAGATTTAAGCAAAGTTGAAATCCAAAAATCATCAACTTACTTAATTGTTAATTTTTCAGGCCAGTTAAGTAATAATAAAACACTATATTTGGAGGATAATAGTTTTGTTAATTTATGTGTTAAGGATGCTGAAATTAATTCAGTAGATGAAATAAGTTCAGGTTGTAATGGAGATAATGAAACTGATTTTACAACATGTTTAGAGAATAGCAATGTTACTATTAATGGAATAACTTGTACAGATGAAGGTTCAAGAATTCGAGTTGAAAATCTACAATATTCTGCAATTAGGGGAACAACTTCAAGTCCTACAACCCCTAGTTCCCCTGGAGGAAGTAGTTCTAAGAAGAAAAGCAATGCAACAATATTACTTACTCCTCAATGCAAACCAAATTATACATGTAGCTCTTGGAGTTTTTGCAGTGATGATTTTACACAAACAAGAGTGTGCACAGACCTTAATAATTGCGGAAACAAATCATCTAAACCAAAAGAGATAAGAGAATGCCCTAATATTTTATTTGACTCAATAATAGAATTAAATTCAAAAAAGGTTTATCCTTGGAGAAAATTAAGTTTTAAGGTAAATCTAAAAGAAGTTAATAGTTCTGATTTAGTTGATGTTAAGATTATTTATAGAATATCAAAAAACCAAATAACAGTTTATGAAGAATCAGAAACAAGGGCCATACAAGATGAAATTATTTATGAAAAAGAAATTAGTAAATTGGATTTAATCCCAGGAGAATATTCTTTATCAGTAATTATTCAATATGGAAAAGCCCAGACTGCTAGTGCTGAAAAAAATTTTTCAGTTGTGGGGTTGACTAGTATTATTATATTTTCTGTGATTCTAGTTATAATCTTCTTGTTAGTATTTATATCATATAATTGGTATAGATTAAGAAAACACGAAGAAAAGATTGAGGAAAAATTAGAAGATATTGAGGAAAAATTAGAAGAAAAACAACCTATAAGAACTAGGATTAAAAATAAGATGATTGAAAAAATTAAAACAATAGGATTAGAAAGTTTGCGAAAAAAAGAAAACAATCTTACAGATTCAGATAATCTTATTAAGGAAATTATAAAGGAAAAAGAGGAATCTAATAAAAATAATTCAAATAAAGAGATTATTGAAAAAATAGAATCAAAAAGAATAGAAAGTATAGCTAAAAACAAGGGAAATAATTTAAAAAATTCAGATGAATTGATTAAAGAATTGAATAAAAAGAAATATTAAATAGAAAATTGCCTATTAACTATTACACTTCTGAGTATAGATTAGCAATATAATATAATTTTATATTAAAATTTAATTATTGTAAAACGCCTAATGCAATGATCCCAACTCTGCTCGCAAAATTTGAATCAACAACACAAAACTTTAAATTCTTAAAATTTATTCTTATTTTAAGCCCAGTTCGCATAATGGTATTGCACCAGATTGCTAATCTGGACCGTTCGGGGTGCCCTGGTTTCCCAAGGGATGACTTCTTTGAGGCCTCGATTCCGGATGTTCTATTTTTGTAATACATAATTTTTTAAAATGAAATAATTTTATAATAATATGCCCAGATCGCATAGTGGTTATTGCACCGGATTGCTATGAAGTAATTTAATTTGTCCGCAAATATCCGGATCCTTCGGGATGCGCAGGTTCAATTCCTGCTCTGGGCGTTTTTTAAAATGAAAATAAAGGTTATTAGAGGTTCTACTGAAAAAGAAGTTAAATCCAAGAAATTTAATATTTATGTTGGAATTAGTTTGGGAAATAAATGGTTTACAAAAGATAATATTAGAGAATATCTTCAATGGGCATTAAAGCATACTAAAAACAAAGTTGGATTATTAGTGGCAGATACTTTGCATGCTATAAATTATGAAGTTAGAAATGATATGAAAAAAGAGACATCTATTAAAAAATCATTAAGAGTTGGAGATAAAATTATTAAAATGTTAAATGAACTTATTAAAGAACTCCCAAAAGAAGTAAGGAAGAAAGTTGAAATTATCCGATGGGAAGAAGTTAAAAAAGATATCTTTAATAAAAAATTTATTCCAGTTCTTTATAAAGAATTTGAGCAAAATAAAGAATTTAAAACAAGTGTTATTAATCTCGTTAAAGATAATCTTCAAAATTCAAAAGATAAATTTGATGATGAAAAAATTGAGAAATTGGCAGAATATATTCTTGAGGAACTTCCAGAATTACTACATGGATTTACATTTAAAGAAATCTATTATAATTGTTATCTTTATCCTTATGATAGTTCCTTAACTATTTTTGTGGAAAAAATACAAAATAAAGAATTGTTTTCAGAGTTACATAAAAAATTAGACATAAAACAAAATGTTTTTGTTGCATTGAAATAATCTAAAAAAAAGATAGTTATTTCCCAACTTCACTTGTCTTCTTATATTTCACATATAATTTATCAAGAATTTCTGTGACCTGCTTTCTTTGTTCTGCGTTTCCCAGACCTTTCCAGTCAAGCAAGGCAAAATCAACTTCTTCTTCTGTGTTGCCTATTGCCTGCTTTATCATTTCTTGGTCCAGGGGCAGGGCATATTGCGGAATAACATGTGAAAGTGCTATGTTTGAATTTAACTGCACTTTATTGAAGTTTGGGCAGTAGTGGGGCCCGCCTATTCCGACTGCGACTTCGTTGTAAGGATTTGGTTTGAATTCTTTGATTATTTGGTTTATTGTTTTTGCGATTATAAATCCTGCTTTTCTATCTATCCATTGGTTTTCTGTTGAACCAATTTCTATGAAAATACAGGGCTTGTCAATCAGAGGACCGTGATGAGTGCATTCCAGAGTCACCTTGTATTTTTTATCAAGACTGTGTTCTTTTACATTTGAATTTAGTTTTTCGAAAATTTGTTTTTGAAAAAGTGCAGAAGTTTTGCAGACTTTTGTTTTTTCTCCACCTAACTGAGCTTCGCGCCAATTCCCAGGGGCGTGAACACAAAGCGTTTTTTCTTTTTTTTCTGACTTGTGCTTTGATGCGAAAATCACAAAATCATATTTGTTAATCTTCTCTAAATTCAAACTCTTCGTATAAATTATTTCGTCGTCAACTAAGTAAAAGTCAAAACTAGGATTGTCTGCCATAGAAGATAAAACAGGATTTTTTCTAAACTGGGATAAATTTGTTGTGATGTTTATTCCTGCCTTGTCTTTTTTGCTTGCGATTATCAGATATTTTTTGTAAATCATATTGAAGTATAAGAAGAAAAGGTTTTAAATTTTTATATATTTAAGACTATAATAAATTATTTAAATCACATAAATAGTTTTGGGTAATGATAAAATTGCCTATTGCTTTTAGACAAGAATATGATATTAAAAATATCATTTCTAGAGATGGCTCAAGAATTGAGAACCCTTTTGTTAGGACTATTGAAGAAGAGAGCATATCTATGAGCACCCTTCCTTTTGAAAATCAGCGAAGTTGGATTGCACATAGAATAGCAACTTTAGATGCAACTAGAAAGATAGTAAATGATACTTTTAATTTTAATGGAAAGTCTGTTGCTGAATTTGGTTGTGGTGCTTATGGTTGGTTTTATAATTATTTGTTATGTGACAAAGCAGATTGGTCACAATTTGATATTAATCAGGAAATCGTGAAACATAATAAAAAAGTTAATAGGAAATCTAATTTGTTTAATAAATTAAAAGTTAAAGTAGGAAATATTTATAATATGCCTTTAGAAGACTCATCAGTTGATGTCATAACCGGGTTTAGTTCTTGGGATTCTGTTTATTTCTTTGAGAAAAGTGTAAATGAAGTGAAAAGATGTTTAAAGCCAGGAGGGTTTTTTGTTCATTACCAAGATTTACATCCAGTAGATAAAATACTCATTCTAACAGAGGCTAAAAAAAGAATTTCAAGAGGATTGGAGTCAAAAGTACCTTGTGGTTTTGGGTTGCCTAAATTTAAACCAATTTATATTCCAAGAACCCGCTTGAAGATAGGCGAAACAAGAATAGATGAGTTTCTTAGTATTGATTCTCTTGATTATGGAGAAGTTAGACTTGGAGAATATTTAACTAAACATCTTGCCGACGTATTTAGGGAAAAAGATTTTATTATTCATGCCTGTGAAGAAAGACAAGAAGAAGGTTTTGTCGAGAAGGAAGCATTTTTTAAGAGACTTAAGAGATTTAATATTGGAGTAAGCGGAAATGAAAACTGCTTTGAACATGGTTATGGTGTTTTTGATTTAAGGCATGATGCGTCATTACCTAATAGGAAGATTAAGGAATGGAAATCCATGGATGTTCTTGTTACACAGAAACCTAAATAATTTTTTATGTCTCAAATACTATTTTTTCAATTCCATATTTCTCGAATTCTTTTTCCAATTGTTTTCCAAGATTTTTATAAGCTTTTGGTAAAATGTTCAAAGAAGAACTCATTTCATGAAATTTATATCCCTTATTTTCTATAAATTCTTTTACACTTAAATTATCTGTTGTTTTTTGCATTCTATTTGTCAAGGTTATTATATCTGAGATATCAAGATTTAATTCTCTTAAGTGTTTAAGAAATTTTGATAAAGACCTACCTGTTGTTGCCACATCTTCAATAACGCATATCTTGTTCCGAGGTTTTCCAATAAAATAACAATCCACAGGATCCCCATGGTTCTTTGGAATTTTCCTTGCCATCGAAAGGATGTGACTTCCTTTTGAATAATTTTCTGATTGTTTAGCATATTTATCCTGAGTAAATGCCCCGATTAAACTAGCTCCTTCAGGAACTCCAAGAAATGTATCAACTTCTAATTTTTTATCTTTTGCAAAATCAAGAATATAATCTGTTAATTTATCAGCTAACCAAGGATCTGTAAAAACTTTTCTCCAATTAGTATAAAAATAAGATTGTCTTCCAGAAGAAAGAGTAAAATTACCAAAAGAATAAACATTATTCTCCAAAACAAAATTATTGAATTCCTCTTGATTAAAATGTTTCATGGTTTAAATTAATGAATTAAATTTAAATAGATTATTGCCCTAAAACATACATTTAAAAAAAATAATTAATTAATTATAAAATGCAAGAAATTATTAAATTAATAATAGGAATTTTAGTTTTACTATTAGGTTTTCCCTTTGGAAGTTTTCTTGCAAAGCAAACAAAAGAAGAATTAAAATCAGGGCAGAAGTGGTTTAAATTGATAATTATTCTAAGTTTAGCTGGAGGATTTGTTGGGTTAATTATTGAAAATGATGTGTTAATGTTTAGTTTATTTTTCATTGCGATTGTTACAAGTCAAAGTTTGAGAAAAGTTTAATAAAGTAAGATTAAAAATCTCTCATTATTTCTTTTTGGCAAAAACAAGAACCCAAAAAGTAATAAACCAACTTTTTCTTTTATTTTCATGTTATATATAATAGGACTGGGATTGAATGTTGACGGGATTTCAAAGTTTGGACTGCAGGCTGTGAAAAGATGCAAGAAGATTTATCTTGAAAATTATACTGTTGATTTTCCGTATTCAGAGGGGGCTTTGAAAGAAGTTCTTGGGAAAAAGATTGTGCCTGCTGACAGAAAGTTTGTGGAGAGTTTGGAAATTGTTGATGAAGCGAGAAAGGCAGATGTTGCGCTTTTGGTTTATGGGAGTCCGTTGACTGCAACAACACATATTTCTCTGATTGAGGAAGCAAAAAGGTGCGGGGTTAAATACAAAATAATTTACAATGCTTCTATTCTGGATGCCGTCGCTGAAACAGGCTTGCAGATTTACAAATTCGGAAAAGTCGCTTCAATGCCGAAATGGGAAAAGAATTTTTCTCCGGATAGTTTTATGAAAATTGTGCAGGACAACCAGTCAATGAAAGCACATAGTTTGATTTTGATGGATATTGGTCTGGAGTTTCAGGATGCTTTAAATCAATTAAAAATTTCTGCTGAGAAATATAAAATAAATTTTAAGAAAATTATTTTGTGCCAGAGGTTGGGAACAAAAGATAAAAGAATTTCTTATAAAACTATTGAAGAGTTTGAAAAATATAACGACGTGAAAAAGCCTCATTGCATAATTATTCCAAGCAAATTGCATTTTTTGGAAAAAGAGGTTTTGGAAGGATAATTTAAAAATATAAAAAACATTTTAATAAAATGTATGAGCCGCAAAAAACAGAAGAAGAAATATTGAAATTTTGGAAAGATAAAAAAATTTATGAAAAATCCAAAAAAAAGAATTTGAAAGGAAAAAAGTTTTATATGATGGATGGCCCTCCTTATGCGACGGGAAGCATACACATGGGAACTGCTTTGAATAAGATTTTGAAGGACATTGCTATGAGAAGCAAAAGACTTCAGGGATTTGATGTTTTTGACCGCGCAGGTTATGATACTCACGGCGTGCCTATAGAATACCAAATTGAAAAAGAAATAGGAAGCAAATCAAAAAAAGATATTGAAAAGTTTGGTGTGAAAAATTTTATAAATAAATGCAAGGAATTTGCCACAAAATTTATTGGCCTTATGAATTCTGATTTTGAAAATCTTGGGGTGTGGATGGATTTCAAAAATCCATATCTTACTCTCTCAAATGAATATGTGGAAACAATTTGGGATGCATTTAAAATTGCAGACAAAAAAAATTTGCTTTATCTTGGAAAATATCCAATACATGTATGCCCAAGGTGCGAGACTGCTGTTGCGTATAATGAAATAGAATATCATAAACAAGAAGATGTTTCTATTTATGTCAAATTCCCGGTTAAAAATGAGAAAAATAAATTCTTAATTGTCTGGACTACTACTCCATGGACTCTTCCAGGAAATACAGGGGTTATAGTACACCCAGATTTTATTTATCAGGAGATTAAAATTTCAAACAATGAAAGTAAAAACAAGTTTTTACATTCGTTCGTCTATAAGCCAAACGAAACATGGATTATTGCCAAAGAACTTGTTCCAAAAATAATAGATAAACTTGATTTAGAATATTCTGTTAAAAAAGAATACAAAGGAAAAGAATTAGAGAATTTAGAATATGAAAACCCTCTTGCTAAAGATTTAAAAATAAAATTAAAAAATCCTTCCAGGATAGTCTTATCCAAGAGATATGTAAATCTTGAAGAAGGAACTGGTTTGGTTCATTGTGCTCCTGGACACGGGAAAGAAGATTATGAAGTTGGAAAAGAGCATGGATTAGACATGGTTTGCCCTGTTGAAATAGATGGTTTGTTGACAAAAGATGCCGGGAAATATTCAGGGAAAAAAGCAAGAGTAGTTGATTCTGAAATAATTGAAGATTTAGAAAAAAGTGGTTTTTTAGTTCACAAATTAAAATATTCTCATGACTATCCTTTATGCTGGAGATGCAAGAATGCTCTGCTGATGGTTTCTCTTCAACAGTGGTTCTTTAAGATTTCAACCATCCATTCAAAAATATTGAAAGAGAATAAAAAAATAAACTGGATTCCGAAGTATATGGAGTTAAGAATGAAGGCTTGGCTTGAAGGAATTTCTGACTGGCCGATTTCAAGAAAGAGATATTGGGGAACTCCGCTTCCAATATGGATTTGCGAAAAATGTGGCAATAAAAAAGTTGTGGGAAGCGCAAAAGAATTAGAAAAACTTTCAGGGAAAAAAGTTATAGAACTGCACAAACCAGAGATAGATAAGATTTATCTTCCCTGCAAATGCGGAGGGAAAATGAAAAGGGTCGAAGAGGTTTTAGATGTATGGTTTGATTCAGGAGTCTCAAGCTGGGCTGCTTTAGAATACTCTAAAAATAAAAAGAAATTTGAAAAATTCTGGCCTGCTGACTTAAATATTGAGGGCAAGGACCAAATTAGGGGGTGGTGGAATTCCCAAATAATCTTGTCAGAAATAAAATTTGACAAAAAACCTTTTGAAAACATCTTTGTTCATGGCATGGTTGTTGATTTAGGAAAGAAAAAAATGTCAAAATCGCTTGGGAACATTGTTTTTCCAAAAGACATAATTAAAAAATACAGCAGAGATTATATGAGATATTATTTTGCCAAGACATCTAAAGGAGAAGATTTTGCATTTGATGAAAAAGAATTTAAAGATATTCAAAAAGTTTTTAGAGTTTTAATTAATACTGATAATTTTATTAATCAAATTGAAAAGAAAAAATCATTATTAAAAATAGAAGATAAATGGATTTTATCCATATTTAATTCAATGATTAAAAAAGTTACAGAAAAATACAACAACTATAAATTTTTTGAAGCTGTTCAGATTATTGAAGAATTTTTAATTAATGACTTAAGCAGAAATTATATCAAAATTATCAGGGAAAGAAATAATGAAGTTTATGCTGTTCTTAATGAAATTAGAACCGGGTTATTTAAAATTCTTGCCCCAATTGTTCCTTTTATTACAGAAAAAGTCTGGCAAAATTTAAAAGAAAAAAAAATTGTTAAGGAAGAATCTGTTCATTTATCGTCGTGGCCAAAAGCAGACGAGAAAAAAATAGATAAAAAACTTGAAGAAGATATGCAGGAAGCATTACGAATTATTGAAGTGGGTCTTGCTGAAAGGGATAAAACAAAGATTGGTTTGAAATGGCCATTACCGAGGGCAACTATACATTATTATAAAAAATTAGACAAAGAATTAGAAAAAATAATTGAGTTGCAATTGAATGTTAAAAAATTAGAATTTAAATTTACCTCATCAAAAGGAACTGAATTATCTGTTGAACTTGATACTGAACTAACCCCGGAGCTTGAGGCAGAAGGTTATGCTCGTGAAATGTCAAGACATGTTCAGGCATTTCGGAAAAAATTAGGGCTTGTGAAAAAAGATAAGATTAAGCTTTTTATCATCGCTGATGAGGAGTTGAAAAACATTTTAGAAAAACAAAAAGATTTTATTCAAAATAGGACAAATTCCTCAACACTTAAAATTGTCACAACTGACAAGGAAAGATTTAAAAAGATTGTTGAGTTTAAAATAAAAGATAAAAGAGGCTGGATAGTGATTGTTTAACTACCGTTAAGTAATCTATTAAGTTTACTCTTTTAATATAACAATCTTTAAAAAGAAAAAGAGAGATATAATAACATGATAGTAAAGGATGAATTTTTGAGCAGGCTGAGAAAGATTTTCGATTTGAATCTTTACGAGGTTAAAGTCTGGACTGCGCTGCTTTCTCGAGGGACTTCAACTGCAGGAGAATTAAGCAGTATTTCTGATGTTCCGAGGTCGAGGACTTATGATATTTTAGAGAGTCTGGAGAAGAAAGGTTTCATCATCATGAGACTTGGCAAGCCAATTAAATTTGTTGCGTTAAAACCTGAAGAAGTTGTTGAGAGAGTCAAGAAAAATTTGGTAAGAAATGCCCAGGAAAAATCAAAGAGACTGGAGAAACTAAGAGGGGATGAGGTCCTGGAAGAGCTTAGTACATTATTTACTAAAGGTATAAAATTTGTTGAGCCATCTGATTTGTCAGGAAGTTTAAAGGGCAGGCAGAATCTTTACAATCATCTGGACATGATGGTTAATGACGCTGAGAAAACAATAACTCTTATAACAACAGCAGACGGGCTTAGCAGAAAACTGGAGGTGTTAATGCCTAGTTTTGAAAAGTGCAAGAAAAGAGGAGTTAAGATACGAATTGCCGCTCCAATTAACAGCAATAATATTAAAGTTGCAAAGGACTTAAAGAAAGTTGCAGAAGTCAGAAACATGGAAAAGATAAAAGCAAGGTTTATGATTATTGATTCTACTCAATTAATGTTTATGCTTCTTGATGATGAAAAGTTCCATCCTAATTATGATGTTGGGATTTGGATAAACACAAAATTCTTTGCTCAGGCATTAGAACAAATGTTTGAACTTGCGTGGAAAGAAATGAAAGTTATTAAGTAGATTTTTCTTTAAGATTTTAAATTTGGTATTAACTTTAAAATAGTAACTATATAGGAAGATTTATAAATAAACAAGGATTATATGGTTTTATGGTATATGTTTCTCATATCAAAAACATAGGAGATAAAGTTGATTTAGAAAGAGTCCCAAGAGTTGGAGAAGACTATTTAGTATCACTCCCCCCTAAATTAAATCATGATAATGATGATATTGAAAGCCCAAGAAAAACTATTTTTGGGAGTTTTAAAGAATATGATGGTGACTATGTTATTTTATCTAATGCAATAACTATCCCAGTTGAAACAAGATTAAAACAATTAAAAGTTGATAAAGCGAATATTCGTCAAACCAATGCTTTAATGAATTTTTATAATGATTTGCGGGAAAGGAAATTTCCGAATTTTGAATTAGAAAAAAGAGTTTTTATAACAGGGAAGTTCCCAATCCCAAATGGAATTGAGATTTGCTTAATACAATATCGAAAAAAATCTCCTGATGAGCCAAGAAGATTTTGTTAATACAATATTGAAAATTTCCATCTTTATCTTTCAGTCAGAATTAAATATAAGAATTAAGAAAAGAAAGAGGATTCTTTGAAGTCTCCTCTAGACTTCTCATTTTTAAAAAATAAAAAGTTAAAAAAATAAATTATTTTTTAAGTATTGCCAGGACAACACCTAATGCTGTTGTTAAGACAACTATCCATCCTGCTAACATTGCAACTGTGTCTCCTCCAAGCCATGTTGGTAATGAAAGAGTTCCTCCAATCATTGCAAATCCTACTGCCAAGGAAACAATCACTCCAGTTAACCACGCAACAAAGCTCAGTATTTTTGGGTTTTGTTTTGCCATTTCCACCTCCTTTAATTAATTGAACAAAGGAAAAACACTTTAAATAAGTTTTGTTTTTAAAAATAAAAATCAGATTACTTGAAGATTCTCTTTACATTTTTTCCAAAGTTTCTATTCCTAAAAGATTCAAAGAGTTTTCTAAAACTTGTTTGAAAGATTTAACTAATGCCAGCCTGAATGATTCCTGTTCTGAGCCGATTACAGGACAGGCGTGATAGAATTCGTTGAAGATTTGCGCAAGCTGGTAAGAATAATTTGCAATCAGGGACGGGTTAAAGTTGTTGTAAGCATTTAAGACAACTTCGGGAAATTGTGAAAGTTTTTTTATTATTTTAATTTCAGTTTGATTTAATTGTTCTATTTTGAATTGTTTGTTTTTAGATTTTATCTTTCTCAAAATAGAACCTGCACGAGCATAAGAATAAAGCATATAAGGTCCTGTGTCGCCTTCGAAATTAATTGAATCCTTTGGATTAAAAACCATGTCTCTCCTGACACCAACCTTTAATAAAAAATATTTTATAGAAGCCATGGCAATTTTCAGGCTTCTTGATTCAAGCTCTTTTTTAGAAAGTTTTTCCCTTGATTTTAATTCTTTTTCCACGAGGCTTTTTACTTTTTCAATCAAATCATCTGCATCAACAACATTGCCTTCTCTTGATTTCATTTTTCCCTCAGGAAGATTAACCATCCCATAAGACAGATGATATAAATTATTTGAAAAATCAACCCCCAGTTTTTTTAGGATTAAGAAAAGGATATTAAAATGATAGTCCTGCTCGTTTCCAGTTACATAAATAGATTTAGTTAATTTAAACTGCTTTGATTTTAGTTTGGCTAAATAAATATCCTGGGTTATGTAAACAGAAGTTCCATCAGGTCTTAATAAAAATTTTTTCTTTAATTTTTCTTTATTTAATTTAATTGTTACCCCGGCTTTTTTCTCCTTTTTGAAAATACCTTTTTTAACACCTTCCATGATAATCTCCCTGCCTTTTTTATAAATCTTACTTTCATAATATTCTTTGTCAAAAGCTATTCCAAATTTTTTATAAGTTTCATTAAATCCGTCTAAAGCCCATTTATTCATTTTACTCCATAAGACTCTTGTTTCTTTATCTCCTTCCTCCCATTTTCTTAGTAAATCATGGGCTTCTTTTTCTAATTTCTTATTCTTTTTTAATTTCTTATTAAACAGAACATAATAATCCCCGACAAAGTGATCTGATTTTATTGCTGGTTTCTTTTTTCTTCCATATTTCTGATAAGCCAACATTGATTTGCAGATATGGATTCCTCTGTCATTATTTAAATTCGCCCTGATAACCTTTTCTCCATTGAATTCTAAGATTCTGGAAACACTTTCTCCCAAAGACATATTCCTCAGGTGTCCGAGATGCAGGGGCTTATTAGTATTAGGTGAAGGAAATTCAACCATTGTTTTGTTTCCCTTTCCTGTTGATAATTTTCCAAAATTATTTTTTTGCTTTAATATTTGACTGACTAGATTTTCTGCGAAGATTTTTCTGTCAACAAAAAAATTAATATATGGACCAACTGTCTGAATATCCTCAAAAGCTGGAGGAGGGTTTCCAATTTTTGCTCTTAGCTGAATTGCAATTTCATCAGGTTCTTCTTTAAATTCATTAACTAAAAAAAAGCACGGAAAAGCATAATCTCCCATTTCTAGTGAAGGAGGGGTTTCCAGCAAATTAATTATCTCTTCCTTTTCAATTTTCACATTCTTTTCTTTCAAAGACTTTTGTAATATTTCTGCAATCAACTCTTTCATAAACTTTATAATATATCTGTGTTTTTATATCTTATGAAAATAAGTAAAACATATGACTTGATTATTATCGGTGCCGGGCCTGCGGGCTTGACTGCTGCATTGTATGCTGCAAGATATAAAGTAAATGTTTTAGTAATTGGAATGCTGCACGGAGGAACAGCAACAGAAGCACATAAGGTTTGTAATTTTCCTTCTTATGAAAATGTTGGCGGAGTTGAATTAATGCTGAAGATGATAAAACAGGTGAAGAATTTGAAAGTTGAAATAAAACAAGAGGAAGTTATTAATATTAACAGAAAAGATTTATTTAAAATTGTGACGAACAAAGAAGAATATTCTTCCAAGAAAATAATTATCGCAACAGGTTCCAAGAGAATGAAGCTTGGTGTTGAAAGAGAGGAGGAGTTAACTGGAAAGGGGATTCATTATTGCACGACTTGTGATGCGGGTTTTTACAAAGCCAAGACTGTCGGGGTTGTCGGAGGGGGGAATGCTGCATTAACTTCTGCATTGCTTTTGGCGAAGATTGCAAAAAAGGTTTATGTTATTTATAGAAGGGATAAATTTTTCAAGGCAGAGCCAATGTGGGTTGATGAAGTTAAAAAAGAAAAGAAAATTGTTCCTGTTTTTAATTCAAAGGTTTTGGAGTTGATTGGAAAAAATAAACTTGAGGAAGTTGAAATAAAACAGGTTTATGCACCGCCTGGTGTACCGCCTCACTACGTTCCCGGCGCGAGAACCTCTAACGAGGTACCCCCTGATACCCAAGGAGGGCACGAGAACCTGCAAGCAGGTATGCAGGGTGGAATACTCGGGGGCAAGAAAATAAAATTAGATGGTTTGTTTATTGAGATTGGGGGGATTTCAAATATTAAGCTGGCGAAGTTGCTTGGGATAAAACTGGAAAGGAATTATATTAAAGTTGACAAGGAGCAGAAGACAAATGTCGAGGGTGTTTTTGCTGCGGGTGATGTTACAAATAATTGTTTGAAGCAAATTGTGACTGCATGCGGTGAGGGTGCTGTTGCTGGTTTTTCTGTTTTCAGGGATTTGAGGAAATAGGAAGTTTTATAATAGTGGTTTTTTCCTGAAGATTATGGAAAAAATAAATAAAGATAATCTTGAAAAGGCGTTGGATAATAAAGAATCTGTTCCGCAGATTTCAAAGGCACCACAGGCGTACCCCGAAGAATCTTCTGCGAAGATTCTTACTGAGGGCAAGGAAGAAATCGGGTTTCACAAAGGTGCGTTGAATACTTTGGTGAGTGAAAGAAATGAGTTGTTTAAGATGATGCAAAATGTTGAGGGAATTATGCAGGCGCATTTGAAAAGGCTTGAAGAACTTGGTGTGAAGATTCAAACTCAAGAAAAGAAGTGATTCTAAAGATTTTTATTGTAGTTTCAGAGGACAATAATCTTTAAAAATTAAGAATAAATAGTTTGAAAATGGTTTGGACAAGAAATGAAATTAGGGAATATCAACCAAGAGATAATGAAAAGTTGATTAAATTATATAGGAGGAATAATCTGTCTACAGAAGATCCAGAGGGTATAGCAAAATTCTTGGCAGAAAATTATTTAGGTTTCACAATGACTGACCATGATTTAGTGATGAGAAAAGCAGCAAATGAAGGAAGACCTGCTACTTTAAATTTTATGGAAGATATGGCTATTGGTTTTCTAGAGAAAGAATAATTTTATAAATTAGTTCTATTTTAATTTTATTATGCGAGGGTGCTGGAGTGGTCAAACAGGCAGCCCTTAAGCGCTGAAACTTTCAGTTTCACATTCTCCTCTTTCAGAGAAAGCGAAGAAAGGCTGTAGCTTAGTGCTTGCGCAGGTTCAAATCCTGTCCCTCGCATTTGAAGGAAACCTAAGCGGTTTCCTCTCACACTCCTTCCCTTCTTGTTCAGGTGGGCGATTTCTTTACGACTCCCGACTTCGCACGGGGATTTATTTTCATTTGTCCCTACCATCCCACTGGGATGACTCAACTTTGTTGAGCCTCGGAAATCGCTCGCACTCGACGGAAATCGCATAGTGGGGAACCCTTGGTTCCCTTTTCGCCACCACCTTAAAATACTCCGTAACATTTATATAGTCTAGAAATATCTTATTTTTGTAGGAGGCATTAACTTCGGTTTTTGTTGGATGCTTCGGTATTCTTTCTCCTACACTATTTTTTAAATATCTATTTCATATATTTTCTATGAAAAAAAACTTTTAAGACTTCTCGTCCCATGAAAATTAAGAGGACGATTTTTCGTACAACACCTTATTTCGCCACCACCTTAAAATACTCCGTAACATTTATATAGTCTAGAAATATCTTATTTTTGTAGGAGGCATTAACTTCGGTTTTTGTTGGATACTTCGGTATTCTTTCTCCTACACTATTTTTTAAATATCTATTTCATATATTTTCTATGAAAAAAAATGTTATTGTTCTAATTGGTTTGATTATTATTTTATTCGCAGTGAATTATTCTTTTTTAGATTCTTTGTTGATTAATCTTTTTGATGAAGGAGAAGTTGTAATTGTTGAAAAAGTTATTGACGGGGACACGATTGTTGCGGGAAAGGTTTCTGTAAGATTGCTGGGGATTAATTCTCCTGAAAGAAAAGAGCAGTACTATGAGGAAGCCAGGGAATTTTTAGAGGACGCTGTTCTTAATAAGACCGTGATACTTAAGTTTGGAAAGGAAAAGCAGGACAAGTATAACAGAACTCTTGCGTATGTTTTTGTCGGGAATAAAAATTTGAATCTGGAAATGGTGAAAAATGGTTTTGCTAATTTTTATTTTCCTTCTGGGAGGGATGTTTATTATGATGATTTTAAGAGCGCATGGGAAGAGTGCGAGGAGAATTTATGTGAAAGGTCTGCAGATGAATGTGCTGATTGTATTGAGTTGGAAGAATTTGATTATGAAAATGAAATCGTTGTTTTTTATAACAAGTGTGATTTTGACTGCGAGTTGACTGAATGGGAAATTAAAGATGAGGGCAGAAAGAGTTTTGTGTTTCCTGAGTTTGTTTTGGGGGTGGGGAAAAATGTCAAGGTGATTGTTTCCGAGGAGGATGTTGTTGATAATCAGGAGGAGGTATTTTGGAGGAGAAAGGATTATGTCTGGACAGATTCAGGGGACACTTTGTTTTTGCGGGACAGCAAGGGGAAGCTGGTTTTATGGGAGAATTATTGAGCAATAATAACTTTTTTCTTTGGCATAATAATCTCATCAAAAACTTCAATCAATTTTTTAACAAAAAGGTTAGCAATATTCAACTTAAATAATTTAGCGTTTCCTATTTGTCTTGTTGGAGTTATAATTTTTGCATTTAACAAATCCTCCCAAATTCTAAATAAAGTTGTTCTCCCTATTTCAGCTCCTTCTGCAATATCGCTTATGCTATAATCTAATTCCCTTCCCTCAATGAGAAATTCCAACACTCTTATTTTTGGAGTGTCTCCCAAAGTTTGCCTAAATAATGTTTCCATATATATTCATTAATTTACTAATTTATAAATGTTCCTATTTTGAAACATTAGTGTTCCTTGATAATCCAAACTTTTAATAATACATAATTATCTAATACACAATGAATGAAGAATTAAAAGAGGTGATTATGAAAAGATTCCTCAGGAAATTACTTAATTTGAACATATGGGGAGGCAGGCATACAGAACTTAAAAATTTACAAAAAGCTTTGCCTTCGCATTTGCGTGGAAGCAAAGAAACTAAAAAAGCCATAAAAGAATTAATAAAAAAGAGATTTTTAAATATAAAACCTTCAACTGGCGAAAAACATGTTTCTCTTAACAGCCACAAACAAAAAGAAATTTATGAATTTTTGGATAGATAATTTTTTCTTTTCTCTCTTTCATCAATTCCAAGTAATGACAAAAACATATTTCCCGACGACAATAATGTTTATGCAAAAACTTATAATCTCTTTTTCTATATGATTTTATGAAAAAAACAAGAGTTTCAATTTTTATTGATGGCAGCAATCTTTATAATAATTTAAAACAATATAAAATAAATAAAAAATTTCAGGAGATAATTGAAGTTTTAGTAAAAGAGGGGGATATTGCAGATATTTTTTATTATACTGCTTCTCTTGATATAACTTTTAATGAAGAAAAATATTGGAAACACCAAAGATTTTTAGGGAAACTCCGAGAGATTCCAAAGTTTAATGTGGTTCTTTGCACACTCAAAAAATCAATTGAGAAAGGCGGCTCAACAAAATTTACAATAAAAGGTGATGATGTTTGCCTTGCAAATGATTTAATTAAAGGAGCATATGAGGATTTATACGACATAGCAATAATAGTAAGTGGGGATGAAGATTTTATTCCTGCAATTAAAACTGTGCAAACATTAAATAAAAAAGTGATAAATGCATTTTTTCATAAAAGTTCTTCTAATGCATTAAGAAGTATTTGTAATAATTGTATTAATTTAGGAAAAGAGTTGAAGAAATAAATATAAAGGGCCCGGCATTGCCCGAAGACCATACCGGGGAATATATTAATATTATTACAAAATTAAACTATTTAAAACCTTTGCTTTTACTTTTCCTAAATCCTGTTTCATCAATCCCAAGTAATAACAAAAAAATAGTTTCCCGACGACAATAATATTTATAAAGGAGGTTATAAATAATAAAATATGAAGAAAACACACTTAATTTTAGGCGTTCTTGTTTTTGCTCTTTTAGCCATGCCTTTTGCATTGGCAGATACTCTTTCAATTGGAAGTGACGATAATGTAGAATGGTCTGCTGACGGTGTTGATTGGTATCCAGCATATAATACATGGGTTCATCCTGCTTGGCCAAGTATTTATGGCGCTTCATGGATTTGGAGAACATCTCAAACAGACCCTGCTGAGGAATATGCTAATGTTCCAGATGGGGGATGGTATTTTAGAAAAACTTTTGATATTCCCGGATGTGTTGATGAAGAGAATCTTGTAGGAACAGTAACTGCTGCTGCAGATAATTCTTATGAAATGTATTTTAATGGGGCTTATGTAGATGGCAGAGGTACTATGGATAAAAATGGTCCAGATGCTCAAAGTTGGAGATTAAAACAAACTTCTGATCTTACAGGGTTAGTTAATGGAGAGAATGAAATTCTTTTTAGAGCACTAAACTATTATAGTCATGGTAGTTATTCAAGTAATCCAGCTGGTTTAATTTTCCAAATAGAAGTTGAATTTGAAGAGGATTATGATGATGATGGTATTTGTGGAGGAGATATAGATATGTGTTTAGATACAAAGGAAGACACTCCCTTAAGACTTGGAACAAACAGATGGATTTGGGACGGAACAGAATGGATAACAGGAGAACTAAAAGGCAAAGGAGTAGGTCCCAAAAAATCATTCACTATACAAGACACACATGGATGCAGTTGTGAACAAATCTTAGATTATCTTCATGAAAACTATCCAGAAGAATACGGGAAGATGAAAGGACATAGGAAGTTTGGTTGTAGCTCAAGCGTGATGGATGCATTCTTGGAACTAACATCTGAATAAAACTTTTATTTTTCTCTTTTTCTTTTTTATTTATTTTTAATTTTTATTTTGAAATTAATTTCAAATTCTTTTCATTTATTTTAAGTAATAACAAAAAATAGTTTCTCGACGACAATAATATTTATAAAGAATTTAATTCTTAATTTTATTATGGTGATAAAAAAGGAAATAAAAAAGCAATTAATTAATTTTTCACAAATTCATGGTTATGCGTATAACAAGTATAACAATACTTGGCCAGATTTAATTTGGCAACTGAGGCTTTGTTGTAACAGACAAGGTGAAAAAATAACTGATGCAAAAAACATCTCTTTGAGATTTGTAGCACAACAATTTTTTCCACAACAACAAAGTGAAAAAATAATTGAAAGGAGGTTTAAATAAAAAATATGAAAAAATTAATATTAAGTGTATTAATGTTGGGAGTTATGATGATGACAGTGATGGGAGTTGTTAGTGCTAACGGATATTATGAAAGACCTTGTGCAGATGTAGATATTTGTACATGGACTACTTCAGAATGTCCAGATAATGGTTTACCTTTGGGTTCTGAAGATAATTCTAATTGTGGGTTAAGTTATAATACCTATTGGCCAATAGATACTACTGCAACTGCTACATGTGTTTTTGATGGAGATGACTTAGCAAATGCAATGTTATATATTTCAATAAATAATGATATTGTAAGTTGTACTTTAAATGGTCAACAAGTTTTTGGGAGTACAATTCATGAAAATTGTGCACCAGTAGACCCAAGAAACGGGTTTTCACAAGACATTTACTCTGAAGTTTTAGATGGAACAAATACTTTAATTTGTGAAGTTCGAGATAGAGGAGTTATGACTCATTTTGATGCTTGTGTGATTGGAGAATATGAAGAACCATGCCAAGTAATTGTAGACGAACCACAAGCCTCTCATTGGTACGACCCTGTTACAATCCAGTGGCATTATGAAGGTGATTGTGAGATTCTTGATCAAGAAATTTACTATTATGAAGGTGAATGTACTGGTAATTCTGAATCTGTTGTTGAATTAGATAATAATTGGCAAAGAGAATATGAATGGGATGTTTCTGAACTAGAAGATGGAGATTACTGTGTTTGCATTTACGGCGAACAAGTTAAAGATGGGGTCATTGGTTGTTCAGGTGTTTGGCATCTTGATTTGACTGACCCTATTTCAACAATTTCATTTGGATATCCAAGTGTTTTGATTGGAGAAGATTATTATATAAATACAAACACTCCAATAACAATAACATGTGAAGATGAGGGAAGTGGTCCAAAAACAATATTCTATAACATTTATGTAGAAGATGGATGTGGTGGATGGATTCAAGCTCATAAATTTTCTGGAAATGTAGAAGATGACCCTCATAAAGTTGAGTTTACATGTCATGAAGAATCTAGACATAAGATAGAATATTGGTGTGTGGATAAAGTAGGAAAAGATGAAGAACCTAATGAAGAGATAATTTTTGTTGATACTACTGCGCCAATAATTGAAAAAACAATTGTTGGTCCACAACATGGCGATTGTCCTCCTGAATATGAAGAGGATATATGTTATATTGATGGAATCACAGAGATTCATGTTGATGCATATGACCCAAAACCACATCCAGTAAATGATGTTTATTGTAGTTGGTGGTATTCTGTTAATAAAGAACCTGCTGGAAAAGGAGATGAAGAAATTCTTCCTTTTGTTATTAATTTCCCAGAAGAATCCTATCATGAACTTTGGATTGAGTGTTGGGATGCTTTAGGAAATTATGTAATAGACTACGAAGCATTTTATGTGGATAAAACTCCGCCAGTAATTTGGAAAGACTATATTGGTCCATATTATGAAGAAGAAAGTGTTGAATGGATTGATGGAGAAACAGTTATTCATTTTGGAGCATATGAAGATGGTGAACACGATTCTGGATTAGCCGAATTATCTTATAGAGTCACTCTTGTAGATGATGATTACTGCTGGAACCCAGATATTTGTTATCAGGCACAAGGTTCAGAAGAATGGACATCTGTAGAAGGTAGTGAAGGTTCATTCCAGATTGAAGAACAATCATGCCACCTTATAGAAATCTATGCTGAAGATAATGTAGAGAAAGGAAATCTTCATAAACAATGTGTATTCGTCGACAAAACACCACCAACACTTTACAAAGATGTTGGAGAACCAAGTCATTATTGTCATGGATTTTGGGAATCAATAACTGGAAAATGTGAAGACCACTGGGACTGGATTGTTACAATGGATACAGAAATTGAATTGAGTTGTGAAGATAAAGGAGATCATCCATCTGGAGTTGATAAACTCTGTTGGAAAATGGAATGGGATGATGAAGATGTAACAGCACAGGAATGTGTGAGTGCTCAAGGAACAATGGAAGGAGAATGGTGTTGTATTTCTTCAAGTAAAACAACTGTTCAATTTTATACAGAATGCGAACACACCTTAGAATTCAAATGTATAGATAATGTTGAAAAAACCGCTTATCATGAATTAGAAGTTTTCAAAGTTGAAGGAGAAGCATTTACAATTTATCTTGAAAAGAAATGGAACTTGATTTCAATTCCTTTTAACTTGATTAGCAATAACATTGAAGAAGTTTTTGACCAAATTTCAAATGAAGTTGAAGTTGTATGGACTTATTATGATGGTGAATGGTATGTTTATACCCCAAACGGAGGTCCAGATACTTTAGAAACAATAGAGCCAGGATATGGTTATTGGGTTAAGATGAGCGACTATGCAGAACTTGTTGTTGGTGGAAGTTTGTTAAGCCCTGGACCAGGAATTCCTCCAAGTAGAGAATTACAAGAGGGATGGAATTTGATTGGGCGTTATGGATTAGGTGAAAAGGATGCATATTGTGCATTATTCTCTTTAGTTGACACTACAATAGGTTTCCCAAGATGGAGTGCTTTATACAGTTATGATGCAGTAGATGACGAATTCATAGCTTTGGGCACTGGAAGTGACACATATCCTGGAGAAGGATACTGGATTAACATGATACAAAATGATTTAGGAGAGGTATATGTTTATAGTCCTGCAACAGCTTGTTGGGGATATTGGTAAATTTTAATGGAGAATGAAAATTCTCCTTTCTTTCTTTTTTATTTTTTTATAAATTAGTGTTAACTATAGTAATAACAAAAACTATATTTACGACGACAACAATGCTTTTAAAGAGATTAATTATAAGTTTATTATGAAAAAAGAAATAATAATTGGATTAATGTTTATTTTTGTATTGAGTTTTATTTCTGCAAATCCTCCTATGCCTTGTGCTTTTTATGGTGAAGTTACTCATCCAAATCAAACATTTCCAAATGGACATTTTATCACAGCAAAGATAAATGATGTTGTGAGCGGAGAATGCAAGATAATAGATGAAAAATATGGTTATGGGGGAAATACATGTATTATTTTGTCTTATCAAGATAATGTTAATATTAAATTTTACATTGGAGATGAAGAAATAGGTGAAGGGTTATTTAAAGATAAAGAAGTTGTGAAGATTGATTTTGAAGTTGATTTTATCCCCGAAACAAGTGGAAATTATTCAAATGGGGTGTGTGAACCTGAATTAGGAGAATGTTCATTTAATATATTAGATTGTGATTCTGCAATAACAGATATTTGTAAGGGTAATGGTGTTTGTGATTTTGTAATTGGTGAAACATGCTTAAATGCTCCTGAAGATTGTGGTGTTTGTGAATACTGCGGAGACGGTGTTTGCAATAATGCAGAAACATGCTCAACATGTTCTCAAGATTGTGGTGTTTGCCCTTCAAATAATAATGGTAATGGTGGAAACGGTGGTGGCGGAGGAGGTGGCTCAAGCAGTTCTTCAACTGCAACCACACAAACAACTGATGATATTCTTAACTTAAATTTTGAAACAAAAAATGATAGTACTAAAATAGATTCTAATGAAAACCAACAAACAACAAGTTCTGGACTTACAGGAGGGGTAATTGGTTTTGTAAAAACAGGAAAAGGAATTGGTTTAATATTTGGAATTTTAATTATTGTCTTTGGAATAGGGGTGATTGCAATACAAAAATACAAAACAAAATCACCTCAAAATGAAAAATAAATTTTTGATATTAATAACACTAACGATTTTTTTAATACCTTTTGTAGTTTCTTCTTTTCCTGGAATTCCACACCAATTTTATGGAGATGTTTTAATTAATGGAAAGCCTGCAAATAGCGGAATAGTGACTGCTAAAATAAATAATAATACTATTGAGACGAGTGAAATTTTAGAAGGTAAATATGGTTATAATCCTTTGTTTTTAATTCAAGACCCTGAATACAGTTTTCATGGCAAAACAATTACTTTTTATGTAAATGGAATTGAAACCGCACAATATGTTTTTGAAAATGGCGGAACAACAAAACTTGATTTAATCTTAGAAGGAAATTTTTCATTTTGCGGAAATGAAATCATAGAACAAGGAGAGCAATGTGATGACGGAGAACTTAATGGAATTTTATGCGACAATTCAACTTCATCTTGCACTTATTGCAGTTTTGAATGTGAATTAATAACTCTTCCTTATTCAGAGCAAAACCAAACTCAATCAACTACTTCCAGGAAATCCTCTTCTCATAAAAAAGAACTTATTCAATTCTGCGACGTCAACTGGAAATGTTTTGGATGGAGTGAGTGCATAAATGGTTTAATGACAAGACAGTGTTATGATGAAAATTATTGTGATTACCCCTACAACAAACCTCTTGAAAGAACTGGATGCGAAATCATCTCTCAGGTTCTTGTTGAAGAAAGCAAAATTAATTTAGTATTTATTTTACTTGGAGCTATAACTGCTTTAATCTTATTAATTATATTAATTAGTTTATTGGATAAGAAACAGGCTCGGTTATTCACAAACCAATAATCTTAAAATTTTTCTTTTTTATTTCTTAAAACTATTTGGTTTTCAAAACCGAATTAATTAAAAAGGTGTTTTCTTTTTTCATTTTATGATTAAACTAAATCTTCCAAAAGGAGATGGTCCACTTGAACAAATTGAAGAATGTTTAAGGGTAATAAAAGAGATGGAAAATTTGTCTCAAAAAAGTAAAAAAATATCTTTAAATTTTTCTGAGATTCAATGGATTCTTCCTTGTTCTGCATTATTATTGGGAGGAAAAATTGATGAAATAAAAAATAAAGGAATAAAAATAAATTATATTGTCCCAGAAAATGAAAATGTTAAAAAATATTTTTTAGATATTGGATTTCCCTTTGGGACTACAAAACAAGGAGATACTTATTACCCTATTAACCATTTTAATAATAAAGAAAATATAAATGAAAAAATAAATATGCTTGTAGAAAGCATGAGTAAAAAAATACCAGAAGAATTTGGCGACAGTATTCCTTATCTTTTAGCAGAACTCACAGACAATATTGAGCAACATTCTCAATTTACTCATGCCTCAATCATGGCCCAATATTTCCCAAAAAAGAATTATATAGACATAGGGATTTTAGATAATGGATTGAGTATTCCATGTGTTTTTGAAAAAAATAAAATTTCTTTTTCAAAAGATTATGAAGCAATAGACAAAGCATTAAAAGGAACTACAACTAAAAAGGAAGATGGTTTAAGAGGATATGGACTTCAATCATCTAAGAAAATAGTAAGAGATTTAATAGACGGGGAATTACATATCATCTCAAGGAGAGGGGCTATAATTTTTAAGCCAGATTTTTTTTCTCAAAAGTGTGAATTTGCCAGGAATTCACTTGGAGGAACTCTGATTTATATGAGATTAAATACACCATCAAAAAGCTTAAATATCTATCCTCACTTAGAATAATATGAAAAAGATTAAATTATTATCTGCGGATTTTGGCAATAAAATTTTTACCCGAAGTATAATTTCTAATTTTTTTGATAAATTAAAAAATTTTAAAGAAAAGGAAATTGTGCTTGATTTTAAAGATATAGATTTTGTTTCAAGATCATGTGCAGACGAGTATTTAAAATTGAAAGAGAAAACATCAAAAAAACTTGTGGAGGAAAATATGTCTGATGCGGTTTGCTCTATGTTTAAGTTAGTTGAAACTCAGCATAAAAATTCTGGGATTACTTATTCGATAAATTCTTCTGTTGATAAAAATTCTATGATTCCAGTGTAATATTATGAAGAAATTACAAGTTTAATTATTCAAGTTTTTTCTTTTATTTCTTTCCCGTTTCATTAATTCCAAGTAATGACAAAAACTATATTCCCAACGACAATAATGCTTATAAACAAATTTGTTATAATTTTGTTATGACAACAAAAAGTAATGCTAAAAAGAGATTAACTGATTCTTTAGGGAACTTTGCAGAAAATAAAATAGCAAAGTTTGTTAATTGGAACTCGTGGGAGTTAACTTCACAAATTTATGGTTATATATGTAATAAATTGTATAGCCCTCTGCATAGCAGAGAGATTATAGAGATGAAAGGAGGTTTAAATAAAAAAATATGAAAAAACTTATGAAGAAAAAAGTTAATGTTTTTGGAAAAAAGTTGCCTGTGTTCTTGATTGCATTAGTAGCTATGGGAGTTGTTAGTGCAGCATTATTGCAATATTTTGGTGCAATAACAACAACAGTGAATGCACACCAATCAATTAAGCTTTTAGATTTTGGTATGCATCCAGATGATGAAGGAGCTTGGCTACAATGTAATCCGGGATATGGTGATTGTACTATAAAACATGATCTTACAACTGATTTTGGTGAAGAAAGTCCAGGTGGAGAAAGATTTTGTTATAAACATAAACTGAAAAACCAGATGTCAGTAGAAGGTACAATATCATTTGATGATAAGTGTAATGGTTATCGTTCAGACGACACATGGATGAATTGTGACGGAATCACAACAACATACTATAGTGTTCCTATGAAAACAATATTAGTATTGGAGAATAAGAATAGTGTTTGGGATATATTATCAGAAGATGGTACACAAGCAACATTAGTATTTGATACTATTGGTAATAATGGAATGTTTAACTATGAACTTGAAGCAACAGGTCTTCAACCAGGGACAAGTTATTCTTTAATATATTATGCAGATAGACAGGATAGGTTTGTAAATTGGGGTGGGGATAACCCTGGAGCTTTGTTCGGAACATTTACATCAGATGGAAATGGCAAGATAACTTACAGTTACAGCTTGGATATTAATATGAATTTACCACATCCAGATGATTGGAATGGAAATCCAAGTCCAGATTATTGTGGTCAGAATAACGGATTTGATAGTTATGTACATTGTGCTGGAGCAAAAATATGGTTAGTTCCATCAAGTGATTACGATTCAAGTAGCAAAAAAGTAAATTGGGTAAATGCAGGAAGTTACTTATATGAAACAGATTTGATAACTTACTTTGATTGTGACTTACCAGCAGATGACTACTTAGTTGACCTTATTATGCAGGATCTAATACCATCAGTTACAGAGTTAACAATACAATCAGATGAAGTTCAGGATTTCCTTGTTTGCTATGAATTTGATATGGCAATAGCACCAGGAAAGTATGAAATAACAACTAAGATATTGCCTGTGCAACCAAGTGATAACGACTAAATCAAGTTAATTTTATTTTTTATTTTTTCCAATTTATTTTTTAGGGAAAACAGGAAAGAGGCGAAAAAATAAAGCCCTCAGAAAGAGGGTTTTTCATAATCATGCCAAGAGGCAAAACAAGGAGAAAAATATGAATAAAAAAATAGCAATAAGCATAATAATATCGGTTCTCTTAATTGGAATTATGTCTGCGGGATTAATTTCTTATTTTGGAAAAATCTCCACGACTTTTAGTATTGAAACACCAATATTTTACACAGCACCAGGACATAATCTCTTGGTAAATGAAAAACCAGATAATTCGGCAACATATACTATAAACGATGGTGAATCAGAAATTTTTGAGACAGAAGAATTAGAAGAAACTGACTTTAGTTATATCCCAAAAGCAAATTTTTATGCAAGGGCAAAATTAGTTTATTCTGTTAATGATACCTCGCAGAACTTAATATTAATTTTTGGTTATGAGGATGCTGATGAAAATAAACATGAAATATGCTCTTCAAATCTGCTTATTGAAACTTTTGATTTTGAAGATTATGACTCAATTTCCTGCACAGGAACATCTAAACCCTCAAACATAAAAAAATTTTATTATGAAATAAAAGGAGATTGTAATGATTGTGAATACAAAGTAAGCACAAAAGCAGGTGATTTTTATACAAAAATTGAGCTAAGTTCAGCATGAAAAACAAATTAACAATAATCTTTGCAGTGATTTTCTTAATTGGAATTATGACAACAGGAGTTTTAGCAGACAGAATACTAAGCAATACTGATGGAATTTATATTCAGGATTTTGTTGCAGGAAACACAGCAACAGCAAATTTTAGTTTTGATTATTTTGATATTCCAGATAATGAAGATAATTCCCCGCTGATAATAAAATTAGATATAACTTCTGATGACCAAATAAATTATCCTGTCTGGAAAAATGATTTTGAAATTAATGGTTATATAGATAAATGTCTTTATACAATTCTTGGATTCTGTGTTAGTCCAAGCACAGTTTATTTTAATTGTTCTGAAATCGCCCCTTTAACAATAATACATTCAATTGGTTTAGAAACTATAAACAATATACCAGACGGAACTTTTTATTGCTATAATGAAGAAGGAGATTTAGACTTGAATGAGCATGATGATGTTTTTCTTACCATCAAATCACACCCGGCATTATGGCCAGGAGAGTATAATCTAACAGCGAGATTTTATTATCTTAATGACACTTACCCTCCTGTAGTTATTATCACAAATAAATATGCATTTGATAAATACTATCGGGAACTGGACAATATTGAAGTTCATGCTGAAATTAATGAAGTAAATTTGGAAGATTACTGGGGAACAATTTTTGCAGATGAAAATATTACAGTGCCATATTCTCATGAATTTGCTGGAACTTATTATTTTACAAAAATACTTCCTATTGACATCCCTGAAGGAGATTTTGAATTAAGTATTTTTGCCAAAGATAGTTCAGGCTTGGTTGGGAATGACAGCACCACACTTAAAATTGACAGAACTGCTCCGGAAATAATTTTAATTAATCCTGTTAATGCCTCAATTTATGATGAAACAATCCCAGTAAAATTAAATGTCACAGATGCAAAATCAGGAGTAGATAATTCAAGTGTGTTTTACAGAATCAGTGAAATAGTAAACCAAACTTTCTGCCCAAGCACAGGAGTAATTTTCGGGAATTATAATTGTTACAATAGTGGGTGGATACCAGCACAATTAAATATAACATCAGGATATTATGAAGACGAGTTTAATGCGACAAATGTAACAAGCGGCTCTTATTATTTTGAAGCAGAAGCAGAAGATATTTTGGGCAACAAAGGAGTTTTATAATGAAAAAAATATTTTTAATTTTATGTTTAGGAATTTTTTTAGTAAATTTTAGCAGTGCTGTAATAATCTGCATAGACCACGAGCCACCATCAGCCCCGACAAATTTAATTTTGACTCCATCAGGAAACAGCATCCAGTTAAACTGGGATGATGCAACAGATGAACCTGCCTGCAGTGGAATTGATTTTTATGATATTTACAAAAATAATAATTTTTTAATTTCTGTTGAAAAAACAAATTATTTAGATGAAGATTTAGCTTACGGAACTTATGAATATATAATTCATGCATGGGATTTAGCAGGACATAACGAAGGAGTTGGAATTTCAAAAACAATTATTCTTGGAGCAGAAAATGGAGATAATGGAAACGGAGGTGGAGGTTCTGGAGGAAGTGGTGGTTCATCTTCTTACTGGCAGTGTGGAGAGTGGGGTGAATGTATTAATGGAAATCAGACAAGAATTTGTAAAGATATAAGTGGAAATTTACCTGATAGAACTGAAACAAAGAGCTGCACACTTAGTATTACTCCTTTAAATTATAAGACAAATGAAGAAAATGAAACTCAATTGATCAATCAGGAATCTTCATCATTCACAAGCATCTTAACAGGCGCAGTTACAGGTGTAGGTAATTTTGCAAAAACAGGAAAAGGGGCTATTTCATTTATAGGATTAATTGTAATTCTAACTGGATTAATTATTATTAGAAATTATAGATTGAAAAAACATAACTTAAAGCAGAATTTATAACTAAAGATTTTACGAGAGATCAAATATTAATAATTATTGATATTTTTTTAATAAGAATAATTAAAAATAAATTATAAAATATGTGAAATAAAGTTTCAATAATTAAATTCTCCATTACTGATCTCAGAAAGTTTTAGCATTTTTTAACATAATTAAGTATGTTCTCCAGAACAATAATGCTTTTAAAGTGTTGTCACTCTAAAATTGTTATGAAAAAAAATATCCCATTAAAAAAATTAATAATTGTTGGATTTTTGGTAGTTTTATTTTTAGGGGTTATTGACGGAGTATCAGGGTATGAAGTAACAATTTCAAGAACAGATAGTTGTTATCCTAATTATGTACCTGGTTGTCATGTAGAACTTATAATTCAGATAAGCCCTGCAGATGAAGGTATTCCTATTTATATGTGGAGAGAAAAGGATGGCATTCAAGAATATAATGGTAAAGAGTATGCAGTAAAAACAAATTCTGATGGAAGAATAGTTCATATATGTGATTTTAGTGGTAGTGAGACCTGCCCCTCTGTAGAGATATACCAGTGTACAGTAAGAGGAGATGATGTTTATGAGTATTCTGGTTCTGGCAGAGACCTTTCTGGTGTTTATACAGATGAATATGTAAGAGTTGGCTCACCAACTGGTCCAAAGTCTAATGTGTTGAGTTTTACTGTTCTCTGTGAACAGCCTCTTCAAACATGCGCAGAATTAGGCGGAACATGCTGCAGCAGTGGTCAGATATGTAAAAATATTTATATATGTCCGGCTCATTTTGAGGACAGTTCTGATTGTGGTTGGCGATGTTGTGTTCATGGAGAATGTGCCTGGCCTACTCAAACATGCGCAGAATTAGGAGGAACATGCAAAAATAATTCTTGTGATAATTATAATGATTGCAATTCCTTGGCTGGAACCTGTGCAAGTGGTTATTGCTGTTCTGGAACTTGTACAGAAAAGTCAGAAGAATGCAAATTAACTTCAGCTTTATGGAGTGTAGCCGAAGCAGTAGAAGGGGATTCTGTGTCATTAAATGTCGCAGGAACAAATTGCGACCAAGAAACTATTTCATTTGAAATAAGAGAGAATGATGGTACTGGCTGGAGTTCTGCTCAGGTTGTAAATACTAATCCAGCAAATGTTGTGTTTAGTGGAGGTGCAACTGGGATATGGACAGCAGAATATCAAGAGGATATAAGCGGCGACCCAGAATATTTCTTTAGAGCAATAGTTGTTAGCACAGGAGAATATATCCAAAGCAGTGACCCAGATTTAAGTGTTACAAAATTGGATTTAGGTTATTGTGGAAATGGCATTCTTGAAGAAGGAGAAGAGTGTGATGATGGTAATAATCTTGATGGAGATGGATGTTCAGCTGTTTGTGAGATTGAGGAAGCAGTTAAATGTTATCTTAATACTGATTGTGGGGCAGATTATTGTGCAGGAGCTAATTATTGTATAGGAAATGATGTTTACCAAGACTTTATAGTTTATACCTGTAATAATCCAGGGACAGTGAATAGCTATTGCTCAAAAGAACTTACTCCAATATTAATAAAAGAGTGTGAATTTGGATGTGATGATGGGGAATGTATAAAAGAACCAACAGACACTGAAGCTCCTGAAATTGAGTTAATTAAACCAAAAGACAATCTTAAAACAGAAAATACAGAAATAGAGTTTGTTTACGAAGTTAATGATGATAGTAATATTAAATCTTGTAGTTTAATAATTAACAATTATACTGAGGAAACAGATATAAGTATTGAAAAAAATATTGAGCAAAGTTTTACAGTTGAATTAGAAAAAGATGAAGATTATATGTGGAAAATAATCTGTGTAGATGAATTTGATAATATTGGAGAAAGTGAAACAAGATCACTTAAAATTGCGGAAGATGATAAAAAAAAGAAAACACATAAGATTATGAAATTGTTTTTTGATTGTGAACCTCTTTGGGAATGTTCTGACTGGAGTGAATGCTATGAAGGTATGAAAACAAGAACTTGTTATGATAAGAATTATTGTAATAATGATTTCACTAAACCAATTGAAAGAACTGGCTGCGAAATCATCTCTCAGGTTCTTGTTGAAGAAAGCAAAATTAATTGGTTATTGATACTTCTTTCAATTTTAGTATTATTCATATTAATTTTTATATTAATATTATTATTAATTAGAAAAAATTCTTAAATAGTTATATTTATAATACCCTAATTCTTCTTCAATTTTGTAGACCAGTTAGCGGGTTAGCCCTCCGCGATTGCAAACGGGCTTTATGGCAGACTGCAGGAGGGGCGTGATTAGTGCGTCGGGAAGTCCTTGTTCGGACGTTGACGTTTTGTCCGCTTTGATCTTGCAGATGCAAATCGGGTCAGGCCTTGATCGGAGCAGCCCTAAACATTTGTTAAGATGCTTGGCGGGTCGCAGAACCGAGGAAGAACTTGGGTAGCTTTTTGATTATCTGAGCAGCAAACCTCCTTGTCTACTGAAGGAAACCAAGGTTTCCTCTCACACACCATCCTTCCTGTTCAGGTGGGCGACTTCTTTACATATTTCGATGAAAATCGCGAATCTATCCAACCTAAGCGGTTCTTTGGAATCTCCCTTCTTGTTCCGTGAAGCAACTTCTTTAAGAACCTCCGATGGAAGTTGCATATTTATGAACCTAAGTGGTTTCCTTTCACACACCATCCTTTTCTGTCCATGTAAGCGATTTCTTTATTGCAATCTGATGGAAATCGTATGAAGAGATGTAATCTTAAGGATGAAAACATTAATAAACTTTTTTTTATTATTTTATTCATGAGAGGCAAGAAAGGTCAGTTTTATTTGATTGCAACAATTATTATCATTGCTGTAATTATAGGATTTGCCACAATTTCTAATTATGCTCAAAGACAAGATTATGTAAAGATTTATGATTTAGGGGAAGAGTTGAATATTGAAAGTGAAAATGTTTTGGATTACGGGGCAGCAACAGGAAACAGCAAATTAAGTCAATTTGGTAAAGATTATTCAGAATATGCCGGAGAAGATATAGAAATATATTTCATAACAGGTGATGAAAGTGGCATGGAAGCCCATAAATATGTTAACGGCGAGGAAACTTTATTAGATGCTCCTGAAGTAAAAGAAGATAAAATAATATTTAAACTTAATGAAGACGAATATGTGTTTGAATTAAAACCAGGAGAAAATTTTTATTTTATAATTTTTCAGGAAGCAAATAATGAAAAATATGTAATTACCAACTAATATAAACAATAGAAGAATTTAAAAATAATGATTTGCTTTTAATAAAATGAAAAACAAAAAAGGGGTTTCGCCGGTAATTGCTACTGTATTATTAATTGCAATGGTTGTTGTGATAGGATTGATTATTTTTTTATGGTTCAGAGGATTAAATGAAGATGCAATAACAAAGTTCGGAAAAAATGTGGAGCTTGTTTGCGGTGATGTTAGTTTTAGTGCAGATTATGATTCGTATTCGGGAAGATTAAGTATTGTGAATGACGGGAATGTCAATATTTTTAATATGAATATTAAAATTTTTAAATCTGGGAGTCACGAAACAAAAGACTTGAGAGAGAACTTTAATGGCTGGCCCAAAGCAGGACTAAATCAAGGAGAAGCGACTTCTATGTATGTAGATTTTGGAAGTGGTGTTGAAAAGATAATTTTAATTCCTGTTTTAGCAGGGAAATCTGAAAAAGGAGACAGGACTTTTGTCTGTAAGGAAAAAGACGGAAGAGAAATTAGTTTAACATGAAAAATAATAAAAAAGCAAAAATAAATTTTTTCATTCCTCGAATTTTGCCAAATTCAAAGAAAGCAAAATCAACACTGCCTAGTGCATACCCAAAGGGCACGAGAACCTCTTCGAGGCCCCGAGATATTTGGGGAAAGATTTTCCATTACAATGTTCTTCCAGAAAATCGTAGATCAGGATTAAAAATCCCTCACAATAATTTTTTTCCAAAAAATCATAAAGGACTTTCAATTATTATTTCTACACTAATTTTAATTGCTTTGGTTATTTCAGCGATTGCAATTGTTTGGGTAACTGTAGCGAATTTATTAACAAGCAGGCTGGATGCGGCAGAATCCTGCATGAATATTTTTGAGAAGGTTGAAATAAATGAACTATATACTTGTTATAATAGTACTTCGAGTAAGTTTCAGTTTTCAATAAATATCAAGGATATAAATCTTGATGAGATTATTGTTTCAATTTCTGGAGAAGGAATAACAAAAAGCTATACTTTAACTAACGAGGACCAAAGTATTTCTGGATTAGGACCTTATCCTTCTGGTTCTGGGAATGTCAAACTTCCCGGGGAAAATTCCGGCTTAACATATATTTCAAGTGATTTTTCCAGCACACCTGACTCAATAAAAATTGCACCTGTTATAAATGGGAACCAATGCGAAGTCTCTGATTCAGTACTTGAAATTTATCTTTGTTAGGATTATAACTTTTTTGCAAAAAGATTATAAAGTGAATTAAAAATTCCCGTCATAACATTTTCTCAAGGAAAAGATTATAGAGTAAATTAAAAATTTTCACTATAACTTTTTTACAAAAAGATTATAAACCAAATCTTACTTGATGGTTTATGAAAAGAGGAAAGTTGGGGAACCGAAGTAAAAGAGGGCAAGTTTGGATTGAAACTGTAATTTATACTTCAATTGCATTGCTTATGATTGGACTTGTTCTTAGTTATGCAAAACCAAAAATAGAAAAATTCCAAGACAAGGCGATTCTTGAGCAGTCGCTTGAAATGTTTAAAGCAATTGATAATACTATAAGAACAATCGGGGTTGCGGGAAACAAGAGATTTATTGAGATTGGAATAAAAAAAGGGAATTTGAAAATAGACGGGGAAAATGACAAAATTATTTTTGAGATGGAAAGTAGTTACCTTTATAGTCAACCCGGGGAAGATATTGTTGATACCTTCGGGGGGAGGATAGTCACACGTACTGAAAAAACCAGGGGGTTGAACAAAGTAACTTTTACAATTAATTACACTGCATATAACATAGATATAACTTATCAGGGAAAGGACGAATTCAAAACACTAAACAAAGCCCCAACACCTTACAAGTTGCTTATTTCAAATAATGGTAAAAGTAGTAACAACACACTTATTGATATAAGTTTACAAGGTCTTAATTAAAATGGTTAAAAAGATAAACATACAGAATTATCCAAGAGTGCTGATAGATTTCTCTCCGGAGATTCCTCCATTAAAAAAAATGATTGACAAGACAAAACTTAATATTAGGTATTGCTTGATTTCGCCGTTTGCTTTTGCTCATATTTATTGGGATCCGAAAATTTATGAACTTGTATATAAAATTGAAGAACCAATACTGGATGAAAAAGAAAAAGAATCCAGAAAGGAGATTGTTTCTGCGATGAGAAACATGATTAATTTTGATAGTGTTGTTCAAAAAAACAAGGAAGCGTTGATGGAGTATATTGAGCAAAGGCTTAAAATTATCGCTACTGAACTCAGGATAAATCTTTCTTATGAAAGTTACAAGAAGATTTATTATTATCTTTGCAGGGATTTTATAGGATTCAATGAGACAGAGCCGTTGCTGAGAGATTATTTTGTAGAAGATATTGAGTGTAATGGAATTAACTCTCCCGTGTATATTGTTCATAGAATTTATAGAAACATAAAAACAAATTTGGTGTTTAATGACGGGGGCTTGCTGGAAAATTTTGTGGAAAAGCTTTCTCAAAGATGCGGGAAATATGTTTCCTATGCCCAGCCAATATTGGACGGAAGCCTGCCTGATGGTAGCAGGGTTAATGCAACTTATACAAAAGACATCACAAGCAAGGGACCGACTTTTACAATAAGGAAGTTCACAAAAAAGCCGTGGACTCCGACGCAGTTGCTGGCATTCAATACACTAAGTCCGGAGATACTTGCTTATCTTTGGTTATTAGTTCAGTATAAAATGAATATTCTTATTTCTGGGGGAACTGGTTCTGGAAAAACTACTTTGCTTAATGCTATTGCGTTTTTTATTCCGCAAGAGGCAAGAGTAGTTTCAATTGAGGACACAAGAGAATTAAATCTTCCTAGGGAAAACTGGCTCCCGAGTGTGGTGAGAGTATCAACAGGATTAAAAAAAGTTGGGGAGATAGACTTGTTCACTTTACTGAGGAGTTCTTTTAGGCAGAATCCAGATTATGTAATTGTTGGGGAAGTGAGAGGTAAAGAAGCATATGTGCTGTTTCAGGGTATGGCGTCGGGGCATCCTTCTATCAGTACTATTCACGCAGATTCTGTTGACACTGTGATAAAAAGATTAAAAACTCCTCCTATTGAACTTTCCCCAACCTTGTTAAATGTTCTTGATTGCGTTTGCATCATGACTCATGCTATCGTAAATAAGCACGAAACAAGAAAGTTAAGGGAGATAGTGGAGATAATTAATGTAACTTCTGAAGGACTTGCAATGACAAACACTCCTTTTGTCTGGAATCCTTCTGACGACCAGTTTTATTTTAAGAAAAATAGTAAAATATTTCAAAAGATTGCAAAAAGAACTGGCTTGAAAATTGAGGAAATTGATTTAGAATTTAGGAGGAGAATTCAGCTAATTCACAAACTACATCAAAAGAAAATTTTTGATTTTAACGAGGTTCAGGAGATAATTAATGAATATGCTAAAAAACCCAGAGAAGTTTTGAGAGAATTTGGAATTGAATAATTCATCCTCAAAGGATGACCTTGAAAGGCCTAAATATTTAATAAGACAAATTACTTATTTGAACAATGATAAAAAAAGAGGATATTATGTTTCTTAATCAATTAGTCAAGACTCTTGAAAAAGCTGAGTTAAAACTTGAAGAAGCTTATGATAAGAAGGATTATGAAATTTTTAATAATATGAAAAAGTTAATTATGCAAATTCAAAAGAAAATTTCAGAGTTGCTGAATAATTCTCGTGTGCGATATTAGGAGAAGTTTTGCGAAGAAGAATTTGGGAAAATCTCGAGCCGAGAGTTTTTCTCTTTAATCCCTGTTATGTCTCCCGACGACTAAAAGAAGGAAAGTATAGAGGGGTAAAATCCAAAGAATTTTGAGTTCAGAATTTAGGCGTTAAGTTTATAAAAAAAGGACAATTACTATCCATAATGAAAGTAGAAAATTTAACAGAGCAACATTTGATAGAAATTGTCAAATTGTATGAAGAGCATTGTGGCTTTGGAAGAGATTTTAGAGATGTAATGTATCAAGAACCATCCACTGTTTTAGAACACTTAAGAAAACAAGGTAGGGAAGAATATAGAATTGGCTCTAAATGGGATGGTCATTCTAAAATCTATTTTGATACTGATTTTGAAGATAATATTGAAGTAAAGTTTAACTCAAATTTTGACCCCATAGATAGACAAGGAAAAAAATTTGAAGAAGCTGAAACATCAGGCAAAATATTTGTAAAAACCGCAATGCAATATCTTAGTCTTCAATAGCCCGAATTCTGAATTGCCCATAACACTTTTTAATCAAACTTTTATAAAAAATATTAAATGTTAGGGGGAGAAACAAATATAGAAAATATAAAAAGCCCTTTAGACTAGATATAATAAGATGGTTGAAGAAAAAAGAGGTTCGAGTGAATTAAAAAAAATAATTTTAGAAAAAAAGAAGATTATCAAAGAAATAAGTTCTTTGTTTGCGATATTGGAAAGAACAAGGGACAGCGAAGAGAGAGAAATGATTTCTTCGCAAATTAATTTATTAGAAGATTCTTTGAAGAAAAGAAACAACGATCTCTCAGGAGCATTAAGAAAAATATCCTTGGTAAAACCTTTAGGCAACTTTGCAACAATAAAAGGCACACCACAGGCGTACCCCGAAACATTTTTTGGAAAAATGTTTACTAGGGGCAAAGATGACTTCCTGAGAATTCATGATAAACAACAACACAAAAGTTTACTAGGCAACTTTGCAAAAAGCAAATCAGAGATTTCCATGTTTCCCTCGATAAACTCGGTAAAAACTAAAAAGATTGAGTCAAATGAAAAAGAGATGGTTAAAGTTTCAAAAAAAGGAAAAATAAAACTTCCGAAAAATTTCTTAGAACTTGAAAAAGAAACATTAAAACGGCTTGGGAACAAGGAGAAAAAGATTATTAAAAATAAGGTGAAAAAACCAAGCAAGTATGTCAAAATAGCTAATAGGATTTTTATTAATCTTTCAAAACCTCTTTCTAAGAAAAAAATATTTGACATATTAAAAACATCTCTTATAAAATCAAATATGCAATTTATCCCTTTAAATTATATTTCAATAATTTTATTCACTACCTTGCTGTCAGTGATTTTTAGCATATTTGTTTTTGGATTTTTTTTATTTTTTAATTTTGGACCTGAACTCCCCATTATAACAAAAATTACCGAGGATATTGGAACAAGATTCTTGAAAATATTCTGGATTTTATTTGTTATTCCTCTTGGGACCATTTCATTCATGTACTTTTATCCTTCAATAGAAAGAAGAGCTATCGAGAATAGAATCAATCATGAACTTCCTTTTGCAACAATTCATATGTCGGCAATTTCAGGCTCAATGGTTGAACCAAGCAAAATCTTCAGCATAGTGAATTCAACAGGGGAGTATCCTAACATCTCAAAAGAATTTACAAAATTGATAAATGAAATCAATGTTTATGGATATAATTTAGTTAGTGCGCTGAGAAATCTTGCGTTTAACTGTCCAAGTTCAAAGCTCTCAGAATTATTTAATGGTTTAGCATCTACAATAAGTTCAGGAGGAGACATCCAAGATTTTTTTGAGAAAAGGGCTCAAAGCTTACTTTTTGAATATAAAATTGAAAATGAAAACCGCACGAAAATGGCAGAAACATTTATGGACATTTACATAAGTGTTGTTATTGCTGCTCCAATGATTTTCATGCTTGTGTTAATGATGATGAAGATAAGTGGATTGGGAATTTCACTAAGCACATCAATGATTAGTCTAATCATGGTCTTAGGAGTAGCAATGATGAACATTGTCTTCCTGACATTTTTACATTTAAAACAACCAGGTGAATAACATGAAAAAAATATATTGGATAGGATTTGCACTGTCGTCAGCAGTTGTAATTTTGTCGCTATTTTTAATCAACACAAAATTTTTCTTTTTTGTTCTTGGAATTGGAGTTTTGCTAGGAATTACTCCATTTGTAATCTTAACTATTTATGAAAGAAGAGTTGCTAATGAAAAAGAGGAAATGTTTCTGGAGTTTGCCAGAAATCTGGTTGAAAGTGTCAAAACAGGCATACCAATAAGTAAAAGTATAATGAATGTCAAAGGCAAGTCATATGGGGTCTTGAGTGAAAATGTTGAAAAGTTATCTAATCAGATTTCTCTGGGAATTCCACTGAATACTGCCCTAAAAATATTTGCAAAAGACGTTAATAATAAAAATATCTCAAGGGCATTAAAATTAATCGGGCAGGCAGAAAAAGCAGGAGGAGAGATTGGAGAGATACTTGAGTCAGTTGCAGAGGCTGTGAACATGTCAAACAAATTAAAAAAAGAGAGGAAGGCAGCGATATCAACATTAGTTGTTCAGGGCTATATTATTTTCTTTGTATTCATAGTAATTATTTTAATCATGCAATTCAAAATACTTCC
>JAGLYK010000005.1 GCA_023132255.1 Candidatus Pacearchaeota archaeon
CTAATGCGTTTTTGTATTTGCTTTTGATTCAGGGATTTTTCAATGGTTTGGTAATTGGGAAGCTTGCAGAAGGAAATGTTAAATCCGGGATAAAGCATTCATTTGCACTAATGATTGTATCCTTCTTTGTTTCTACAGGAGCGAACATATTTTTTGGCTGAAAAGTTTAACATCAGGATTTAGAGAAGTTTCTCTGGAGCATAGATGAGGAAATCCGAAGAGTTATTTTCAAAGATGTTTTTTCTTTCTGTTTAGAGCCATACCTAATAGGCCTAATCCAAGTCCTAAAAAAAGTCCCCCAACTAATTGGTTAGTTATAAAACCAATACCCATACCAACAAAAAGCCCAGCAGGTACGAATAAACTACTTTGGTCATCTTCTTTCAATTTTTTAAATTTCTTCATAATTTTATATTATAATTAAAAGATATATAAAACTTTTTATTCTATTTTTTATCCATTGAAAATAATTGTATAATATTTAAAAGAAACTCCAAAACATAGATTTAATAAATATTAATTATTTCTTTAAGATATGAAAAAGAGGTATAATTTTTTTCCAAAAAACCATAAAGGATCGCATATTGGAATTGTTTTATCTTTTCTAATATTTGTAATTTTTTTAACTTTTTTATATTCAACCATGGAGCCCTTAATAAAAGTTAAAGGAGACAAAGAGTTTATGCTGGAATATTTAGAAGCGGCATTAATTGAAAAACTTAACACGAATTTGACAACTCTTACAATAACTATTGACGAGTCTGTTAACCAAGATTGTGTGATATTAGATGGTTTAATAGAAGTAGAGACAGGGTTAAATTCCAAGATTATTGTCAAGGATTATTATAAGAATATTATTCCCTCTTATATTTCAGAAACGAGCAGTAGTGATTTAATAGTAAACAGAAATAGTTCTGAAGACACTTTTTTGAAAATATATGGTTCAGAAGAATTTGAAAGTTTAAGTGAAAAATCAACAGGGGGATGTAATTTATTAGGAATAGACTATAAAATTAAATTATTAAAATCAGGTCAATATATTTCTAAAACAAAAGTAGCTGAGTTAAAAAATGATTACTTAGATGGATATGAAAATCTTAAGGAAGAATTAAACATTCCTGAAGCCAGTGATTTTGGATTTGGGTTCATATATAATGACGGGTCAGTCATAGAGACAGAAAGTAAAAATGTGTCAAGGAGTGTTTATGTTGAAGAAGTTCCAGTTAGATATATTGACAGCGAGGCGAACATTTTATCCGGACACATAAAAATTAAAATATGGTAATAAATATAAACTTAATATTTTAAATAAAGATATGATAAATTCAAAAAAAGTAAAATCAAATACCTCAGGATACCTTGGGAGGCATAAAGGCATAAAGATTTTCCATTATAGTTTTTTTCCAAAAAACCATAAAGTAAATCAAAGATTTTCATTAATCATTTTAACAAGTAAAAATGCCTAAAGTAAAAATAAATTTTTTCATTCCTCGAATTTTGCCAAATTCAAGGAAAGCATGGATAAGAATTTTTGAAGCAGTTATTGCAGTATTGTTAATAACAAGTGTTTTGTTGGTAGTTATTGGACAAGGCAAGATTGATAAAAATGAAGATTCATTGAAAATTTATAAGGCGGAGATTTCAATGTTAAGGGAAATTCAATTAGATAACTTGCTTAGAGAGGATATTCTTGATATAGAATTTCTTCCAGTAGAGTGGGATGATTTTGACTCAGAAGGTTTGAGCAATGTTAAGGCAAGGATAATTTCAAAGACACCAGATTATCTGGATTGCAAGGCAATGGTATGCGAAATGAATGCCACTTGTATTTTAAAGGAAGACTCAGGTGGAGAAGTATATGTTCAATCAGCTGTAATAACTGCGAGTCTTGAAAAATATAGCCCGAGGCAGTTGAAGCTGTTTTGTTGGAAGGTTAAATGAATAATCAAAAATCAAATTTTAAATTCTTAGAGCATACAGCAGATATAAAGTTTCAGGCATTTGGGAAAAGTTTGGAAGAGGTTTTTGAGAATTCTGCGTTGGCGATGTTTAATTCAATGTTTGACGGAAAGGTTAAGAAAACTCAGAAATTTAAAGTGAAAGCCGAAGGAAAAGATAATGAGAATTTGCTTTATAATTTTTTAGAGGAGTTGATAGTTTTATTTGACGGGAAGCAATTTTTTTTGTCTGGTGTTGAAAAGATAAAAATTAAGGATGGGAAATTGCAAGCAGAGGTTGTCGGGGACAAAGCAGAAAATTATGAGATTAATATTGATGTCAAGGCAATAACTTATAGCGAGATGTTTGTGAAAAAGAAAGGAAGTGAATGGATTGCACAGGTTGTGCTGGATGTATAGAGGAAATCGCATAGAAAAATAATAAAAACCCTTTGTTCTTATTATCAATCATGGAAATAAAAAAAATCTCAAAAAATATTTATGAAATTCCTAAAGAAGGGGGCATGAAAGTTCCGGGGAGAATTTATGCTGGTGAAGGTCTTATGCAGAATATTGAAAAAGACAAAACTTTGGAGCAAGTGAAAAATGTTGCTCATTTGCCGGGAATTTTAAAATATTCTATTGCCCTTAGTGATGCACATCAAGGCTACGGTTTTAGTATTGGAGGAGTTGCTGCTTTTGATATGGACAAGGGAATTATTTCTCCCGGAGGAGTTGGCTATGATATTAATTGTTCAATTAGATTGTTGAAAACAAACCTGACAAAAAAAGATATTTTAGGAAATCAGAAAAAAATTGCTGAGGCACTTTATAGAAAAATTCCTTCTGGAGTTGGCAGAGGGAGCAAGTTTCAGATTACCCGGAAAGAACTTTCAAAACTTTTAGAGCAAGGGGCGAAATATATGGTGGAGAAAGGTTTTGGGGAAAAGCAGGATTATCTGCATGCTGAGGAAGAGGGTTGCATGAAACAGGCAGATGCTTCAAAAGTTTCAGAGAGGGCAATTAAAAGAGGAATTGGGCAAGTCGGGACTTTGGGTGCAGGGAATCATTTTGTAGAAGTGCAGTATGTTGATGAGATTTTTGACAAGGAAATTGCCAAGATATTTGGGTTGGAAAAAAATCAAATTACAATTATGGTGCATTGCGGTTCCCGGGGATTAGGGCATCAGGTGGCTTCTGATTATATTAAGAAAATGGAAGACGAGTATGGATTTAAGAATTTGCCTGACAGGGAATTAATTAATGCTCCGATAAAAAGTAAATTAGGAAAAGATTATTTTTCTGCTATGGCTGCTGCTGCGAATTTTGCTTTTGCAAACAAGCAGTTAATTACCCACTGGATAAGAGAAGAAATGAAATACCTTTTTCCAAAAATAAAAATTGATGTGGTTTATGATGTCTGTCACAATATTGCAAAGTTTGAGGAGCATGTTGTTGACGGAAAGAAGAAAATAGTTTGTGTTCATAGGAAAGGTGCGACCAGAAGTTTTGGGGCTGGGCGGAAAGAAGTTCCTGAAATGTATAGAAAAGTTGGTCAGCCAGTAATTGTTCCCGGAAGCATGGGGACAGCAAGTTATGTGTTGGTCGGGACAAACAAGGCAGAAGAATTAACCTGGGGTTCAACTGTTCACGGTGCAGGGAGAATCAAGAGCAGGGGTGCTGCTTTGAAAACATTGAAAGGTGAAGAAGTGAAAAAGAACCTGAGCAAAATGGGAATTGAAGTTAAGTCAGGAAGCTGGAAATCTCTGGCACAAGAAGCTCCGGAAGTTTACAAAGATGTTGATGAAGTTATAAAAGTTGTTGGCGAATTAGGAATCAGCAAGAAAGTTGCGAGGTTAAAGCCGTTGTGTGTTGTTAAGGGTTGAGTGGAAAGAAAAAATAAATTATCTCAATCGCAAAGTTTCCAAACCCCTTGGAACATTTGTCTCTACTCTGTTTAATTTGTAAAGTGCAGAAGCCAGGTCTAATGATTTTGAAATTTCCCCGTGATTGATTATTATTCTTTTTGGTTTTGGTCGCATGTTATTGAAAAAGGAAATTATTTCGTTTCTTCCTGCATGCGGAGTTAAACCAGTTAATAATTCAATTCTCATATTAACTTCAACAGTTCTTTTTCCGTCCTGGTCTTCAATAACAACTGTTCTTTCCCCGTCCTGAAGTTTTCTTCCAAGAGAACCTGGTCCCTGATAACAACTCATTATCATTAAATTATTTTCATTCTCTGCAAATTCTTTAAGATATTCCACAGATGCTCCTCCCTGAAGCATACCAGAAGTCGCAATAACTATGCAGGGTCCGCCTTCTATAACTTCTCTTCTTTCCTGCGGAGAACCAACTCTTAAGAAAATATCTGACATAAAAGGGTTTTTATCCTGAAAAATTGAGGACTTGACCTGACCACTTAAAAAATCAGGGTAAGCAGTATGTATTGCGTTGATGTCCCAAATCATCCCGTCGATATACATTGGCACTTTTGGAAGATCCCCCATTCTTATTGCTTCTTCAACTCTTAAAATTGTTTCCTGTGCGTGCCCTAATCCTAATTCCGGAATAAGAACCTTTCCTTTTCTTTCAATTGTATCCTTAACCATTTTAATAAAAACTGCTTCTGTTTCTTTTCTTGGGGGGAGGATATCATTTTTTGAACCATAAGTTGATTCTGTTATTACTGATTCAACTCTCGGGAAAGTTGTTATTGCAGGGTCAAGTAATCTTGTTTTAGAATATTTATAATCCCCTGTATAGAGGAGATTATGAGTGCCATTTCCGATATTGAGATGAATCATTGCAGAACCCAATACATGACCTGCATTGTAAAAAGTTAATCTTATGTCAGGAGTTATATCAGTAACTTCGTTGTAATTTAAGCAGATGCTGTGCTTTACCATTTCTTTAATATCTTTTGAACTAAATAGTGGCTGTGCTGCCTGCTTGTAAGCGACTCCGATAAAATCCAGAGATAATAGTGCTGCAATATCTCTTGTGGGAGTTGTCATGTATACTGGTCCCTTGTAACCCATTTTGTATAAATAAGGCAAAAGCCCGACGTGGTCCAGGTGTGCGTGGCTTATTATTACTGCGTCAATTTGTGCTATGTCTAATTCCGGGACATCTAAAACAGGGAATTTGTCTTGTCCATGCGAAGCAACATCTATTCCGCAATCAAGGAGAATTTTTGAATTTGGGGTTTGCAAGAGAATACAGCTTCTTCCAACTTGTCTTGCTCCTCCTAAAAAAGTTATTCTAATCCACTCTTTTGTTTTTTCAGGGTTCCATCCTTTGTAAATTTTTTGTCCAATTAAGTTAAGGAATTTTCTTCGATAGTTATTATTTGCATAAAGCACTTCCCTGATGTTTTCTGTGATTTTACTTTTTATTGCAGGCGACCTCTGAATTTGAGGAGTCCATAAAGTTTTTTGCCTTATCTCTTCCAAGATAGAGCCTTGTTTTCCTATAACCATGCCAGGTCTTTTTGCTTCTATTATAACTATGCTCCTGTGAAAATCAAAAATGATATTTGTTATTTCTGCTTCTTCCGGAACAATCTCCCTTATTTCTTTCTCAACTTTTTCCTGGTCTGGAAGAATTTTCTGGTCTACTCTTAGTTCAACTCTTTTTTTTATTTCATTCACTATTTCTTTTATTTTTGGCTCGCCTTCCTTGAAAAACTTCTCGTTATTAGTATAAAGAACTATATTTGCTCCTTCAAATCCAGCGTCGGTAATATCTCCGTGAAGCTGTTCTATTATGTTTTTTAGAATGTCCATCTTAAGTTATTAAAACTTTTATTGGTCTTTGTATTCAGGCTTTATTTCCTGACTCACTACTTTTTTTATTCCCTGTTTTGTAATTGTAAAAATATCAATTCCATAACCAGAATAAACATCTCTTTGAGTTGAAGATTTTAAAGATTCTTTTGCAAGTTCAACACATTCCTTAATTGTCAAATCTTTTTTATATTGCCTTTCTAAAAGCCCAAGAACAAAAGTATCCCCGCTCCCAGATGCACCATAATTTTCTATCTCTTCAATTGTCCCATCTGGACTAATCACAAATAACCCTGTTGAACCATCTTCGTTAAAACCCGCTAAGAGACTTCCAACAACCGCGGGAATCATAGAAGGTTGTCTTATTCCAGAATAAGAAATTGAGGCTAAAAGATTTGCAGATTGTTTTACAGTGGGTCTTGATTTTGAACGGAGTTCTTTTAATTTTAATTCTGCGAATAGATATTTTTTGAATCTTAAGGCATCAGCGGCATTTCCTGCAATTGACATTACAAGGTAATCATTTATCTGAGTTACCTTTGGGAAATTTTTGCTCCCAACAAGATATTGCCCCCTTGTCATTTGCCTGTCAGCAGCCATAACAACTCCGTCTTTGCAGACAATTCCCAGAATAGTTGTTCCTGTTTTCAAAATTGACTTTTTTAATTCAGCATCCATTGTGTTTTTTGTTCTGCAAAAAATGCAGTTAAAATGTTTTTCATTTTGTCTTTATATTTAGAATAATCTAATTAATTTATTAGAACTTTATAGAAATATTGAGAAAAAGGGTTATTTAAAGTTTTCGGATTAAATTTTTTTATGGAAATTCATTTAAAGTGAAGATTAATTGATATCTTATGAACAAAATAAAATTTGAAGAAAATTTAAAAGAAATATATAATCTCTCAGACAAGTATGATAAAGAAACTTCTTCTTATTTTTCTATAATTAACAAAGATTGTAAAAAAAGAAAATTTATTGATGAATTTTTAAAATCTCAAAACATACCTATCAATAAAGAGTCAAGATTTGCCGTTATTTCAAAACTTGTTTTTTTAAAAAACGACTCAATAATACAACATCTAAAAAAAGAAAATTTTTCAGAAGAAAAAATAAATCAAATAAAAAGAAACATATATTTATGGGTAAAAGAATTTTATGAAAAAAAATTTGAAAAATTTATAAAAGAAATAGAAGAGAAAAATCTTTTAACAAAATTCTATCTTGAAATTTTAAAAGAGGTTCATAAAGTTGGTTTAGAAATGAATAATCTTGAAATTGCCTGGAAAAATCATATTTTAATTATAAATAAAGAACTGGAAAATAAATTTAAAAATAAACAAAAAATTATGGAGTATTTAAGAGAAAATAATCTTTTAGACCTTGGTCACAACAATATTGAAGCAGACAGGTGTTATTCTGTTCTTGTAAAAACAAAGAAAGGTTATGAAAAAAAATCTTATTTTGAGGCTTTTCAAGAAACAAAAAAAATTATCAATGAACTTGAAAATTTTAAAAATAACTTGGAAAAATTAGAAGATGAAATATACAATCAAAAAAAAGAACATCTTGATTATTTAAAAATTCTAATAATCGCTTTTTCAGAAACAAATACTAATAATTTGGTTTTTAAATGGGCAGATGTGGATAAAGCCTGGATGAAAATCACGACACCAATTCAAATTAGCCATCCTTTTGAATATTATGATGATGCCTATAGAAAAGCTGTTTCAATTGAATGGGATTTAAGATTAGAAAATTTTCTTTTGGAAAAAAGCCAGCAAAAAGAAAAATCAAAAAAAATGTATGAAAAAATTTTTAAAGAAATTGGAAAAGAAAATCATGAAGAAATTTATAAAAAATCAAAAGATAATATAGAAAAAGTTCAATTATATTTATCAAAACCAATTTTATTTTATGGCTCTAACTTAAATGGTCTTGCTACTGCACAAGTGATTCCAAATGATTTAGAAATTTCAAAAATTTTTGGAAAGAAAATTTTTGGATTTTCAGATATGGTATTAAAACAGGGAAGAGAAAAACCTTTTACAAAATTATCTAAAGAAATTTTTGAAAAAGATTTTTTAGATGAATCACGAAAATTTTTGTTTAATGAAACTGACAAATGGCATAAAATTTATGATTTTACGACAATGGGTCATGAATATGGTCATCCTCTTTGGCTAGATGATGATACTGAAATAAAAATGAATTTGAAGGGGGAATTCAAAAATATAGAAGAATTTAAAGCAACAATGGGAGGAATTATAAGTTTCTTTCTAAATGAAGAAGAAGGATTAAAAAAAGATTTTTTAAGAGATATTATCCAAAGGTCTATTGGTTTAATAGCATGGATGGAACAGGAAAGATATAAACCTTATTATCTTGAGGGATTATTTTTGCTCAATGAATTTTTTGAAACTGAACTCTTAAAATTTAACGGAAATAAAATTTTAATTGATTTAAATTCTGAAGAAAAATATGAACAAATTAAAAAAAGATTTTATGAAATTTATAAAGAGTTGGTAGAAAACTATCTTGAAAAAAAAGACGCTTCTATTTTTTTAAATAATCATTTAAAAATTGAAGGAAAAATTTTTCTCCCAAAAAATAAAGATGCAGAAAAATTTGTAAAATATTTTTATAAAAAATATCAGGAACTTGGAAATCAAATTGATGAATCTGTTAAAAAAGAAGATTATATTATAAAAGATTAACTTTCCATCACACTAACCCCATTAACTTTCCTGAACCTAATAACATTTTCAACAAAGCCTTCTATTTTTTGTTCGTGGCTCACGATTATCAACTGCTTGATATTTAACTGCTGCAAGACATCCCGCATTTTGTCCAGCTGCTGTGCTGAAAAACCATCTGTTGGCTCGTCGAGGATTACAATGTCTCTTGTTTTTATTTTGCTCATCAGAGAATTAATTACCTGGTTTAATGCGAGTCTGTAGGCAAGGGCCACGGCTGTTCTTTCTCCCCCTGAAAGATAGGCATAATCAATCTCGTAATCCTGGTGTTCTATAATTGGAGTGAAGTCGTCGGTTAAACTGATGTCAAATGAATCTGAGACAAGCATGCAAAACCATTCATCAAACAATTTTGAAAATTCTGCTTTAAGTTTAATCATCACGTTTTTTTCAATAAGGGAAACAAAAGAAGCGAATTCTTTAGAGAGCCAGGTTTCAAGTTTAGTAAGATAGTTCAATTGCTCCCTGACTTCCTCTGCTTTTTTTATTTTTTCCTTTAACTCTCGTATATAAACAGAAAAAACTTCAATTTCTTTTTTCAATTCTGCAGATTTTATTTCTGCAATTCTTTCCTCTCTAAACGCATGCTCAAATTCTTTTTGTTTTAATTCAAATAAGTTATCAAACCTGCTCAATACAAAAACAGAATTATTCAGAGTTTCAATATGTGTGTTTAAAATCTCGATATCTTTTTCAAAAGAAACATTTGATTTTTCAACGTCGACAAGCCGCATTTGTTTTTCAGTAATTCCCTGCAATTTTATTTCAATCATTTTTAAATCAGCTGTTTCTTTTTCTTTGGAATAAATTTCTAAATCAATTATTTTTATTTTTTCAGATATTTGTTTTTTCTCAAATTCCAAGGATTCTAATTTTTTATTGTTCTGTGAAAGATCATTATGAATTTTATTCAAAACATTTGCTCTATAAACAGCTACAACTTCCTGCAGGCAAGTTGGGCACACTTCAAGATTTGAAATCTTTTGTTCTAATTTTTTTGATTCTTCATTTTTTGAAATCAAAGAATTTATCTGTGAATTGATCTCCAAATTACTTTGGTTAAACATCTCTTTTTCTTGTTTTTTTAATTTTATTTCATTTTCAAGATTCAAGATTTTTGATTTGTCAAAGGATAACTTGTTCAATTCTTCAATTTGGTTTTTTAACTCTCCAACTAGTTTTTTATTTTCTGAGAAATTTTCTTTTTTTGCTGAAATCATTAATTTTGTTTTTTCAACTTCTTGTTCAAGTTTATTTTTTTCCTGTATTTTTTCAGAAACTGCTTGTTTTTCTTTTTCAATTTTTTTCCTGTTTTCAATTTTTAACAAAAGTTTTCCTTCAATCAGAACAAGATTTTTTTGTTTTGACTCAAGTTCAATTTCTTTTGAAACTATGTTCTGTTTGTCCAATTCAAGAGTTTCTGTAAAACCTTGTTTGATTCTTTTTTCTTCTCTTATTTTGGATGTTAATATTGAAGTGTTTTCCAAGACTTTTTTGTACTTGTCAATGCCAAAAACATGCCTTAAAGTGTTCAGCCTTGTTTCTGAATCCTGCAGAATTATTTGTTTCATTTCCTCCTGAGGAGTATAAACTGTGAATTTATAGAGGATGTTTTGCTTTTTTGAGAATTCTTTTGGATAGTCTAAAAGTTCAAGTATTTTATTTTTCAATTCTGTAACAGAAAGTTCTTTTTTTTCATTATCAACAGTTATCGCGCAGTAATCCTGAGAAATTGATTTTGACGACTGCTTCAATGTTCTTTCAACTATTACTTCTTTTCCGCCAACTTCAAATTCCATTATGACTCCTCCTTGTTTTTCCTGATTCCTCAATAACGCAGAACCTCTTTGTCCAGGCTGCAATCCAAACAAGGCAAACTCTATTCCTAATAAAATAGAAGTTTTCCCAGAACCAATATCTCCGGATAATAATGTTGAACCTTTTGTGAATTCTATTTCCTGATGTTCATAACTTCTTATATTATTTAGGGTGATTTTTTTTAACAGCATTTTAGAATTTCAAAATCTTTTTACTTTCTTCCAAAATATGATTTGTAAAACTTTCTGATGTTTCTCCTTCTTGTTTTTCAATTGATAATGAATTTATTAATTGTGAAATTAATTTATTAAAGTCAGATGGGTTCTGTTCTGAATAAATTTTTATTGTGTCTTCTTCAATGTTTTCTGAGTCCTTAATTTCAATTTCAAGTTCAACTTCTTTTGCTTTCAAATCGTGGGTGTTTCTTAAAATAAAATATGCATTTTTTGATTTTGCAAATTCTTCTATCTGCTGGAATTTTATGTCAGAGTTTTTACCGGTTTCTAATTCCCCTCTAACTCTTAAAAGAATTATTTTATCCTCAAGATCTTTTTCGTTTAATTCTGAAATTATTTTTTCTGTTGCTGTAATAGCATTTTTTATTTCAATATCCAGCAAAACAACATCCTTGATTTTCAGTTCTATTTTTTGGAGAGGGTTTTGTGATTCAGTGTCGACAATGTAAAAACTTCCGTGGTGTAAATCTTCAAGTTCCTGAAAATTGTTTGGGAAGATTGGACCAGGGTAAACAAAATTTTGGTATTGAAAATCAATGTGCAAATGCCCTAATGCATAGTAATCTGCTTTTGGCAGCAGCTCTGTTTCTATGGCGTCGATGGGCAGGGTTCCTTTTGCTTTGTCAATTGTTGTATGGAGCATGAAAATCTTGAACATGCCCGGAGCCTGGTTTAGTTTTATTTTTCTCAAGTCAGATATTTCCAGACTTGATTTTTTTCCAGGATAACCATAAAGAGCAATGCCTTCATGAATCGTCGGGTTCAAAGTTATTGAATCTTCGGTTTCTTCAAAGTCAGTTACATTTTTGCAAAATCCTGCTCTCTCTAAAACATCCAGAAAAGTTTTTCCTGACACAGAATAGTCGTGGGAGCCAGCGATAATAAAGCAGGGTATTTTTGCCTTTTTGAGTTTTCTGAATTCTGCAAATGTGTCTTTCAGAATTTCAATTCCAGGGTAGGCAGAGTCAAATAAATCTCCTGCAATTAAAACAAAATCCAGTTTTGAATTTATGCAGGTTTCAATTGCTTTTCTAAATGATTCAAAATTTAAATCCTGTAGTGGCTGTTGCTTCCATCCTCCCAAGTGAACATCTGCCATGTGTGCGAACCTAACCATCAAAATTTTAAAGACAGGGAATATATAAATATGATTGTCTTAATTCAGTATATAAATTCTTTTAAACATTCTTCTCTTAGCCTTAAAATGGTAAATAATTTAGAGCAAACAATAGAAAAAGGCCAACCTGTTTTTAGAGAAGAAAGAGTTTTAGT
>JAGLYK010000006.1 GCA_023132255.1 Candidatus Pacearchaeota archaeon
AAGATGTTGAGGGAATTTTTGTGCAGAGGGGTGTGGAAAGATTGTTTTTATTTCAGGGAGATTTTTTGCCAAAGCAAATTTATAATTTAGAAAGAACAATTCCAATTGAAAGAGTTGGAATTTATTTTGGAAAAATCCAAAATGAAAAAGCAAGATTAAGTATTGAAGGAGTTCATATTTTGAAAAACCAGATAACAAAAAATATTTTTGAACTTGATGAAAAACAGGCAGAACTTTGGATGAAAGGAAATGAACTTGAAATCCAGACAGGGAAAAATGATTTTTTAATTATGAAATATAAAGACAATTTTCTTGGGTGTGGCAAGGCATCAGAATTGAAAATTGGAAATTATGTTCCTAAATCAAGAAGACTTAAAAAATAAAGAATTCTACTAAAATAATGAACACTAAAAAAATTCTGGTTGCAGGAAAAATTTCTTCACAAGTCAAAGAATATGCAAGAACATTTATAAAAAAAGATATGCCTCTTTTAGAAATCGCTGAAAAAATAGAAGACAAAATAAAAGAACTTGGAGGGGAATTTGCTTTTCCAACAAATTTAAGCATTAATGAGATTGCTGCACATTATACTCCTTCTTACGACGACAAAACTCTTGCTCATGGTTTATTAAAAATTGATTTAGGAGTTCATGTTGATGGCTGGATTGCTGACACTGCTTTTTCTTTGGATTTAGAAGATAATGAGGAAGACTCTCACAAGTTCGGTCTGCATCCTGAAAACAAGTTTCAGAACACAAACAAAAAATTGATTCAGGCAAGTGAAAAAGCTTTAGAAAATGCAATTGAAATTCTTAAAGAAGATATTTTAATAAGCAGTATCGGGGGAAAAATTCAGGAAACAATTGAATCTTATGGGGCTTTGCCAATAGTAAATTTATCAGGGCATGAAATGAAAAAATATGAATTGCATGCAGGAGTTACAATTCCAAATATCAATGATAAAAAAAATATTATTTTAAAAAAAGGGCTTTATGCAATAGAACCTTTTGCAACTTTTGGAAATGGAAAAGTTCATGATGGAAAACCTTCTGGCATTTATATTTTAATAGACAGCAAAAATGTCAGAAGTCCTATTGCAAGAGAAGTTCTGGAATTTATTGAAGAAAAATACAAAACACTTCCTTTCTGCTCAAGATGGATTGTAAAAAAGTTTGGGACAAAAGCATTGTTTGGCTTAAGGCAGTTAGAAGAAAATGGAAATTTACACCAATTCCCGCAACTTGTAGAAACATCGGGAAAACCTGTCAGCCAGACAGAGCAAACTATTTTGATTGATGATGAGAAAATTGTGACTACAGAATAAATTATTTTTTAGAACCGCCAAGAATTCTTTCAACCACTTTAGCAATATCTACATAAGAAACAGGTTTTATGAAATAAGCAGAAGCACCATTTCTTAAAGCTTCTTCTCCAATGTCCTCTGCTCCAGCATATATTAATATAAAAGGAATATTTTCAAACCCCTCTTTTCTAGAATATCTTTTTATTATTTCATTTCCATTGATACCTGGCATCTCATTATCAGTAAGAACTATTCCAACATTTTTAACATCTTTTTCTAATCTTCCATCAAGAGAAGTTCCGTCTTCATAAAGTTCAATATCATAATCTGGAAGAAGTTCTTTAAAAAAATCTCCAGCCATATCTCTTAATGATTTTACATCTTCTGCATAAATTATTAGTTTATTCTTTTCCATTGTATATTCATATAAGATTCCTTTTTAAATCTTTCCATTTGTTGTCATTAAGAAGTTACCCCAGATAGCTGGTTGCAACAGGAACAGCTGCCTTGGCAGATTTCAAAAAACTCTCTTCAACTTTCTTGTAAACATCCATTGTTGCTTTAGTCACACTTGGCTTAATTTTCTTTAATGCCTCTTCAAAATGTTTTTTATTTACCTCTTTGGAATCAATAGATTCTCTCAACGCAAGCATAGCTGCCTCACGAACAAGTGCTTCCAAGTCAGCACCTGTAAAACCAACTGTTTTCCTGGCAATTTCCTTAATCTTAACATTTTTAGTCAAAGGCATGTTCTTAGTATGAATCTCTAAAATCATTTTTCTGCCTTCTTCTTCAGGAGCATTCACCAGCAAAATCCTGTCAAATCTGCCAGGTCTCAACAAAGCAGGGTCAAGCATGTCAGGACGGTTAGTTGCTCCAATAATAAGAATATCATTTAAATCTTCCAAACCATCTATTTCTGCAAGCATTTGATTTAAAACTCTTTCAGTAACTTTTGTTCCTGTTTCTGCTCCTCTTCGTCCAGCCAAAGAATCAATCTCGTCAAAAAACACAACACACGGCGCAACCTGCCGAGCTCTCTCAAAAATCTTTCTCATGCCTTCTTCAGATTTACCAACCCACATGCTCAACAACGACGGTCCTTTAACCTGAATAAAATTCGCCTCTGATTCTTTTGCAACTGCCTTTGCCAAAAGTGTCTTCCCTGTTCCAGGCGGCCCAAAAAGTAAAATACCTCTTGAAGGTCTAATCCCCATTCTCTTAAAACTATCAGGATATTTCATTGGCCATTCAACTGCTTCTTTTAACTCTCCTTTCACATTATCCAAGCCTCCAACATCATCCCAATCAATATTCGGTGTCTCAACCAAAACCTCTCTCATTGCCGACGGCCGAACAACCCTAAGAGCATCTGTAAAATCATCTTTGGTCACAACCAATTTGGACAAGACTTCTGGAGGAATCTGCTCTTCGCTATCAAGTTTCAACTTAGGAAGAAACTTTCTCAAGACACTCATAGCAGCTTCTTTTGACAATGCTTCCAAATCAGCCCCGACAAAACCATGTGTAATAGAAGATATTTCATCTAGTTTAACGTCTTTAGTTAAAGGCATCCCCCGAGTATGAATTTTCAAAACAGCGAGCCTCCCCTTTTTATCCGGAACATTAATTATAATTTCCCTGTCAAACCTGCCTGGCCGCCTTAATGCGGAGTCAAGAGCATTAACCCTGTTTGTCGCTCCAATAACCACAACATTGCCCCTTGACTTCAAACCATCCATCATTGTCAAAATTTGCGACACAACTCTTCTTTCAACCTCGCCGCCAACATCCTCTCTCTTCGGAGCAATCGCGTCTATCTCGTCAATAAAAATAATTGAAGGTGCGTTTTTCTCTGCCTCTTCAAAAATATCCCTGATTTTTTTCTCTGATTCTCCATAAAACTTTGACATAATTTCCGGACCGTTCAATAAAATAAAATGCGCCTCAGATTCATTCGCAACTGCCTTTGCCAAAAGTGTCTTCCCTGTTCCGGGCGGTCCGTGCAACAAAACACCCTTCGGCGGTGCAATTCCCAACTTCTGAAAAATTTCAGGATGCTTTATTGGAAGTTCAACCATTTCACGAATTTTCTTAATCTCCTCTGAAAGCCCACCAATATCTTCATAATTAATTTCAGGTACACTATCTTCGCTAATTTCAACTGCCTTGGGATTCAAAATAACTTCTGTGTTCTCTGTGATGATAACCGGTTGATTAGGATTAGTTGACACAACCAAAAACTTAATCTGCGCAACACCCCCCCCTAAATTTCCAAAACCTAAATTCCCTAACATGCCTCCAAGCATGTCGTTAAAGTCACCAAAATCATCTGACAATAAATCCTGTCTTCTTTGCACGCCTCCCAAAACAACAAGATCTCCTTTTAAAGTCGCCCGCCCCAAAAGTCCTCTTCTCAAACTTTCAGGATCTCCCTGAACCATAATTCCTTTCTGAGCAGGCGCAATCGTAACTTTTTTTGCCTCTTTAATATCGACCTTGGAAACCTCAACAACATCTCCCAAACTTGTTTTTGCATTTCTTCTAAGAATACCATCAATCCTGATAATGCCCTCGCCAACATCAGCAGGATATGCCCTGTCAGCAATCGCAACAGTCGCACGATTACCATTAATTATAATCACATCCCCTCGCTGAACCCCTAACTCTTTCATTAACTCATAATCCAGCCGAGCAATACCTTTGTAAACATCGTCCTGCTGAGCCTCAACAACTTTCAATTGAATTTTCTTTTTTTCTGCCATTTTAATTTTTATTAGAGAATTGTGATTTCACAATTGCGTCTCTTAATTGTTTATATTTTGATTTTTGTAATTCTAATGCTGCGTTTTTTCCTTGATATATCTTTAGGGGATTATTGAAATTAATTTTTAAACTTTTCTCATTTTCATCAAAAACCTCTAAATGTAAATGTGGAGAGGATGTGTATCCAATCATTCCAATTCCTTTTGCAATTGGCTGTCCTTTTTTAACTTTATCATTTTTTTTAACAAGAGAAGAATTTGGTAATAGATGGAAATATTGTGAATATTCGTCATTATCATGTTTAATTGTAATATAATTTTGATATTTTAATGCACCAAATTTTTCATTATTGCCCCCAACTTTAGAATTGTCTTTTACATTATGGACTGTTCCTTTTGCAATCGCCAAAATTTTAGTATTTGGTTTAATTAAAAAGTCAATTGCATGTTCATTGTTTAATTTTTTTGAATGAACTTCTGGATTTGAAACTGCAAGAGTCAGAGTATCTTTCTTAAAAGGCAGTGAGTAAATATTTTTTGTTTTCATAGTCTATTAAAATTTAAACTTAACCTCCCCATTTCTTCAAAACATAATTTTACCATATCATCCATTTCTCTTTCCTGCTGATTCATAAACAAAACAATTTCCTTTGGAATAGACACGGCATAACTGTTTCCAACCAACCTCATCTTAACATTAAATTCTTTATTTTTTAAATTTATAAATTTATTGTACTCTTGTTCATCAACAGGATGAATAATTTTCTCGTCGCACTTTGGGCAAATCACAGCCCTGAACAAAAATCCTCTCTTTGCTATTTTTGCTTTTTTCATTTTTGCATTGCATTTTTTGCAGAGGATTGTGTTGTCAAATATGTCTGCCATTCAAAAGACACCTCGCGGTTTCTTTTGTAAACTTCCCTTCCTGTTCTGGTGGGCGATTTCTTTACATATTTCGATGGAAATCACATGATTTAATTTATTTATCATTTTTCTTTATCAATATAAAACCACGCTTTTGGTGTGGCTGGGTTGAAAGAAGGTGTACAGAAATGTATACCTTACGTGTATACACAACAAGTGTATACTATTTAAAGTTTTTGGTAATCATACATTTTAAAAACTATATTTTTCTAAACTATTTAATGATTAAAAAGAGTGATTTGAAAAAATTTTGGGATAGATTTATTTTCATAGTCTGGAAAGACGACAGCCCAAAAGGTTGGCTTATTTCAGTAATTTTTATTTTCATTGTAATAAAATTTATATTTTTTCCAACCTTGAGTTTTGTAACAGGAACTTCTCTTCCTTTGGCAATTGTTGAATCCTGTAGCATGTACCATGATGGAAATTTATTGTCTAATTTTGACAACTGGTGGGGAAACCACGAATCAAAATACTCAGAGCAGATAATAAACAAATTAGATTTTCAGGATTTCATATTTAAAAATGGTTTTAATAAAGGAGATATTTTATTTATTGTAGAAGCAAAACCAGAAAAATTAGAAGTTGGTGATGTAATAATTTTTCAATCAAACCAAAGAAATCCAATAATCCACAGAATAATTGAAATTAAAAAAGAAAACAATGAATATCTTTTTTCAACAATAGGGGATAATAATAACCAACAATTAATTTTTGAGAAAAATATTGAAGAAGAACAATTAATAGGAAAAGCTGTTTTCAAAATTGCTCCTTATATTGGTTGGGGTAAATTAATATTTTACGAATATGCAAAACCTAAATCAGAAAGAGGGTTATGTCAAGAGAATTAGGAAAGTTTTTAAAGAGGTTTAATTAAAATATAAAATGCAATTCTGTCCAAAGTGCGGCACAATTCTCATGCAAAAGAGAAAGAATTTCGGATGCCCGAGATGTAATTATTCTACTAAAGAAAAAATAAAAATAATTTCTTCTGAAAAAATAGACGAGAGAAAAGAAGTTGCAGTGATTAGGGAAAAAGACATTGATGTCAGACCAATCACAACAGAAAAATGCGTGAAGTGCCCAAATGATAAGGCATATTTCTGGACTGTTCAGGCACGGGCAGCAGATGAAGCAGAAACAAAATTCTTTCAGTGCACAAAATGCGGGCACACTATTAAGGACACTACTTAAGAATCTTTTCCGACTCTTTCTGAAAACCCACACTTACCGCATTTAACTAAAAATAAATTATCTTCGTCAGAATAAGAAATTCCTAAATCTAAAACTTGTGCTTTGTCATAACCACACTTTGAACATTTATGTTCATAAGTCGCAAAAATATTTTCGTCTTTAGAAATACCTTTTCCAACTTTTTCTTTTTTAGGAATATTTTCACGCGAAGTTAAATCTGTGTTTGACTCAAAACCGCACTTAGAACATTTCAAGAAAACTTCCCCATTTTTTTTCTGGGGGCTTAGTAAAGTTTTACATTTCTGGCAAAACTTTAATGTCATTGTTTTTCTAAAAAGAGATAATTTAAAAAAGTTTCTATAATTATTAATGGCCCTGGAGGGATTTCTTTATCTCCCGACTTCACACGGGTTATTTATTTTAAATTTACTCCCTACCACGAAATCGCTCGACCCCCGAGATTAAATCTATTTGAATTTACCTGACTTGAAATCCAAAAGAATAAAAGGGATTTGCAATCCCTTATATGGCCCTGGAGGGATTTCTTGCTCCCACACGCACTTGTTTATAACATTCGCTTTGCTCACAAATACATGCAAGTGCGAATGCTCGACCCCCGAGAACTAAATATTAAAATTTACCTGACTTGAAATCCAAGAATTAAATGCTATCTGGCGATAGCATAAATGGCCCTGGAGGGATTTGAACCCCCGACACCTAGATTAAGAGTCTAGTGCTCTAACCAAGCTGAGCTACAGAGCCATAAATACTTAATCAAAATTAACTTTAAATATTTTTCATAAACCTTTTCTTTTCAAAGCAGCTTCAACTAAACCTTTAAACAAAGGAGCAGGTTTTAACAAACTACTTTTTAATTCAGGGTGTGCCTGGGTTGCAGCAAAATAAAGGTGCTCGTTTTTTGGCAATTCAATAAACTCTACAAGTTTTCCATCAGGGGACATTCCCGAAAAAATCATTCCCTTCTCCTGAAGAATTTCGTGATACTCTGGATTAACTTCATATCTATGCCTGTGTCGTTCTGAAATTTCTTTAAAACCATATAAAGAATGCACCAATGAATCTTCTTTAATAATTGCGGGATAAGCACCAAGCCGCATTGTCCCACCTTTATTTATAATATTCTTCTGCTCTTCTAAAATTGTGATTACTGGATTAGAGCAATCTTTAACAATTTCTGTAGTGTTTGCTCCCTCTAAACCGCAAACATTTCTTGCAAATTCAATTACTGCCAACTGCAATCCCAGGCAAATTCCTAAAAAAGGGATTTTGTTTTCCCTGCAATGCTGGATAATTTTTATCTTGCCTTCTATCCCTCTTGAACCAAATCCCCCAGGAACAATAACTCCGGAAACTTTTTCCAAATCAAAATGATTTTCTTCTGTGTTAATCCATTTAATATTAATTTTAGTTGAAAAATGAGCCATGCAGTGCTTCAATGCTTCAACAATACTTGCATAAGAATCCTCAAGAGATGTATACTTTCCTGCAATTGCAATAGTTATTTCCTTATCTGCATTCTCGCGATTTCTGATAAATTCTTTCCATTTTTCCAAATTAGGATGCACTGCCAAATTTAATTTCCTGGCTAATAATTGAGACAAACCCTGCTCTTCAAAAACAAGAGGAATTTTGTAAACATCATCCACATCAATTCCGGTAATTATTTCTTCTTCAATAAGATTACTTGTTGCAGCAATTTTTCTTTTTATATTAGGGCTTAACAGCTCACTGCATCTGGCAATAATAATATTTGGCTCAATCCCTTTCTGCCTTAATAATCCAAGACTTTGTTGAGTTGGTTTTGATTTTTGCTCGTCAACTCCTGAGGGAATTGGAACATAGGTTAAATGCACAAATAAAATATTATCTTTCCCGACATCTCTCCTGAGAGACCTGACAGCATCAATATAAAGTTCATTTTCCATATCTCCGATTGTTCCTCCGATTTCTATTAACATAATGTCTGCTTTGTTTTCCTCGCCAATGCGGACAAAATAATTTTTAATAAAATCAGAAACATGGGGAATCATCTGAACAGTCTGCCCTAAATAATCTCCTCGTCTTTCTTTTTCTCTGACTTCCTTGAACACTTTTCCCATGGTTAAATTCCAGTCAGATTTACAACTCACTCCTAAATATCTTTCATAATGCCCGAAATCCATGTCCACTTCTCCCCCGTCATCTAAAACAAAAACCTCTCCGTGTTCTATAGGGTTCATTGTTCCGGGGTCAACATTGAGGTATCCATCGCATTTGATTGGGACGACTTTGTATTTTGATGCGAGAAGACTTCCGATGCTTGCGATTGCAATACCCTTGCCAAGACCGCTCAAAACACCGCCGGTAATTACAATATATTTCCTCTTCATCAGATTTTCAAGAACAACCTGCTTTTAAATTATATTATACCAGAGAAGCTATTTCATACTGCATACTCTATTTTCAGAATTCTTCATATTCAGGGGCGGTAGATTTTATTTAATCAAATTTTGTATATTTTCAATCGCGTCTGCAACTTCTCTGCCTTTCTTTGTCAGCTGTATAATTTTTATTCGCCCCTTTTTTTCGAATTCAACTAACTTCAGCAACTCGAGAGTCTGCAGAATTTTCACTGCATGGCTGTAAGTGCAATCCACTTCCTTAGCCAACACACTACCATACCTCATCCTTGTGTTCTTTCTCAAAGAAACCAGCATCATCGCCGGCTTTCTCCTAAAAAAGATATCTAAATTGTCTTTCATCTTAGGTATTCCAATGTATATATCCAGAAAGTGATATCCTTATAAATGTTTTGGAATATATATTTTCCACCACCATAGTAGTGAATTTCAGAAGTTTTATTAATTAAAAAAACATTTAATTATCATGAAAAAGAAAAGCAAATCAATACCTCAGGAGGCATAAAAGATTTTCATTTGCACTTTTTAAAATGATAACTAAAAAACACAAAACAAAAATACTTGCAATAGGCGACATCCACGGCGATACAGGGTTAGTGAAAAAACTCGCTCAAAAAGCAAAAAAAGAACATGTTGATTTGGTAATTCTTGCAGGAGACATGACTTTTTTAGAATCGTCCATAGACAATCTAATCGGTCCTTTCATAAAAGCAAGCAAACAAGTTTTATTAATCCCGGGAAATCATGAATCTGTTGCGACTGTGGATTTCCTGGTGCAAATGTATCCTAAAACAAAAAACATCCACGGCTATTCTTTTAAGAAAAACAATTTAGGAATATTTGGGGCAGGCGGAGGCGACGTCATAAACATCACACCAGACAAAGAAATATTTAATGCACTTCAGCGAGGGCATGAAACTATTAAAAATATGGAAAAGAAAATCATGGTTACGCATATGCATCACAAAGGGAGTCAGGCGGAGTTCTCTGGTTTTGCAGGTTCAAAAGCAGTAACAAGGGCGATTAAAAAATTTTGTCCGGATATTTTAATCAGCGCGCATATTCACGAGGCAGGAGGATTACAGGAAAAAATTGGGAAAACAGAAATAATAAATGTGTCAAGAAATCCTGCAATTTTTGAGATATGAAATTTTTTCATTGCTATTAGTTTCTCCAAATAGGGATTGATTTTTAGTGCTATATTAAAAATGAAGTTCCTTTAATTTAAATAATCTATGATACAAAAAAACTATTGTTCTATTTTTGAATGAGTTGGCAATAATGCTAATTCATAAACTTTTATTGCCTCTTCATAAATATGCCTTGCAGTTAAATCAACTGAATTCTGAACTCTTTCAGAAACATTCCATGGGTAATATTCTTCAGGAATTATTTGAGAAAAATATTTTGTGTACTTTTTACTAAATAATTTAGCTGATAAACCCATAAATTTCTCTTCTGTTTTTTGAAAACCATCTATTAAATCCATAGTAATTTTATGAATTCTTCCCCCTTCTTCATGAATATATTTACACATTTCTTCGTATTCCATATAACAATAAACTACATTAGATTATTTAATACTTTTGTTTTTTTGTGGAGTCATTAAATATAACACTCTCTAATTGAACTTTTAACAAAACTATAAAAAACTCTTTTTCTACAAAGATTTAAAAGTAATATCTTACCATTTTTTAAAATGCCAACAAAAGAGAAGTAAACTTCTCATTCATTCGCCTAAAGCCAAATGAAACCAAAAAAAACAAAAGAAGAAAAAACAGCTGAGAGTTATTTTCCTGTTGATGAAACTGACTTGAAATACACAACTGAAAAACAGGAAAAAGAAGCTCCTGAAAAAGAAGAACTTCTCAAAGGTTCAATTGAAAAACAATACAAAAAACCAGAAAGAGCTTCTTTGGAAACAGTGCACCACGGGCGTACCCCGAAAAATTTTCGTGGAAAATTTTTACAAGGGGCAAAAAAATCAAAAAGACCAAGGAAAAAAACTACTGCAAAAAAATTCATTCCGCAAAAAATAAAATTAAAAGAAAAAGGTTATGAATTAATTATCACAGAAAAACCTCAGGCTGCCTCAAAAATTGCCCAGGCACTTGGAAAAGCAACTCAGAGAGTTAATAACAAAATTTCTTATTATGATGTGAATCGGGATGGGACGCAGATAATTGTTGCGTGCGCTGTTGGGCATTTGCTGACTTTAAAACAAAATGTTCCTGGTTCTTCTGTCCCGATTTTTGACATTTCATGGACTCCAAATTATCTGGCAAACAAAAAAGCAGGTTTTACAAAAAGATATTTTGACACTTTGCTGAAACTCGCGAAAAACGCGGGGAGCCTGACAGTCGCAACAGATTATGATGTTGAAGGAGAGGTTATAGGAATGAATGTTGTGAAATATATCTGCGGTCAAAAAGACGCGAATCGGATGAAGTTCTCAACTTTGACAGACAAGGAATTAAATGATGCTTATGAAAAAAAATTTTCTCATATTGATTGGGGGCAGGCAATTGCAGGTGAAACAAGGCATTATCTTGATTGGTTTTATGGAATAAATTTGTCACGGGCTTTAATGAATGCGATAAAAACAACAGGCAAGTTTCGGATAATGTCAATTGGCAGGGTTCAGGGTCCTGCTTTGAATTTGATTGTTCAAAGAGAGAGGAAGATTCAGGCTTTCAAATCAGAACTTTATTGGCAGGTTTTTATTAAGGTGAGAAATTCTCATAAATTAGAGCTTAAACATAATAAAGATATATTCAACAAAAATGATTTATCAAAATTTGAAAATCTAGTCGGAAAAACAGTTGAAGCAAAAACAAAAAAAACAGAACAAATTGTTTCTCCAAATCCTCCATTCAATCTGACAATTCTTCAAACAGAAGCTTACAAGTTTTATGGTTTAACTCCGTCAAAAACTCTTCAAATTGCCCAATCACTTTATTTAGCAGGACTAATTTCTTACCCAAGAACTTCTTCTCAAAAACTTCCTGTTTCAATTGGCTACAAAGAAATTTTAAAAAAACTTGCAAAAGAATACAATGTTGAAAAACTGATTACAAAAGATAAACCAGTTGAAGGAAAAAAATCAGACCCTGCTCACCCCTCAATTTACCCAACAGGTAACAAACAAATTTTGTCTGGAGATGAAGAAAAAATTTACAATTTAATTGTCAAGAGATTTTTGTCCTTATTCTGCGATTCTGCAATAATTGACAACAAAACAGTTTCAGTAAATGTGGATAATTTATTATTCATCGCGCGAGGGTCGTCAATTAGAAAAAAAGCCTGGATGGAAATTTATCCGTCTAAATCTAAACATGTTGAGATTCCTGATTTAGAAGGTGAAGTAAAAATTGTGGATATGAGAACAGAAGAAAAAGAGACTCAGCCTCCAAGAAGATATTCTCCTGCTTCAATCCTCTCTGAACTTGAAAAAAGAAACCTCGGAACAAAAGCAACTCGTTCTGCAATTCTTGAAACACTCTACGACAGAAGTTACATAAAAGAAAAATCAATTGAAGCAACACCTTTGGGAATGTCTTTAATTTCAACTCTTGAAAAACATTCCCCAATAATAATTGATGAAAAATTAACCCGAAGTTTTGAAGATCAAATGCAATCAATTATAGAAGCAAAGAAAGATTTTTTACAAAGACAAAATTCTGCGAATTTTAACTTGTTCTTAAAAGAATTAAGAACAAAAGAAGAAAAAGTTCTTGATAATGCAAAAAAAACTTTGATTGATATTTCAAAAGATTTCAGCAAAAATGAAAAAGAAATTGGGAGAGAACTTCTTATTGCAAACTTGCAATTAAGAGAACAGCAAAAAATAGAGAACACATTATGTGTTTGTCCTGTCTGCAAGAAAGGAAACCTTGCGATAACTTATTCAAGAAAAACAAAAAGGCATTTTGTTGCCTGCGACGCTTACCCAAATTGCAAAACAACTTTTAGTCTTCCTCCGGGCACAATTAAAAAAACAGAAAAAACCTGTGAAAAATGCGGGTTTCCTTTAATGATGAGTTTAAAGAGGGGAAGAAAGCCGTGGATTTTTTGTTTTAACAGAGAGTGTGAAAGTAACAAAAAGAGAATTGAAGAGTATAGGAAGAAGCAGGAAAGTGTAGCACAATAATTCTTAAAAACAGCCCCTATTTAAAACAAGCATGGATTTAGAAGATAAATTTTACCGTAATGTTGAAGGAATATTCTTCAAGAAATTAGGATCATATGGGTTTTCTCAAGAAGAGGCAGAAAAAATCGCCCCTCAACTAACAGACTATGTTAAAGCATCTATACATCAAAACCAAAGTCAACATGTTCCAATCAAAGGATTAAAAAGAGAATATTTGGTTTATATAGATGGTAAAGGAACAGTCACAAAATCTCTTCCAGCACTTTCTACTACACGTTCTCCAAGTTCAATTAAACCACCAATAACTTTAAACCCTAATAAAATATTAGATTACCGCCCCCCACTTATATAAAAAATCCGAGTAATCAAATCCAGCCCTTTTTTCTAATTCCCTGTTCAACAATCTCAAAACTAAATTCTTTTTCAGGCAAACTCCGATGCTTTAGCAAAATCGCCTTTCTCCTGCTTCCATTTTTCTTTAGTTCAATTATGCACTTGCTCCAGTATTTCATTAAATCCCCTCCAACAATATTAACTTCTCTTTCTTTGCCCTGTTTCCAATCTTCCTCACTTTGAAATCCTGAATAAACCTGATTTGTAATAATAACTGGAATCTTCTGTTTTCGCGCAATTTCAGCCAAAGTCCTCATCTGTTTTGCAATTTCACGATTTACTTTCTTGATGCTGTCAGATTTTTTCGATTTAATCGCATCCCCCAACTCCAATCTATACAACATTGCCATACCATCAATAATAATCAAACTAACATGATTTTTCTTCACTTTATCCAGCAACTTCAAAAAACACTTTTTTTGCTCCTCAAAATTCACAGGCTCCAGCAAAAAAATATTTTCCAAAACCTTTTCACAATCGTCACCGACAATCTGCTTAATCCTGTCAATAGAAAATCCTCCTTCTGTATCAACAAAAATAATCTTGTTGGCTTTTTTCGCCTGACTGCAGCAAACTAAAAAACACAAATTCGTCTTCCCGCAACCAGGAGGCCCGGCAATCATTGTAATCACATCCTTCTCATAACCCTGGTCAAGCCATTTAGTAAAATCCAAACTTCCTGTAGAAATTTTATTCTCACTCATAAATAATAAAGAAGACTGATGTTAATAAGTATTATGATACTACTTTAACTTGCAAATTTTACATTCTCTTAAAATCAGCTAAGGTTGTATCTAAATCTTTTGCAATAAAACTAACAGCATCAGTAATAGCTTTCTTTGCTGTTTTGGCTTTGGTCTTTACTTTCAAAATAGGTTTTTCTGTTGGGTGCTTTCTTTTCCACGCCGCAAAATCAACAGCAGAATCCTTGTTCAAATAAACCCTGAGAATCTCCGCAATTGTCAAACTTTCAATTTCAACTTCAATTTCATCCTTTGAACTTTTTAAAATATTAATTTCCATAATAAATTAGAATAAAAACAATTTAAAAAGCTTGTCATTTTCCAAAAATAATTTTATCAATATCTTCCTGAGAAAGATTCTCTTTATCTAAATCAATTTTCTTGCCCTTAGTAAACATTTCCTCGGGAAATGTTTCAGGGTACGCCTGAGGCCTCTGTCCTCGGAGGTCATCCCTGTGGGATGGTGCACCAACTTTCCCTTCAGGTTCACTAAAAATCTTTTCTTCCTTCTTTTTTTTCATCTCCTGCAAATCAGCAATTGTCAAGGTTTTTGTGGTTGTATCATCAAATTTAATTTTATCTTCCTCAACATTTTGTAAAAACTCTTCTTTAACTTGATTTACTTCTTCATCAAAAGACACAACCCTTGCTGATTCATTTTTAATTCTAATCCCCAAATAATTCTCAATTTTATTTACTAACACAAAATCATTTTTAGGGAGAACACCTTTCTCGGCCATGTTGATTGCTTCTTCAGATTCTTCAATCGTTTCTGCAAATTGCTTTTGAGTCAGCTTCTTGGCCCTCCTCGCTCTCATAATAATCCAGTGAAAATTATCAACCATTCCAAAAGATTTTTCTCCAATGGAGCCCAAAACATTCTTGCTGAAATTTTTGCCCTCACCAGAGGGTACTTTGTTAGAGGTTCTCGCACCCTTTGGGTATACACCAAGGCCTTCATCTTCAGAGGTCATCCTTGTGGGAGGCGGTGTTTCTTTCTCACTTTTTATTTCAATTCCGGATAAACGAGAGAGCCGTTCATAAACCGTGGGTCTCTTTTCAGTTTTCTCTTTCAAATATTTTATAATAGGAATATTCTCTTCAAAAGAACATTTCCGGCAAATTTTAACAATTCCTTTTTCAGAAACAGCGTCAAAAAGCAAAGCTCTGTCTCCTGAAACCCCGCACTTAAAACATTTATTCATTATAAAAAAAGAAAAAGAGCATTTTTTAAGATTGTTGTGGTGGAGTTAATCAAGATGCTCCCTAATATCCTCAACACCCCCAATAGCTGTTAACTTAATTTTTTCATCAATCAAAATAGTAGGTAATTCAGTAATATTATATTTATCCAAAAGCAAATTAATTGAACCAATATTGTTGTCTGCTGCTATTGGGATTAGCATAATTTCTGCTTTTTTCTCTTCCTTTATCTGAAAAAGTAAATTAGAAAAAACTTTTTGCTTTGCTTTTTTCTCAATTGAAACATCATTATATTGATAAAAATAAACTAAATTATGATAGTCTGAATTGCACTTTTCTTTTATCTTCATGCTGTTAATCCAGAATAAAGTTCTTAAAAGGTCATACCTTTTATGCTGCAAGATTATATCATCATTAATTCTGTTTGCTTTTTCATATTTATTTATAATCATTGCTTCCTCATAAATTCTATCTGCAAAATTTATATTCTCTTCAACCATTGCGTCACAATTTAATTCAAGAAATTCAAACGCATCTTTTTGTATTCTTTGGTCTAAAAGTTCTATTTCAGATTGAAGATACCAATTATTTATCTTATCAATTCTGGAGGTTTCTAATTTATAACCGAGGAATATTCCAATATTAAAAATAACAAAAGCTATTATCAATGCCTGCAAAAATACATATTTTTGATTAGCCATTTTAATTTATTAAATTGGATAATGGAAATTTTATATTTACTTTAGTCATTTTTTCTTTTTGTATTTAAATAAATGAGTTATGCAAAATCTTTTGATTTTAGTTTAGTCATTATCTCCACTTGCCTGTTCCCCTAAAAAAATGATAAAGAGCCACTATCATAATAAAAGGATATATTGCAAGATAAACCAATGAATAAAAGAAGATATTAAAAAAGTTTTGTTTTTTCAAAATCCTCTCTTTCATGACAAATAAAGCCAAAAGAGTAAAAATAACCCCTGCAATAAATAAAATAATTCCTAAATAATTCAGAAAACTTGGAGTTACAAAAAAATCATTCATAGTCAATAAAGGTGTTCCGACGCTAATTGAGTATTTTGCGAAAACATAATTTCTTAAAACTCTTGTTGTAATCAAATAAACGAAAATACTCAAACCTAATAAACCCAAGAAAAGCTGCAGCATAAAAAAAGGAAGTATAAAAAACCCTAACATGCCTTTTGTCAAAAAACACTTTTTATATTTTGATATGCATTGCAAACCTCCTATGTTCCATCTTTTTCTTTGGTTATACCATGCCTTAAATTTATTGGGAACAGTTGTTGTAGCATGAGTTGCCAGGCACATCCTCCTCGTATAACCTGCATAAGTCAGGTGCCAGGTGGCTTCAATATCCTCTGTCATGTTATTAGGATCAAAACCCCCAATTTCCTTTAATGCAGATTTCCTGTACAGTGCCAAGGGTCCCGGAGTAACATAAATAGCGTCGACATAATCCAAAAGTTTTCTTGTAAAAGCAATTATGTTGTATTCAATCACCTGCAATTTCTCAAAAAATTTATTCCTGTTTCTCGGAGAAAAAACACAGGTTACAGCCCCGACTTTGTCATCATCAAAAAAACCAATCATTTTTCCAAATGAACCTTTAGTAGGATAACTATCTGCGTCAACAACTGCCACAAGCTCGGCTTTTGCTTTTACCAGTCCAAAATTCAACGGGGCTGCTTTGCTGCCTTCATTTTTTTTTGTATAAACCTTAACCTTGCTATATTTTTTTTCTAACATCCTGGATATTTTCAAAGTATTATCTGTGCTTCCGTCATCAATAACCAACACTTCTTCCAAGTTCTCATAACCTGCATTAAGAATCGCCAGAACAGTATTTTTAATTGTTTTTTCTTCATTAAACGCAGGAACTATTACAGAAATAGAATATTGTTTTTTAGATTCAGGATATTTAAATAATTCCTTCCTGTTTCTTCTATATAACAATAAAAATAAAGAAAGAAAATAAATTGACACAAACATATATGCCAGGTAAATTATCGGGAGTGTTTCCATGCTATTGTTTGGGAGATTGAGGTTTTAAAGATTTTTGTGATTTGATGAAGAAGCAAGAAATGAATTGTGTAAGTTACATTTAGAACCTCCCGGGAATTCAACTTTCAAACATTTAAGATCCCTGATTTATGCTCTCACAAGCATGCCTTTTATTTCATTGGATGCCTTTCAAAAAATTCCCAAATCATATCATTTACATTAAAATCAGGAATAAGCGGACCTATGGCATTTTTCCATGCTGTACATATGAAACCATCTGGATTGATTTTGCATGATTCAGCAGAATACTCGTCTTTTCCAGGCCAGACATGGCCCCCTCCATAACAAATGCATAAAACTATTTCAGCTCCATCTTGACAATTAGTATAAGAAACACATGTAGTATTGTTTTCCTGATATATAATCTCCTGCTCTTCGGTGCAATTATTCAAATTCCTCCATTTATCAATATGTTCTTCTACACCATCACAGCGATAAGTTTCATATTGAACAGGCACACCTATATTATTCCAAAAATCTGCAGCACATCCCCCACATATTTCTCCCCCTCCGTAAGGAGTGCACGGATCTTCAGTTCCACCAAAAGCAAATATCGGAACAGGTCTTGTTAAATCGCAATATTCAAAAGTACCCATAGAACCTCCTGGAGCAATAGCCGCAATTTTATCTGATAATTCGCAAGCTATTCTATATGACATTTGGGCTCCATTTGAAAATCCTGTTGCGAAAATTCTTTTTGCGTCAATATTAAAATCTTTTTCCAGTTGTTTAATCATATTATCAATGAACCCAACATCATCAATATTATTTTCAAGCGCGCTCCCACAACATCTGCCGGCGTTCCAAGTGCCAAAGAACTTACCAAAAGCTTCTTTTCCAGTTCCCTCAGGATAGACAACTATAAAACCGGCTTCATCAGATTTATTATTTAACCCAAAATATTCAGGAGAGGAATTAGCATTTCCACCCCCGCCATGAAAAGCCAAAACAATGGGCGTTTTAGTAATTTTGTCGTATAAATTTGGTACATGGACAATATATCTTCTTGTTAATCCATCATGAACTAATGAGAAATCATAGTCGCTAGGACCAAGAATGTAGCAAATCCCATCAACACAAATTCCTTCTGTACAAGTCCCACACTCATCAGAACCTCCACAACCATTTGGTGCAGGACCACACACCCTGATTCCACAATCTGGTTCCAACATTCCATCACAACTCCCTCCGCAACCATCTGAACAAGTTTCTCCTACACAAATATCAGATGCGCACGAGCAATTATGGATGCATTCCCCCTTAACACAAATTCCATCAACACAACTCTCTCCACTACCACAACCAGGAGGGCAATTAACTCCTTCACCACAATTATTTGTTTTAGTCCCGCACACCCATGTCCCGCAAGTAGTTTCAATAGGTTCAGAGATACATTCTTCTATATTAATTTCTCCAATGTCAATCTTGTATAATGAATCGCAAATCCCGCATTGTTTTCCATTTATAATTGCAGCAATTTGTATTGAATCTGGTTCTCCATCAAAACCAATCATATCATAAACATAAGTCAAATTACTATTTTTTTCAGGAAGTTTTATTCCCAAAGAACCGTTTGGATAATTCATAAGATTATTAATTGCAGATATTTCGTTGCTTATTGTAAAACTCTTTTTTACTCCTCCTCCAGAAATTGTAACAAGAACTTTGTCAACATTTATATCTCTAATGCTTATTGAAAATTGAAGTTTATCTGAATCAGGGTCATAATAAGTATGTAAATTATTCAGTGTTACTTTGTTAAGAGTTTTAGAACAGGATTCAATACTACTCATTTCATCTTTTATTATTTTATTTACAACTACCCAAACAATTGCAACAGCCACTAAAACTAATGCAATTAGAATTAATGTTGTAACAACTGTTGAAAGAGATCTTTTATTTTGCATAGGGGTAAAAGAAATAAGAAGTTTTTAAAATTATCTTAAGCATGCAAGTCTATTTTTAAACTTCCTCCTTAAACCTTTGCCCTAATTCAGAATCAGCAACATTAAAATAATCATAAAAATCATCACTCAAATTTAATTCGTGAGTATGCCCTATTTTTTTCTTTTTAATTAACCCAAGTTCAGCAAATTTCTTCACATGCTCATATGCCTTGTTTCCACGAATCTTAATCACAACTGACTGCTTTATGGGCTGCTTGAACGCAATTATTGCCAGAGTTTCCTGCTCTGCCTTTGAGAACTCAGCACTTCCTGTCGCCAATTTATTTATTATCCCGGAATATTCCTGCCTCACATCCATTTTCCATAAACTATTTTTTTCTACAATTTCCATAGCTGACTCTTGTTTCTCATATTTATCTTTTAATTTATCAATCAGCTCATTAATTATTATCGGATTTAAATCACTAAGAGAAATTAATTCCTGCATATTCAAAAACCTGCCAGACACAAAAAAAACAGCCTCAAGTTTTTTCAAATCCTGTTTTTCTCTTGCTTCATCTATTTCCTTTAAGGTTTTGCTTGTCATCACCATGAATAAAATAATAAGAAGTTATTTATAAGCATTATCAATAATTATTTAATTACAAATTCCCTACCATCTTTATGAAAAAGAAAATCCTAATCCCTCTTTTAATAATTCTCTTATTTGTCTTTACATTATTTTTAATTCGTTTAACTTCTCCTCGGGAAATAGATGATGTTTCTCCTGAAATTCTTTGTGAACAGAAATATTTAGAAAAATCAGATATTCTTTGGATAATCCCAAAATTTAATAACAAATCAATTTCAGAAAACAAAACATGGTGTCAAAAAATTTTAAGCTTAAACAAGACACTTGGCTTGCATGGAGTTTATCATGAGTTTGAAGAATTTAATACAAACAGAAATCAAAAATATTTGCAAGAGGGAATAAATATTTTTGAAGAGTGCTTTGGATTTAAACCAGAAATGTTTAAACCACCGCAATTAAAAATTAGCAATGAGAATAAAAAATTAATAAAAGGAAATAATATGAAATTAAAATTAAATTTTAATCAATTAACTCATAAAGTTTATCATTGTGATGATTCTGGAACTTTTCCAAATTGGGTTGTTGATTTGTTTTAATTTTTTCCCAATTTCACAAGAACCCAATTTACAGGAATTACAAATAAAACAAAATAAGCCGTAGAAAATAAAACAGGATAAAGACTAAAATCAGGCATCCATGAAACACAGGGCTTCAAAAAACAATTCAAATTATGAGCTTCCCAAAAATACAAAATAAAAGGCACAAGAATAAACACATGCAGCAAAGAACCTTTCCATGCATTTACTTTTTTTTCTTTTGGTTTTTGAATCAGGAAAAACCCTAAAACAGCCAAAGGTAAAACACCAAGATGCAGCAAAATTGAAATTGCTGACTCAGGAGAAATTGCTGTAAAAATATAATCTGTTGAACCTAAAAGATATTTGTCAAAAAACAACTTTGAGAGAAAATCCAAAGACCAATTAAGAGAGCCAACAGCCAGCAGGGAAATTTCTGCTGTTAGCCAAAAAAAACTTCTAAACAAAATAGCTAATCCAATCAGCAACGGGGCATGATTACACAACCAGAAAAAATCTACTAATGTTCCCTGCGTTGCCATTGAATAAATTCTTAAACTTGCAAGTAAAATCAACAACACCCCAATTGCATTTAACACACGCTCTTTTGTAATTTTCATTTTAAACTTGAAACAGGTTGCATAAAAAATTAAGAGAAGTTAGTTTAAATTATTTTTTGATAATAGATTATTAAGGAAAGAGTTATTTTTTAAATTTTATTTTCTAATCTTAATATATATTTTTCTAATCTCTTAAGAAACTTTTGCCTGATTTTTTTATTTTTAGTTGGTCTCAATCTTAATTTTAAAGTTTCATGAACAATATGATTCTTATTTTTAATAGACCTTGCTAAATCTTTCCAAGAAGTTGAAAACTCTTTTCCATTAAATCTTTGTTCGTCCTCAACAAGCCAAAATGTTCCTTTAACAATTTCAGAAAAACCAACTTTTTTATTTTTGTAAGAAGGGATAAAAATAGTTTTATAGAATCCAATTAATTTTTTTAAATCTTCTTTATTACTTCTAACTGGAAAATTAGAATGACCTAATCCTTTTCCATAAATCAGTTTATAGTTTGGGAGTTGTTTCACAATTCTACTAGTAGATTTTCCCTCTTTATCTCCACTCTTACAATGTACGCCCTTTTTTAATTCAAACAAGGAAACGCCAGCCAAATGAATGGGAAATCCTAAACTTATTTTATTTGCTTTTTCTATTTTCTTAAACTTTTTCAAAAATCTTGAATGTCTAATAATTATCATCAAATCAATATCGCTTTTTGCATTTATTTCTCTTCTTGGAAAACTGCCCTTGGAATAAATACCAATTATTTCTTCATTTGGTATATTTTTGAGAATTAAATTTCTCGCCTTTCTTACAACTTTAATCCCTTTTATTTCTATCTTGCTCTTGTTTTCCCAATCTGTCCAAAATTCTTTTTTCATTTTGTTTTCCAATATTTTTCTAAATTTTTTTCAGTCAGTGTTTTATCTAATTTTTTTATAAGATGATCAATTAATTTTGGAGGAAGATGTTTTTTGAATCTCTTTGTTTTAGCCCATTGCCTTTTTTTGATTTGCTTTAGAACTTTCTTTTTGTTTGAGGTTAATTCAAAAACATCAATTAAAATTACCTTGTTTTTATCAATTCCTAAATTTGAAAAAAATTTAAATGTTTTTTCGTGTATTCCATATTTCCAAAGTTCTAACAAAAATTTTGTAATTTTATCAATTAATTTTAACTTCTCTACTTCCTTTAAATTTTGTAGTGCTTCTTCTAAAACCAAAACTTTTTTTTGTTTTATTTTCCCATGTCCAATAAATTCTAAATTTGCTAATAATTGTTTTGGGATTTTTGATTTTTTTACTATTTTTGTAGAGTTGTTTATATCAAAAATCATCTTGTCAGTTCTCTCATCCAATTCTTCAAGTTTATTCTTCCACGTCAAAAATTTTTCTACTTCCTGTTTTATTTCCGCACGATTTTTTGGAGTTTTGATAACATAAGAATTATGTAAGTCAACCCAACATTGCCAACCTCCCAATCTCTTTTTTTGTTCCATAATAAAAAATAGAGAATTATCTTTATAAAACTCCTTCTAATCTCAAATCCTAAACCTCAATATCCCTCCAATACCAGAGAGATTTAAGAATTGCTCTCCCTCAGGATTATCAACAGAAATAATCTCAACTCCAGAGCCAGTATTCTTTGCAATATCAATTAACTCTTTGGAAATTTTTTTATTAATCTTCTTGGAAATCAACAAAGTTTCAACAGCCCCGTAATTCAAGGCGTGTTTCGTATCCTTTTCTCCGCGCGTCGTTAAATCAGGTTTCTCCCCCAATGTTTCAAAAAACTTCTCCAAAACTTTTTTTTCACGAACAATCTCCTGCTCAGCCAAAACATCCTGACTTGCTGTAACCAAATCTTTCAACCCTGACTCGTCTGTGTTTCCAATGTCCTTCACCCCAATAACTTTTTCCTGCAGCTGTGTCTTTAAATATTTCCCGTCAAGAAACTCATCTTTTGTCGGCACAGGCCCTCCAACCAAAATTCCCTTTAACTTTTTATTCTCAAAAAAAATCTTTTTCATTTCTTCAGCAACCCTCTTGTAAAAATCTCTTGTCAAGCCCTCTGTAATTCTGTGAAATCTTTGAGAACTTTGACCACCAGCCCGAATCTTACTTGGAATTCCCGAAGTCATTTTGTGTAGCATCTCAATTCTCTTTCCTTCCAGCATCCCAATAGTTGCTTCTTTTCTGTCCATTACAAGCAATCCAAAAACCTCATCAATCTCCAGCTGGTCCTGCAACGCATCCAAAACAAATTCTTTGTCACAACGGTAAAGCCTCATTTTCAACGGTTGCAGTGGCTCAACATCCCACAACTGCATATCACTTTGTCCTTCCTTCTTTGAAATATTCCCTGCAAAAACAGCCATCCCATTTTCAGGTGTCTTCTTGAAATCCTTCAAAAATCTCACAATCTTATCCAACGCCTCTGAAACATTTTTCCTCGTCGCAGTGGACTTAATATTTTTCGCAGTAGACTTCTCTGCCTCCAACTGCCTTTGCACAGCATTCACATCATAACCCGCAGGAATATAAACACTAATCAATTCAGTTGCCCGACCCTTATGCTGAGAAAGTTCTTCTAAAACATTTTCTAATTCTTCTTTTGTTAACATAATCTAGGAAAAGAAATAGTGTTTATAAAATATTAGTTATCTTCCTTTAATTGTCTTCTGATTAAACAATTTTCCTATTCCTAAAAAATCATTTGTTAATTTTCCTTTTCTTCCATAATTCTGTTTTAAAATTTCTTCAATTAAACTATAATCTTGTTTATCTGTACAAGCAATCCCTATAGGAATAAAAGTTCTCTCTTTAGATAAAACATAATTATAAAAAGTTTGAAGTTTTTTTGAATCTTCCTCAAGTTCACTAACAAAAACATGCCCAGTTATATTAGACTTATGGTTAGGTTTAAAATCATAAAAATCAACCCATAGGGAAGGTTTTGCAACATCTCTAAAATCCTCAAAATGTTCATATAACCAATTTACAACTTGCTCTTTGTAATCTATTGTATGATTTTGGTTAAGATACCAGAAATTTATTAAATCTCTTTTAGTAGAATCTTTTTCCATAAAAAATTCATATCTTTTATCTTTTTAAGAATTATTGTTCTACAAACTCCACTTTAAATTTTCTAGGTTCAAACCAACCCATGAGCAACAATCAAATCCTTTTCAAAATCTTTTAAACTCTTTGGAATCTTAATTCCAGATATTTCATTTCTTAAACTAATGCTTTTGTCTTTTTTCTTTTTCCAAACCTTGCTGTTGAAGTTTACAAGTTCGTCAATTAATTTTAAATTGCTTTTGGGTTTTTTTGCTTTTGGAAATTCTTGTTTAAGCAAATTAATTTTTTTCTCTTTGGCAATTGTTGTTGTAATTTGAGGGATAATTGGATATGCTAATGTTAAAAATCTTTCAAGCAAGAAATGAAGAGTGTATTTAGCAGAGTCGCTTTCCTTTTTTGTGAATTTTTTATTTTGGTTATAAGCTCTGCTCTTGACAAGTTCAATATAATGCGAGGCAAAAATTTCCCATAAAAAATTTCTGAGTTTCAAGGCAGGATGATGAAAATTATATTTTGCATATTTTTTGTCTGAAAATTCTGTAAGCTCCTCAATATAATTTATAAATAATTCATCAAATTTTTCAGTCTTTGGCTTTTGCTTTGGCTTGTCAAATAACATTACAAATTTTGAGACATTTAATATTTTATTAAGTGTCTTTTTTTCAGAATCAATTCTTTGTGGTGAAACACTTAAATCTTGCTTGGACAAATCTCCTTCTGTAGCCGCCCAGAACCTTATGGCTTCTGCACCAGATTGCTCAACGATTTTTTGAGGGTTAATAATATTCCCAAGAGATTTAGACATTTTTCTGGCTTTTTCATCTAATAAATGCTGGTGGACCCAGACATCTTTAAAACAAGGTTGTCCTGTTTCCAAATATCCTCTTAAAAGAGTATAATAAAGCCAGGTTCTAACAATTTCTTTGCCCTGTGGTCTTAAAGTTGCAGGATAAGCTTTTTTGAAAAATTCATTATCCTGTTTATATTTTAAAATATATAATTCAGAAATTGATGAGTCCATCCATGTGTCAAAAATTCTTTCTTCTCCAGTCCATTTGTGTTTGAAATCTTTGACTTTTCCAATTATTTTTCCATTGTCCAGAACATCTGCATTTTCCGGAACTTTTTCTTTCCATGGTTTATAGTATTTTCCTTGCTGTGGAACAGCAACCAAACCATTTTCAGAATACCATAAAGGGATTTCAGTAGCATAAAATCTTCTTCTTGAAATAGGCCAGTCAATTGAAATTGAATCAATCCAGTCTTCAAGAATTTTTCTGGAGCTTTCCGGATAAAAATTAATTTTTTTAGAAATCTTTCTGATTTCTTCTTTGAATTCTAATTGTTTTAAATAAAACTCAGGCATTTCAATGAATTCAATTTCTGCTCCAGACCTTTCAGAAATAGGGGTCCTGTGAGTTATTTTTTCCTGTTTAAATAATAAATTTTTTTCTTTCAGTTTTTCAATAATTTTTTTTCTTGCTTCCTTGATTTTTAATCCTTGCAAAAACCCGGCATTTTTATTCATGGTTCCATCTTGGTTAATTGCAATAACAGGTTTTAATTTTTGTTCTCTAAAAAATTGAATGTCAGATAAATCTCCTGCAGAACACATCATAACAATTCCTGTGGCTTTTTCAGGGTCTGCTAAAGGATGCGCCTTGATTGGAATTTCTTTTTTAAATAAAGGAGAGATGGCGGTTTTTCCTTTAAGATGTTTATGTTTTTCATCTTTAGGATTAAAAATTATCATTCCGCAAGTGCAGATTAATTCCGGTCTTGTAGTGCCGATAATTATTTCTTTTCCAGTTTCTTTGATTTTCCATTTAACATAAACAAATTCCGAGATTAGGTCTTTGTATTCTATTTCAGAATCTGCAATTGTTGTCTGGAGTTTAGAGTCCCAGTTATTGATTCTAACATCTTCGTAAATTAATCCTTTTTTGTATAATTCAATAAAAGTTGATTGTGTCAAGGTTCTGTATTCTGGAGAATCTGTTTTGTAAACAGCTCCAATGTGGCTTCCTTCTTTGTAAGAAGTAAATGAAATCCCCAACTTTGCAAAAGAGTCCTGTGTTTCTTTAGACCCGTCGCTGATTAGTTTCTTGCAATATTCAATGAATTTTTCTCTTCCAATTTTAAATGGAGAAACTTTGAATTTTTTTTCAGCGCCCATTTCAATAGGCAAACCATTTCTGTCCAGCCCTAAAGGGAACAAAACTTCAAATCCCTTCATTCTTTTGTATCGTGCAAACATGTCCATGAAACAATAAGTAATTGCCTGGGCAATATGGATTGGCGCATTAACATAAGGTGGGGGAGTGTCGATTGAATAAATTTCCTTTTTTGTTTTTGGATTAAAATTAAACATCTCAGACTTTTTCCATTTTTCAGTAATCTTTTTTTCTATTTCAGTATTCCAGTTTTTAGGTAACCCTTTCATATATTTTTACCATCAAGAAACTTTTAAAAACTATCTATCTATAAAATAATCATGGCTCAAGATACACAAGTCCAGATGCCCGGCGGATTCGGCGGGTTAATGAGGTTCAGCGAAGAATACTCAAGCAGGTTCAGTTTAAAACCAACGCATGTAATTGTATTTATAATTTTGATAATTGTTTTTAGATTTTCCTTGGGGGTGTTTTTTGGTTAAAATGTTTCCAGGAATGAACCCAAAAAAAATGCAGGCAGTTATGAAGCAAATGGGAATCTCGCAGGACGAGATTGACGCTTCAAGAGTTATAATTGAAAAAACAGACAGCACCAGAATAATTATTGAACCTGTTTCTGTGACAAAAATAAAAATGCAGGGACAGGAAACTTTTCAGATTGCAGGGGAAATCAGGGAAGAAACTTCTGCTCCTGAAATTTCTGAGGAAGATATAAAAACAGTTATGGAAAAAACCAATAAATCTGAAGAAGAAGTGAGAGAGGTTTTGGAAAGAACAGGGGATTTGGCAGAGGCGATTTTGGAGTTGAGTTGAAAGTTGTTTGTTTACTTTTTTTCTAAAAAAGAAGATGCTTTGTGATTAAGATTCTCTTACTACAAATTCATTCATTGAACAAAAAGTAGTTCCAAAATCGTCTTTTGAAGTTGCGGAATAAAATACATTCCCTCCAGAATCTCTTGAAGTTGCATCAACATAATAATATTTTTTCCCGTTGTGAGTTACATAACGCTCTGAACCGCCTAAAGTAATTCCATCAACATAAAGAATCCCGACGATTGCGTGATAAGAAGTATAATCATGACAAGGTCCAACTAAATAGTGGGCATCGTAGCCAATTTCTCTTAATAACGCTGTCGCCATAACTGCGCTATCTGCACAAAGCCCTTCTTTTTTGACAATTGTTTCCATTGGGAAATTTGCCCAATCTGGTAAAGGTTTATCGAAATTTAGTTTTGTGTAATCATAATTAAAAGAACGGGAAAATGCAATAGTCATCATTAATTTATCTGCATCATTATATCCTTCTGCATTTGCTAATTGATTCATTATTTGAGCAACTTCTTCTAATTGCGGGTCTTTTCGATTAATTAAATTTTCTTTGGGCATATTTTCATAAGATGAAATAACATCTTCACTAATTTTTATTTCAAAATTAAGGTTTTGTGGGAACGGACAAAATCCCCAAATACAATTTTTTCCATAGTACCAATCATAATTAATGTTGTCTGGCAAATATTCAAAAAGAGGGTGATTGTCATAACCATCTAAAACTGTATCTCCATCTGTGTCTGGATTATATCTGTCTGTGCCTTTTTGTATTTCCTCATAATCAAAGAAAGCATCGTTGTCGCTGTCGTCTGGTTCGCAAGAATGCTCTTGGCTATTACAAGTATAATATTGGGGGCAAGATTTATCTTGATATTTTATATCATTTATACAACAATCAAAAGGACATTCAGGTTTAACACATTTGTTTAAATTTGCATCACAAACTAAACCATTTGAACAACCAGCATCTATACAACAAGTTTCGCTCGTTTCTCCTTCGTCTTTGTATCCATCTCCACAAACAATTGTATAACATCCTAAATTATCTGATTTTGTTCTATCAGGAAAACAAATTTGGTCAGATTTACAAACACATTTTGAAGGAGTATTTTGGCAATTTTCTCCTTTATTATATTTACAAGAAGCATCCTCTTCAAATAAACTCCAAGAAGATTTTTTTGATTCTTCTCCACTTGTTGTAGAAGAAGAATTGCTTGGTTGATAAATAAAAAATAAAACAATAAGAAAAACAATAATAACAACACTTCCTGCAATATACCAAATATTATTCTTTTTCTTTTTAGCCATCTTAAATTAATAGAGAACTAAAAGTTTAAAAGTTTATCTTTTTCTTTTCTTGGGTTTTCTAAAAATTGTATCTAACTAATTACCAAACTTGATGAGGGCAGTAATAAAATTAAAAGAACTTAAACCCAAAAATTACTATCTCCAATTCCTTTTAAGACCTTGTCTTTCTTTTATTAAATCTAATAATTTAGAAGTAAACACAAAATCCAAATTATCTAAATTTTTCGGATAAAGTGAAATAAACTCAACATCATTTGTTTTATATAATTTCTTTTTATAATCGTAACTTTTGTTTTTATACTCTTTATTGTCTATCATGCCCCAATATTCAACAAATACTTCAAATTCTGGCAAGAAAAAATCTGGTTCAACCTTGACTGAAAGAAAAGGGATTGTAATACCAAAAAAAGTTTTGTTTAATTTAATAACAGGGTGATGACGATAAATTATGTTCTTTCTTTTAAAATAGTTCGCGATAATTTCTTCTTTTTGTGAATCATAATGATTTTTCTTATATGGTTTGATTATTTCATATTTTCTTTTTGTTTCTCCTATAAATACTAAAATTGAAAATATTATAAATAAGTAACCAAACCCTTTAATTGCTTCTATCAAATCTTTTTGTTTTGAAAAAACCATTAACAAACCTATAAGAAAAAAGAATATTGCTCCTTGCTGTCTTGTTGAAAGTATTTTAAGGAATTTTCCCATGTTATTTTGTTATATTTTTGATTATATAAATTTATTGAAATGAATTTCAATTTGTATTTACTTTAACCTCAAAATAATTTCTTCTTCCACCACCAACAAATATAATAATTCTAAACACTTCTAAATAATATGGTAATTAAAAGAAAAACCTTAAATGCCTTTCATGCGACTTCCATGAGTGTTATAAAAAGTCGCACACCTGAACAAAAAGAGAAGGTTAAGCCGAGCGATTTCGTGGTAGGGACAAATGAAAATAAATCCCCCGTGCGAAGTCGGGAGTTAAGGAAACCGCAGGTGTCCTCGCATGGATAAATTCCTTGAAAATCTTGAAGAAGCACACAAGATAATCTCCATTGCTGACCACATGCTTTATGTAACCTTTCCTTTGATTCAAGACAAAAAACTTTTGTTAAAAATTCTACTAGACACAAAAATTGCAATTTCCAAGTGCATTAGTTCTGTCCTCCAATACGAATATCTTTACAAAAGAATAAAACTTTGCAATGACCCAAAAACAAATTTCAGGACATTTACAGAAAAATGTGCCAAGAGATATAATATTACAGAACAAGAAATTAGATTAATCGCGGAATTATTTGATGTTGTAGAAGAGCATAAAAAAAGTTCAATGGAATTTATGAAAAATGAAAAAATTGTAATTCTTTCCCAAAATTTACAGCAAAAAATAGTAACAATTGAAAAAGTCAAGGAATTTTTAATATTAGCAAAAAATATTTTGGAAAAAATTAAAAAAACAGTTTAAAGAGAACTTTTTCCTGTAACTTTGCTCTTTTGTTTTTGTGAAGTTGCCTAGTAAACCTTTTGTGTTGTTGTTTATCCTGAATTCTTAGGAAATCAACTTTGCAAAAATAGAATAGCAAAGTTGCCTAAAGATAAATATAAAAAGCCTCTGTTCCTAATGGGGTATAGTTCTAATTCATTAGATTAACATGGAAGAAATAATTCAGGAAAAAATAAGTGCAGACCATCTCCTTTATGTTAGCTTAAAATATACAAAAACCTGTGATGTGATACTAAACCTCATTCGAAGGTGGAGGAGAATGATTGAAGTGAGTATCAACGAAATATTAAAACACGCCGAGAAAAAAAAGAAAATATCTTCAGTTCCTTTGAATCCCATAGGAAAAATAGAAGAGGTAAAAAAATTATTCAAGAAGAATAAAGATTTCTTGCAAGTCATAGAAATGTATGAGATGTTCAGAAAAATTGAAGAATTAAAAAAAGAACGAACAGGCGAGTTCAGGAAAAACGTTAACTTGAAAATATTTTACAGAGGGAAAGAAATAAATGTAAATTTGGAACAACTAAAAATATATGCAGAAATGTTGGAAAAGTTTATAAGTACAACAAAGCAATTTCTTCTATTATAAAGATTATATTCTTTAAAATGTCAAAAATAATTGTCATTACATCTGGTAAAGGGGGTGTTGGAAAAACTACCTCTGCAATAAATCTAGGAGCAGCCATAAATTATTTTGGTAAAGACTCATTAATTATCGACGGAAATCTCTCCACACCAAACATTGGAATCCATTTAAATTCCCCAGAAGTCCCGATAAATCTAAACCATGTGTTGTTAAATAAAGCAGAACCTTTCGAGGCTGTTTATGAACATGAATCAGGAATAAAAATCATGCCCTCATCTTTATCAATAAAAGAACTGAAAAAAATACAGCCAAAAAAAATAAAAGATTTTAAAAAAGATTTTAAGGAACTTTCAGAATATATTATTATTGACAGTGCTGCAGGACTTGGCGATGAAGCAATATCTGCAATTGAAATAGCTGATGAATTAATAGTAGTTACAAATCCTGAAATGCCTGCAATCACTGACGCATTAAAAACAATCAAGATTGCAGAGCAGTTAAAAAAACCAGTCAAAGGAGTGATAATAACAAGAGTCAAAAAAAATAAAATAGAAATGCCCCCTGAAACAGTAAAAGAAATGCTGGAAACCCCTGTTCTTGGAATGGTTCCGGAAGACATAGATATTCAAAAATCCTTAAGTCTGCGGGACACTGTTGTCCATACTTTTCCAAAAAGCAAGTCAGCAAGAGCATACAAGGAAATTGCAGCAAGAATTTTAGATGTAGAATATGATTCTAAAAAAGACAGGGAAAAATTAATTAAAAGAGTTCTTCAAAAGCTGGGATTAAGTAGTTAATCACTTGATTTTACTACCAACTTCAACATCTTTATCTGGTTTAATTAATTTGACTTTTGATTCATCGTTGCTAACAGAAGCTAAAACCATTCCCTGACTTTCAATTCCCCGCAATTTCCGAGGAGCAAGATTTACAAACAAAATTATTTTTTTACCAACTAATTCTTCTTTTGAATAATAAGCTTTTAAACCAGCACAAACAGTTCTTTTTTCAGAACCAATATCCACAAAAAGTTTGAAAAGTTTGTCAGCACCTTTAATGTTTTCAACTTCCAAAATTTTTCCAACTCTTAAGTCAAGTTTTTCCCAATCTTCAAAATTAATTATGTTTTCCATTTAAACAAACACCCCATAATATTTAAGAGATATTAATGGCTCTAATCTCGGAACATGATCTCTTTGAATTTTTTGAAAACCATTATCTTGTGAATAAAGTCTTTTCAAATACCTTATTTCTATTCCCTCTTTATTAACTTCTTTTTCTAATTTTTTTAAGGATGAATTAAAATTCAGAGAATTTTCGCTTTCTAATTCTTTTTTCATTTCATATTTTCTTAAAAAGAATTTCACTCTTTTTAATCTTTGTTGCACTAAACTGCTTTTTAATTTTTTCGGCACTTTCCGGAATAAATGGCCAAAGCAAATCAGCAATTTTTAAGATTGACTCTTTTAATTCATAAAGAACTTTTTTATCTCTAGTTTCCCACGGCTTTTTATTCTGAACATATTCATTACAAATATCAATAAAACTAAAAATTTCATTTAATACTTTATCAAATTCATAATTCTCAAAAAGTTTTTCAATTTTTGCCTCATTTAATTTTTTTAATAATTTATTTTTGCCCCCGAATACTCCATCCTGCATATCAAGGGGTACACCCTTGGGTGCAGATTTACTAATTCCAAATTTTTCAATAAGTCCGGAAACCCTTGAAACCAAGTTCCCTAATTTATTCGCGAGTTCATTATTATGCCTATCAATCAAAGCTTGCTCTGAAAAATCTCCGTCATCCCCAAAAGGCGTTTCTCTTAAAAGAAAATACCTGATTGAATCAACATTTCCGGTAATAGATATTAATTCATTCACATTGATTACTTTCCCTCGCGACTTTGAAATTTTCTTTTTATTAAATGTCCAGTATCCGTGAACAAAAATAGTTTTAGGGAGTTTGATTCCAGCAGACATTAACATAGTTGGCCAGATAACAACATGAAACCACATGATATCTTTAGCAACAATATGCAAATCAGCGGGCCAAAATTTTGAAAATTTTTTATCATCTTTTAAATAACCAACCCCAGTAAGATAATTCAAAAGTGCATCAAACCAAACATAAGAAATATGTTTGTTATCAAAAGGCAATTTAATCCCCCAATTAAAACTTGTTCTTGAAATACTTAAATCCTGCAAATCCTCTAAACGATTAATAATTTCTTTAACCCGAAACTTAGGCAATATAAAGTTAGGATTATCTTTATACAATTTTAAAAGCTTCTTTTTATATTTTGATAATTTAAAAAAATAACTTTTTTCTTTTAATTTTTCTGCTTTTGTTTTATGTATTGGGCAACATCCATCAACTAAATCTCTTTCAGTATAATATGCCTCGCAACCCGTGCAATAAAGTCCCTCATATTCTCCCAAATAAATATCTCCTTTATCAAAAACTTTCTGCAGAATTTTTAAAACAACTTTTTCATGATCTTTTTCTGTTGTTCGAATAAACCGGTCATAATCAATATTTAGTTTTTTCCACGCATTCTTGAACTCAGGAACTAATTCATCAACAAACTCCTTTGGATTTTTTGTTTTTTTCTTAGCAGCAGTTTCAATTTTTTTCCCATGCTCGTCAGTTCCTGTCAAATAAAAAACATCTTCTCCTTTGAGTTTATGCCCCCTGGCAATTACATCGCCAACTATGGTTGTGTATGCGTGGCCCACATGCGGGATATCATTTGGATAATATATCGGGGTTGTAACATAAAATTTTTTCCTTGCCATAAATAAAATACAATTACAAGATATAAAAAACTAACTAAAAACATTTATTAACAATAATTACTGATTAAATTAAAGATGGTGGGTAAAAAACAAGAGGAAAAATTAAAGAAAAAAGCAAGAAGGCACAGCATTGCAGAAGGGATTTTCGCTTCAGCTAAAAATTCATTTGGGCATTATTATGTTTCTCCATTTGCAATAGCAATTAATTCAAGTTCATCGTTTGTTGCCATGATAAGTGCTGTTAGCGGATTGCTTGGTCCTCTAAGCCAAATGTTTGGTTCAAGACTCCCTGAAAAATTTTCCAGGAAAAAAATACTTCTTAAAACAATTTTCATTGAATCATTAATGTGGCTGCCGTTTGTTGCAATCGCGGTTTTATTTTACAAAGGAATTTTATTAGAATCACTTCCAATTTTAGTTTTATTTTCTTTTGCATTGTATATAATTGCAGGAAATCTCGGCTACCCTGCATGGTTCTCATGGATGGGCGACATTGTTGAAAAAAAACACCGAGGAAGATGGTTCTCAAAAAGAAATTTATTAACAGGTTTTGTTTCAGTAGTTTTAGCAATCTCTGCAGCACTTTTCTTGGATTATTTTGAAAAAAATAATTGGGTAATGTTTGGGTTTATGATTTTATTTTCATTGGCACTTTTAAGCAGACTAATCTCCTGGAAAATTTTTCACAAACAATACGAACCAAAAATGAAATTAAAAAAAGGCTACTACTTCTCACTCTGGGATTTTTTGATTAACTCTAATAAAAACAACTTTGGAAAACTTGCATTATTTAGATTTTTCTTCACTTTTACAGTTGCAATTTCAACTCCTCTTTTAGTAGTTTATTTATTAAGACATTTGAATTTTTCATACACTTTATATATGATAATAATTTTTTCCGGCACAACACTTTCATTAATTACTTTAGAGCTGTGGGGGAAATTTGCAGACAGATATGGCAATTACAAAGCCCTCTGCATCGCAGCATCAATGACCCCTTTTGTCCCGATATTATGGATTTTAAATTCAAATCCCCTTTATCTGATTTTCATACCCTCTGCAATAAACGGAATTGCATGGGCGGGAATTTACCTCGCTGAAAAAAATTTTATATATGATAATGTAAATAATGAAAAAAGAGGTCTTGCGATTTCTTATTACAATATTTTCTGGGGTGTTGGGACTTTTTTAGGGGCATTACTCGGAGCATTTTTAATAAAAATTTTAAACACTGATTTCATACAGCCAATAACCTTAATTTTCATCATCGGTGCAGTCGCAAGAGGAATTTCTTTACTTTGGTGGCTTCCAAAAATGAGAGAAACAAGAAAAACAAAAAAATTCACAAATTCAAAAGCATTCAACGAAATTATCCTAAAAGAATCTGTTCCGACAATTAATAAAGAAGTCCATGAAATAATGCATATAAGAAAATATTTAGATTTCATATAAAAAATTATTTAAACTACTAAAATTACATTTTAATATGTTCAAAAAAAAATTATGTAAAAACTGCGGAAATAAAATAAGTAATAAGTATGAATTTTGTCCTTATTGCGGAAACTCTTTTAATGAAAACTCTGGAGATTGGGGCATGTTAGGAAAAACAGATACAATAAATGAATTTGAGCAATTTTCTAATTCTTTGCTTGGTGGAATTGGAGGAAAGATAATTGGAGGAATGTTGGGTAAAACACTTAAAATGTTAGAGCGGGAAATACAAAAAGAATTTCATCAAAATTCAGCACCAAGAACAAATTTTGAACTGATAATAAATGGCAAGAGAATTGACCCAAAGCATATTAAGGTGGCACAGCCAATGCAGGTTGTCAAAAAACCAAGAAAATTTCTTCCAAATATTTCAAATGAATCTCTCAAAAAAATTTCAGGATTGCCAAAAAAAGAACCTCTGACAAATATCAGGAGATTAGCAGACAGAGTGATTTATGAAATTAATATGCCTGGGGTAAATTCAGTAAATGACATTTCAATAATTAAACTTGAGAGCAGCATTGAGATAAAAGCCCTTGCAGATAAAAAAGCTTATTTCAAAGTAATCCCAATAAATCTTCCAATAGTAAATTATACATTCTTAGAAGGAAAATTAGTTCTTGAGTTTGGGATTAGGAATTGAGCAACAAAACTTATAAATAACTTAATTCTTTGAATTTTATCTGAGCCTGTAGTTCAGTCTGGCAGAACGCTGCTCTGATAAGGCAGAGGTCCACGGTTCAAATCCGTGCAGGCTCATATGTTTTAATATGAAAATAAGAAAAGGAGAAATTAAAGATTTTAAAAAACTTTCTTGGGGTTGGCCTAATTCTAAAAAATTGTTGAAAAAATATATAAAAGGAATAAAGGAAAAAAAACAAGATTTTTTGGTTGTTGAAGAAGGAAAATTATTAATTGGTGAAATACATTTCTTTTGGGAAAACGAAGATAAACAAAAAGCAGATACAAAAAAGAGGGTTTATTTATGTGCTTTTCGAATACATAAAAAATTTCAAGGAAGGGGAATTGGGACTAAATTGATTAATGACGCATTTGAGTATATTAAGAAAAAGGGGTTTAATGAAGTTACGATTGGTTCGTATAAAGAAGAAAAACGAACCCAAAGATATTATAAAAAGTTGGGATTTAATAAAAAAGTTAAAATAGACTTAGATAATTCTGGAAAAATTCCTAAAGAGTTTATTCTTTTTCTAAAAAAATTATAATTCATTGAAAATTTTTTAACCAAACCTTTAAAAATTAAAATTCTCTCAATGTTTTATGACAGAAAAAGAATCTAAAAAAAATCCAAAGAGTGCAAGAGGGCTTTATTATTATTTAAGGCAGGCATGGAAAAAACCTGACAAGAAAACTCTTCGGGAAAGAATGATTGCGTGGAGGAAGTCGGGGGTGTTTACGAAAGTTGATAAACCACTTAGATTAGACCGGGCACGAGCCCTGGGTTATAAAGATAAAAAAGGATTTGTCATAATTAGAATAAGAGTCAGAAGGGGCGGGCACAAAAGACCAAGGCCGAACAAAGGAAGAAGGTCAAAAAGACTTCACACAAGAAAAACTTTGAAGATGAATTACAGGTGGATTGCAGAACAAAGAGTTGCGAGGAAATACAAAAACCTTGAAGTGTTGAATTCTTATGAAATTGGAAAAGATGGAGTTCATTATTTTTATGAAGTGATTTGTGTTGACCCGAGCAAGCCGGAAATAAAAAATGACAGAACAATAAACTGGATTTGCAATTTGAAAAACAAAAAACGCCCAATGAGAGGACTGACTTCTGCAGGAAAAAAATCAAGGGGATTAAGAAGCAAACATCCAACAAACAAATCAAGACCAAGTGTGAGAGCAGGGAAGAGGCGAGGGAAGTGAAATGAGTTTAGGAAATCAATTTCGTTCAGAAGAAATCGCACAAGATTTAGAAGAAGCATCCCTTATTGATATAAAAGATAAATTATTTGATTTAATCGATATTTTTCATGCAGAATTAAAAAAATTCCCACAAATAAGAGATTCTGGTGAAATATTTAAAAAAGGCGTAGAATTATTCGGGATTGAAAATCATTCTGCATTTCTTTATCGAAGTGCATTGATTCGAAAGCAAATTTTAGGATTGGGTTTAGAGAAGCAAATGCCTGAAATTATTGACGGGATGAATCAAACATGTAAAAGGGTTTTAGTTTCAGATTTAAAAGGCACTTATTCTATTGAACAATATCAACAAATTTCAAGAGCAAATTCTTATGCACTTTTCCAATTTGGACTTGATTATGTAAACAAGTGGAGCATGTATGATAATTTATTTTAATAGGAAAAAATAATCTTAATTTTTTTCTTTGTTTTATTAAAATTTGTTCTTTATTAACTACTGGCTAACAAATCGAAATTTTTTCATTTGACAAACATCCCACTAAAAGCATAACTAATCGTCACTCCTAAAATCATAAAGAGGTTTATAGCTATCTACATCAACACCAATGCGAGTGTAAATTGTTGCGACCTTCTTTTCACGAAAATAATTTCTGCCATTTAATTCAGCAATCTTTCCTTCACCTGCCTTTTCTCTCCTTAATGCTTCTTCTATTGTTAAAATTCCTATATAAATTTTAAAGCACAAACTTATTTAAACTTTAGCATTTTTATTTCTTTTATGAACCACGAGGAAAAACATTTCACAACAGAACAAGCAAAAGAAATTGGAGAAAAACTTGGGATAAAGTGGGACAAATTTAATGTTGGGCAATTTCGTATTGGAATGGATGTTGAACTTGAACACGGAACTATTGACTCTAACACAAATGTTACAGACGACAACCCATTAATCACAGGAAAAATTACTTTAGCTCATTTAAATGAATTTCCAGATTACTATACTCGACTTGAAAAAATGGAAGAAGATGCTGAAGCAGAATTAGTTAGCGAAAATGTTTAGATAAAAAAGGATTTTCTGATATGGCATACCATCTATCTTCAAGACCTATAACATTGTCAGCGTTAGGAAATGGAGATTCTCCTTCATAACAAAGAGCTTTTAATTTACTAGGAGACGAATTTCCTAAAATCGTATAAAGTTTTTCCCCTTCAACCACCAATAAAAAATCTTCTACATTTCTTCCATATCCATAAAAATCATAATACTCTTCCAATCCTTTTCCCCTTACTACTCTTATCTTTTTTGCTTCATCAATCATAAAATTATAAAATTTATAGTTTTAAATAAATTTATATTCTAAAGTATACACATCCCAAATCTTAAAAACTCATTCTTCCTAATTTAATTATGGTGATAAATCTATTTTATGTTATAGCAATTATCGGGCTATCCTTAATTATTCTCGGAACTTTTTTGCTGTCTCTAAAAAAGCGAATGAAAAAAATAATATTTATGTTGCTGTTAATTGGGGGAATCTGTTTGTTAATTTATAGCTTCTACATCCAGGACATAATATTTATAATTCTACAATCAGTTTATATTATCATAACAATTTACGGATTAATTAAACTCTATCATTTAAGATGAACTACAAAAAACTCGCACAGCTTTATGAAGATTTGTCTTCAACAACAAAAAGACTTGAAAAAATAAAAATACTTTCTAAATTTTTAAAACACCTTTCTGAATCAGACAGAGATGTTATGTATCTGTTACAAGGAGATATTTATCCAGAGTATGATGAAAGAAAAATTGGGATAAGTAATCAGCTCGCAATAAAAGCAATTTCAAAAGCAACAGGAACAGAGCCGAAAAAAATAATTCACGAATGGAAGATTGTCGGGGATTTAGGAAAGACTTCTGAAAAATTTACCCTCCACAAAAAACAAGCAACACTTCATTCACATGTTATAACCACTGAAAAAGTTTTGGAGAATTTAAGGAAACTTCCGGAATTAGAAGGCAAGGGAACAGTGAATAAAAAATTAGCATTAATCACAGAACTCCTGACATCTGCAGAACCTCTGGAAGCCAAATACTTGATTAGAACACTAATAGGAGATTTAAGAATTGGTGTTCAGGAAAGCACAATACGAGAGGCGCTTTCTTCTGCGTTTTTTGACAGAGACAAAGAAGCCTCAACAAAAATACAAGAAGCAATAGACAAGTCAAACGATGTTGCTCTGGTTTTTGATATTGCGAAAAAAGGGAAAATAAAAGACTTGGAAAAAGTGTCTTTAGAAGTTGGCAAGCCAATCAAAGCCATGCTCCCAAAAAAAGTACCGACAATAAAAGAGGGTTTCAAGGAAGTTGGAAAACCCTGTATAATAGAATACAAATACGACGGATTTAGGTCCATTATTCACAGGCAGGGAAACAAAGTCATGATTTTCACGAGGAGCCTGGAAAATGTGACAAAACAATTTCCAGAGGTTGTTGAATACATAAAAAAATATGTAAAAGGAAATTCATTTATTCTTGACTCAGAAGCAGTTGGTTATGACAAAAAAACAAAAGAGTATAAACCTTTTCAGGAAATAAGCCAGAGAATAAGAAGAAAATACAATATTGAAAAACTCCAGAGAGAACTGCCAGTAGAAGTAAATGTTTTTGATATTTTATTTTACAATGGAAAGTCTTTATTAAAAGAGCCTTTTGAAAAAAGAACAGCAATAGTAAAAAAGATAATTGAGAATCATCCTTACAAAATAATTTGCGCAAAACAAATTACAACCAGTGATGAAAAAAAGGCAAAAGAATTTTACAAGAAAGCATTAAAAAATAATCAAGAAGGAGTTATGATGAAAAATATAAAGTCTTCGTACAGGCCAGGAAGGAGAGTGGGCAATATGGTGAAGATGAAACCTGAAGAAAAGGATTTGGACTTGGTAATAACTGGTGCAGAATATGGAACAGGAAAAAGAAGTGGCTGGCTTTCGAGTTTTATACTTTCATGCAGGAACGAGGAAAAATATTTAGAGATTGGGAAAGTTGGAACCGGAATCAAGGAGAAAAAAGAACAAGGAATTTCATTTGAAGAATTAACAAAACTGCTTAAACCATTAATCACAAAAGAAAAAGGAAGATATGTAAAAATAAAACCAAAAATTGTCGTCGCAGTAACCTACCAGGAAATACAAACCTCCCCGAACTATGATTCAGGTTTTGCATTGAGGTTTCCAAGGTTTACTGCACTCAGACCAGACAAACCACTTTCAGAAATAGCAAACCTAAATGAAGTCAAAAAAGATTTTAAAAAGCAAAAAAGAAATTATCATTACGGGTAGGTTTATAAACTAATTTTTATATAATAAATCAAGATGGCTGGAAAAAAATCTAAAAGCAACTATAAAATCCAAAACATTGTTGCTACCACTTCTTTAGGAAAGCCAATTCCCCTGACAAAATTGGCAAGAACACAGCCAAACACCGAATACAACCCGGAAACTTTTCCAGGTCTTGTTCTAAGAGTTAAAGAACCAAAATCAGCAGTTCTTGTTTTCTCTTCGGGAAATCTTGTTTGCACAGGAACAAAATCAGTTGCCCAAGTAAGACTGGTAATTAAAGCAGTAATAAAACAATTAAGAAAAATAAATGTCAACATCACAATAAAACCAGTCATAACTGTCCAGAACATTGTTGCTTCGGGAACAATCAATCTCAAACTTAATTTAAACTTTTTGGCGCTGGAAATGCAAAACACAGAATACGAGCCAGAGCAATTTCCAGGACTTGTTTACAAACTAATAGAACCAAACGCAACATTTTTGCTTTTCAGCAACGGAAAACTTGTTTGCACAGGAACAAAAAACAAGCAGCAATTAGAATTTAGTATGCAGCAACTTTTAAAAGATGTTAAGAAGGCGTTGAAGAATTATAAGAAGTAGTGAGATTTTAAACTACCCAAAAGAAATCTTAGTAACTCCTCTGACATGTTTTATTTTTTCAATTAATTTGACAATATTATCCAGTTTCTGGGGAACAACTACAAAAAAACATTCAGCAACATCATGAGATAATAACTTTGCATTTACTTCTTTTATTATAAAACTTTCTCGTGAAATAGTGTTTAATATATCTGCTAAAATTCCTGACCGGTCTGATGCCTGCACAATAATTTTTATCAACATGTTAAACGATTCCTTCCAAAAAACAGGAATTGCCTTGTCCTGGATATTTTTTATTTTTTCGCAGCTTTTTGAATGCACCAGTATTTTTTTCTGAGATTTTATGACCCCTGCAAGTTCTTCTTTTGGAAGAGGTGAACAGCATTTTGCAAGAATAAAATTTGATGTGGGAAATTCTTTAGAAACAACAATATTCTCAAATGTCTTTTTTTCTTTAGGTTTTATAGAAAGACTTTTTGAAACAGGCAAATCTCCATGTTTTCTGATTCCCTTGCAAATCCCTTTTTTTGCACGACTGGAAATAACAAATTTAAGCCAGTCTCTTCTTGGGCGTTGATGTTTATTTGTAATAATCTCAATGACATCCCCAGAATTTAATTCTTTTTTAAGAGGGGAAAAAACACTGTTGATTCTTCCTCCAGTTGCATGATTTCCTATTTCCTGATGGATATAGTAGGCAAAATCAAGAAGTGTGGATTTCTTTGGCAGTTCAATTGCTTTTCCTTCTGGAGTATAACAATAAAATGTGTCCTCAAAAAGATTCAACTCTATTGTTTTTAAAAATTCTTTGTCTCTTGAAATGTTTTGCAAATCTAAAACTGAACGCAGCCAGGCAGTTTTTTTCTCAAACTGAATATTTGATTTTGATGTTTTGGATTTTTTATAACTCCAGTGGGAAGCCACACCTTCTTCTGCAATATCATCCATCTTTTGAGTGCGAATTTGAACTTCTATTTCTTTTTTATTTTTGGTTTGCAGTAAAGTATGCAGTGACTGGTATCTATTTGGTTTTGGCTGGGAAATATAATCATCTAAAGTCCCAGGCACAGAATCATAATACTGGTGCAGAATCCCCAGAACATTATAACAATCTTCATCAGAAGAAACAATAATCCTCGCAGCAAAATGGTCTTGTTGTTTGTGTAAACTTTTTTTTCTTGAAGTAATTTTTTTATAAATATTATAAATAGATTTTTCTCTGCCCTTAATTTCGCAAACATGAACTTTTCCTTTTAACAAATCCTTAATTTCTTTAATAAAATTTTTAATAAATAATTCCCGCTCTTCTTTTGACTCTTTTAAAAAATTAGAAATTTCTTTATATTTTCTCGGGTTGATTATCTTAAATGCCTCTTCTTCCAAGTGTTTTTTCAGGTATCTTAAATCAAAGCGATTTGCTATTGGCGCGTAAATTTCAAGCACTTCTCTGGCAATGTGATTTCTTTCAGCCAATGGAAAACTTTTGATATTTAAGAGGTTGTCTAATTTGTCTGCAAGTTTGATGAAGACAATTCTGACATCGCGTAAAGAAGTTAATAATATTTTTCTTAGTGTTTCTGCTTCAATAGTTTTATTTTTAGATTTTATGATTTTTAATTGAGTTTGTCCGGAAACCAAATCAAATATTTCTCTGCTGAATTTTTCTTTGATTTCTTCAGGCAGGGCTTTTTTTTCAAGACCATAAAGAAGTCCGGCTGTTACAACTTCAGGGAAAAGTTTGCTTTTAACTAAAATACTTCCCAAAGAAATATTGCGGTTAATTGCCGGCTCTCCTGACAAAAGTTTTTTTTCTTTAAAATGAACTTTTGAAAAAGAAATGGCTTTTTTAAAAACAGCAAGATCTTTTTGTGAGTAATTATTTTTCCTGCAAAGTGTTAAAAAATTTAATTCTTTCTTAAGCATGTTTTTATCAGATAATGCAAATTTAAAAATGTTCACAATTATCAAAAAAAAGATAAAGATTTATTTTTGAAAGATGTTAAAAAAGTTTATTTTTTCTTTTTTGTTTTAAGTGGTTCAACACTTTGAACTAAATAGGTTGTATCTGCTCTCCATGGCCATGTTGCTAATGGTTGCTTGTAAGTTATTTTAACTCTTTGACCATTTTCCATTTGTTGTTCTATTTGAGAATATAATTCATCAACATTTTCACTATGTTTCGCTGATTTGTCAATACTAAAATCCCAAACTCCCGCACCTGTATAATCCCCTGTGCTTGTTCTTCCCTCTAATGAAAGTTGCCCTTCTTTAGTTTTCCAGATTAAACCTTTTTCAGAAATTTTATTTACAACTCCAACTCTTTGACCTCCAGAATATTCTATGTTGTTTCCAATTCCTTGGTAACTTCCAAAAATTAATGTGCTTGCAAGGAAAATACTTCTTGCCCATCTTCCAAAGAAATCTACAGAGGGAAAACTACTATAACTAAATTTTTTGTCTTTTTTTTCATATCTTTCCTTTCGCAAGTCATCGGCATCGTTAAAAGTTGGAAACCATTTTTGTCTGAATGTGAATTTTTTCTTTTCCATGCTATTTATGGATAAAATGTTCTTTATAAACTTTCCTATCTGTAACCACTTTCAAATTAATTCTTCATCCTCAAAACTACTTAATAATCTATATAAATCTATAAAAACTATCTCTGCTTTTTTTGGTTATGGGTGAAGATAAACCAAAACCAAAAAACGAGGAATTAATAATTGAGGCAAAAAATTTTTTTGAGTCTTATAAAAAAGAATTAGGGGAATCCCTGAAAAAAGCAGATAATGTTATTTATCTGGATTTTATGAAATTAACAGAATTCTCAAACAAGCTCGCAGATGAAATACTTTCAAATCCAGAGGAAACCCTGAGTCTTATTGAAGTGGCTGTTGAAGAATCAGGTCTTGTGAAAAACGCCAGAATAAGATTGAAAAATCTCCCGAAAGTCCAGGAGATGAAAATCCGGAATATTCGTTCAAAGCACTTGAATGAATTAATTGTTATAGAGGGAATTATTCGTCAGGCTTCAGATGTTCTGCCTCAGGTTGTGAATGCGAAATTTGAGTGCCCAAGCTGCGGGACAATTATTTCGGTTTTGCAGATTGAAAAAAAATTCAGAGAACCTTCAAGATGCTCGTGTGGAAGAAGAGGCGGATTTAAATTAATCAGCAAGGAAATGGTTGACACTCAAAGATTGGTAATTGAAGAATCGCCTGAATCTCTTGTGGGCGGGGAACAGCCAAAAAGAATTGACACTTTTGTGAAGGAGGATTTAGTTGAACCGCGAATGGAAGAAAAAACAACTCCTGGTGCAAGAGTCAAAATCATCGGCGTTTTAAAAGAAGTTCCTGTGCCGTTGTCAACAGGGGGCTTGTCAACAAGGTTCGCGCTCGCAATTGAAGTGAATAATATTATTCCTTTGGAAGAAACTTTTGAAGAATTAGATATAAGTGATGAAGATGAAAGACAAATTTTAGAATTATCAGAAGACCCAGAAGTATTTGAAAAATTCGCGCGAAGCATAACTCCAAGTGTCTGGGGTTATGAGGAAATAAAAAAGTCTTTAGTGTTGCAATTATTTTCAGGTGTGCAAAAAATTTATGCAGACGGACAAAAAAGCAGGGGAGATATCCACATTTTATTAGTAGGAGACCCTGGTGTGGCCAAATCTGTCACCCTGAATTTCATGGCAAACATCTCTCCAAAAGGAAGATATGTTGTCGGTAAATCAACATCAGGTGCAGGGCTCACAGCAACAGTAGTAAGAGACGAGTATCTTAGAGGGTGGAGTCTGGAAGCAGGAGCAATGGTCTTGTCAAACAAGGGACTTGTCTGCATAGATGAGCTGGAGAAAATGGACCCAGGGGACAGAAGTGCCATGCATGAGGCAATGGAGCAGCAAACTGTGACAATTTCAAAAGCTAATGTGCAAGCTACATTGAGATCGGAAACTTCTGTGCTTGCAGCAGCAAATCCAAAATTTGGAAGATTTGACCCTTACCAATCAATTGCCCAGCAAATTGACTTGCCTCCAACTTTGATTAACAGGTTTGATGTTATATTTACTTTGAGGGATTTGCCAGACAAAGATAAAGACCGAAGAATTGCAAGCCATGTTTTATCTGAACACAGAAAACAAGGGGAAGACATGTTAATCCCGAGGGACCTATTCAGAAAGTACATTGCTTATGCCAAACAAAGAATAAAACCAGAATTAAGTGAGGATGCAGTTGCAGAAATAAAAAAATTCTATGTTGACCTGAGGAACAAACCTGTTTCGTCGGATAGTGCAGTAAGGCCAATCCCGATTTCAGCAAGGCAGTTGCAAGCCCTGATAAGGATGTCTGAAGCCTCGGCAAAAGTAAGATTAAATAAAAAAGTCACAAAAGAAGACGCTCAAAGAGCAATTGGAATTATAAAATATTATCTGACTCAGGTTGGTTATGATTACGAGTCAAAAACTTTTGACATTGACAAAATCACATTAGGAAGAACTGCTTCGCAAAGAAACAAAGTGTTTATTGTAAGGGACTTGATAACTGAGCTTGAAGATAAAATGGGAAAATTAATTCCTGTTGAAGAAATTGAAAAAGAAATCGGGGACAAGCTGACAAAAACAGAATTAGACGACGCAATAACAGAACTTGTGAAAAACAGCATCATCTTCAAACCAAGACGAGGATATGTTCAGAAGATGTGATTGGGGATTGAAAATTTTAAAGTAATCTTCTTAACTTTTCTCTCTCTTTTAAAAGTTTGTTAAACATTTTTTCAGAAATTTTTCCTATTTTACATTTCTTAAATGGAATTTTCCCATAAATCCAAAATTCAGGAACTTCAAATTCCCCTTTTTTGTAATCTGAAACTCTTTTTATTGAAAGATAATATTTTCCAAAAACTTCTTTTACCATTTTAGGATGTTTTTCAATTTTAAATTTTGGATTCCAATTATTTAAGCCAAATTTCTTTTTAGAAAAAAGCGGACTCCAATATTTTTGGTCTAAAACAAAAGATTTTTTTGCAATTTCTTTTGTTACTTTAAATTTTAAAAATTGCCTGCCAATCTTATAAGATAATAAAGGAAGCATACCGCATTTTATCCAACCTTGTGGGAGTTTTTCATCAAAACCAAGAACAAACTTATTTTGACTAAAAAATTCATTCAAAAGAGGATTTTTATATTTTAACTTTGCACTTCTATATTTTGATTCATAAGAACCATTTTTTTGTTCTCTTTCATATTTCTTAATTGTTGATTTGTTTTCTTTTTTGTATTGCTTAAATTTTTTAATTTCCTTTTTGTCTAAAATTAATTCAGGGCATATTTCCAAAAGAATATCATAAGTATTTGTTTTAGCAAATGAAACATCTTTAATGTATCCACTTTTTTCAATTTTGTTTATGTCTAGACTATAATGAAAAAATGTTTTAATCATAATTTATTAGAAACAACATATCTTTATTAATTTATCCTGCCCTAAAAATTAATTTTTATTTTTTGTCAATCCTATGATTTTGTCTTCGTGGCTTTCCCCAACCCCATGCTAAATTCAAAAAAGTTCCACCAAAATGTTTTTAAAAGGACTTTTCTTGAAATTAAAATGGATGAAGACAAACATATTCCTGAAAAAGAAGATGAGGAAACTCATTCTCATCAAGAGGGAAAGCTAACTAAAAAAATGAGGGAGAACCCGTGGATTCTTTCGACATTTGTTCTTGGGGTTTTGGGTTTGATATTATTAGTTGGAAATTTTTCTGGGGGGGTTACTGGGAATGTGGTTTCAGAAAATGATGCTGGAGAAGCTTTATTAAATTTTGCCAACAATCAAGGGGCAGAAGCAGAATTGGTTGATGTTGAAGATATTGGAGATTTTTATGAAGTTACTTTAATGGTGAAGGGGCAAAATCTTCCTTTGATGGTTACAAAAGATGGGGAATATTTTTTATCTGGAGGTTTAGTTTCCTTGAATGAAGTTCAACAACAAGATTCTCAACAAGAAGAGTCTAAAGATATTATTAAATCTGATAAACCAGTTGTTGAGTTGTTTATTATGACTCATTGTCCTTATGGAACTCAGGCAGAAAAGGGAATGATTCCTGTGATGGAAGCTTTGGGTGATAATGCAGATATTCAAATAAGATTTGTTCATTATTATATGCATGAACCAGAAGAAACAGAAACTCCAAGGCAAGTTTGTATAAGGGAAGAACAACCTGAGAAGTGGTTGACTTACTTAAGATGTTTCTTAGAAGATGGAGATGCAGATAGATGTTTGACAGAAGTAGGAATTAATCAAGCTGAATTAAATGATTGTGTTAGTAATAATGCTGATGGATATTATGCAGAGGATTCTGATTTGAGTAATGATTATGGGGTTCAAGGAAGCCCGACTTTAGTTATTAATGGTGAAATCATAAGTAGTGCACGAAGTCCTGCAGCTTATTTAGAAACAATTTGTCAAGCGTTTAATGAAATGCCTTCAGAATGTGAATTAGAACTTGATACTAGTTCTCCAAGTCCAATGTGGGGATGGGATGCTTCTGGTTCTGATACAACTGCTCAATGCTGATTAATATATTTCCACTACATAAATATTTTTAAACTATTCTCTTAAATTTACTTTATGAAAAGGGTGATAACATCAGAATCTGTAACAGAAGGACATCCTGATAAAAT
>JAGLYK010000007.1 GCA_023132255.1 Candidatus Pacearchaeota archaeon
CTCATTGTCCTTATGGAACTCAGGCTGAAAAAGGAATTATCCCAACAATAAAAGCTTTGGGAGATACTATTGATGCGAAGATAAGATTTGTTCATTATTTTATGCACGAGCCTGAAGAAACTGAAACACCAAGACAAGTTTGTATTAGAGAAGAACAGCCAAGTAAATGGTATGATTATTTAGGGTGCTTTTTGGAGGACGGAGATTCTGACAGATGTTTGATTGAGGCTAAAATAGATAAAGCAAAAATGAATAAATGTATTTCAAGTGGGAAGTCAGATGAATATTATGCTGAAGATTCTGCATTAAGCGAGGGTTATGGAGTTAGGGGAAGCCCGTCACTTGTTATTAATGGGGTTATGATAAATAGCGGGAGAAGTCCTGCAGGTTATTTAGAAACAATCTGCTCAGCGTTTAATGAAAAACCTGAAGAGTGTAATCTAGAATTATCAAGTGCTTCACCAAAACCAATGTGGGGATATGAAGAAGGGCAGGATACTGGGGGTCAGTGTTGATTTCTAAAACAAAAATTCTATACTCGTTTCACACTTTTTCATTGTTATAACAAGATACTCAAAACAGAAAACTCGCATAACCAACAACAGAATTTTTATCTCCAATAATATCTCCTGAATTTTTATATTCAATTAATTTTGGTTTCCAATTTGTTAACTTACATAAATGCATCATGATTAATAATGGAAACTTCCCGCAAGCATCAATTTTTTCAAAATTCTCAAAATCTAAATTTTCAATTATTTTTATTGTTTCTTCATCTTTTTTAACAGATTCTTCATAAGGCAGGAAATGTGAAAGGTCTGTTGAGAAAATATAAATAGCATCAATTTTGGAAATTTTTTTAGCAATTTCTCCTGCTTCTTTGTTTGAAATTTCTCCTATAACTAAAGGCAGAACTTCTTTGAAATTTAATTTTTGCAAAAAAGGAATCTGGTTTTCGACAGAGTGCTCATACTTTATTTTCCCAAAATCATTTTTCAAAATTTTTATTTTCCCAAAAGGAGTATGGATTTTGTCTAAAGCCCTGACACCAGAAAAATTAACATAATGCGAAGGTCCTAAAACAATTGCCCTTTTCATTTTCTTATTCTTTAACAAAGAAAAAGCTTTTCCTGCAATTGCCCCAGAAAATTCATAACCTGCGTGAGGCACAATTAAGCCATGTATCTCTCCTTTAAAATTTGTTTCTTGGGACAAAAATTCTTCTATAATTCTATTTAATTCTTTTGAGTTTTGAGGATACCATTCAGCCATAAATTATTTAATGAATATATGTTTATTAAGATTATGAAAAAAGAATGCACAATTTACAAAAAACTAAAAGACAAAAATGTCCAGTGTCTTGCATGTTCTCATAGATGTTTGATTTCAAAAGGAAGAACAGGAATCTGCGGAGTAAGACAAAACATCGGCGGAAAATTGTATTTATTAGTTTATGGAAAGGTTATGGCAAAATATATTGACCCAATTGAGAAAAAACCATTATATCATTTTTTGCCAGGAACTTATGCGTATTCTATAGGAACAGTTGGCTGTAATTTTAGATGTAGTTTTTGTCAGAACTATGATATCTCTCAATTCAAAGAATTTTATGGAAAAGTTTTAGGTGAAAAAATAACTCCTAAACAAATTGTTAATGAAGCAATAAAAAATAAATGCAAATCAATTGCTTACACCTATAATGAGCCGACGATATTTGCAGAGTTTGCTCATGACACAGCAAAATTAGCAAAACAAAAAAACCTGAAAAATATTTTAGTAACAAACGGATACATGACAAAAGAATGCTTGGATTATATCTCTCCTTATATCGACGCTATGAATATTGATTTAAAATCTTTTAATGACAAATTCTATCTGAAAATTTGCAAAGCAAGACTAAAACCAGTTTTAGAGACAATTAAACTTGCACATAAGAAAAAAATCTGGATTGAAATTACAACACTAATTATTCCGGGAGAAAATGATTCAAAAGAAGAATTAGAACAGATTGCAAGATTTATTGCATCTGTTGACAAAAATATTCCATGGCATATTTCCAGATTTTTTCCTGCATATAAAATGCTAAACAAACCAATCACCCCTATTGAAAAATTAAAACAAGCAGAAAAAATTGGGAAGAAATATTTAAAATATGTTTATATAGGTAATGTGTAAAATGAAAACAAAATCAGAATCTTCGAAAATACATTCTAGTTTAATGAAGGACATTAATAGGATTAGGAAAACTGCTGAAAAACAAATTAAAATGAATATATTAAGAAAACACCAGATTAAACTTTTGGACAAATTTCTTAAAAAACTTATTCAACAAAGAAGAATTACTAAAGAAGAATTAATTCCTTATATGCCTAAAAAGGAAAAGTCTGAAAAGGAGATTTTTGGAAAATGAAATTGGTGAAGAAGATGAAAATTGTTGGGCTCCAGGAGAATTTGTTGAAACCATTAGCTCCGCTGAATTAGAGCAAAAAAAGAAATCTATTCATATGGGGCATGACGAAGATGTAAATTATAATTGTAGAAAATGCAATAAAAAAATAAGTCTGCATAATAGAGATTGGCATGCTGGATTATGCGACGATTGTTTTGATAAGGAGGTTTATGATGAAAAAAATTAAAATTTACTCAAATACTCAACTTCTTCCTCATTCAATTTCAATTCTTTCTGTATCACAGGATTTGATTTTATAATTTGTTTTATGATTGGAAATTCATTTATTGCTCTTTTTCCCCCAATATGAACTAACTGTGCATATTTCTGAGCAATTGATTTCTTTTTCATTGTTCTCTGGTTGTTGAGCCAAATCTTTAAAATCCTCGTGGGTTTTTTGTATCTCGTAAAATTTGTCTTGGCATCTTTTTTTGCAGCAGAAATTCCATAACTTAAAAAAATATTTTCGTAAACTAAAAATCGCCAGTATTGCTGTTTGTAGATTCTCCCTTTGAATAAGTCAACTTTGCTCAGGGCTTCGTAGGCTTTTGCAAGTTCTTCTCCCTGGTATTCAGCAGGAATGTTTTCCTCCACCCATAAAATTATCTCGTCAGTTGGCATGTTCACAGAATCATAGGCTCCTAATAAATCATTTGTGGGTTTTGTTTTGAACACTTTTTTTAGCACATTGAAGATGCTTTGTTCTTTGTTTCGCTGGTCTATTGTTGCGGAGATATCGTTTGTTTTTGAGAATGTTTGCAAATCATTTATTGCTGCTCTCAAGTCCCCTTTTGCATTGACTGCAATTTTTGTGACAAAGTCATATTCTACAAATAAGTTTTCTTTTCTTAATATTGCAAATAAGACTTCTCTTATTATCTTGTAGTTGATTTCATTTATCTGGATAAGTTCTGATTTTGTTCTTAGGTTTCTTAGTTTTTTTGCCCAGATATCATTTGCAGTGATTATTACAGGATATTGAGAGTATGTAATTAAATCCAGCAGTTCTTTTATTCCCCCTCTGTCATAATATCCGCTTATTCCGTCGGCTTCATCCACCAGGATTATTTTGTTTTTTCTGATTAATGATTTTTGTTCAATTGCAGGTTTTAGGATTTCCTGGATTTTTGCCTTGTTTCTAAAGTCTGAAGCATTTAATTCAAAAATTTCTGAGTTGGTTTCTTTTGCAATTATATGAGTAATTGTTGTTTTGCCTATTCCAGGAGGTCCGTGGAGAACCAGTGCTTTTTTATTTTTAGGATGATTAACAAATTCTTTTATTTTGCTTACAGCTTCATCTTGTCCTTTTATATCCTCAAATTTTTGAGGGCGGTGTTTTTCAGTCCAATGAAGGACACCTGGCGGTTTCCTCTCACACAACTCGTCCATTGTGAAGTCGCTATGGATTTCTCCAATTTGCCGCTTCCCAATAAACTCGCCTTCCCCGTCCTGTTCCTGTGAAGCGATTTCTTTATGAACACTCGACGGAAATCGCACATCTGAAGTCATTTTATTTTTGTTAAATCTTGATTTAATATTATTGGTTTCATCGCTTCAATTTCTGTTTTATAAAAATCAATTTTGTGAAGCATAATGTTTTCGGATAGGTTTATACCAATCATCATAAATCCCAAGTGTAATTTGATCCTTAATTGTTTTTCTATGTTGTTCTCCCCAAAAATCTTTTTTGGGATTTTCTTGTTTATCTTTTTCTTCGGTTTTTATTAATTCTTCCATTTTATTTATTTTCGTTTTCCCAACCCCGCGAGGATACCCCTTCGGGGCACGAGGATCTTAGCAGATTATTAATCTTTACCAAGACCTGCTAAAACAAAACTTGCTAAGAGAGATTGAAGCTGAATAAATGGGTCTGAACCTTCGACAATTCTGAATTCTGTTTCGCCTGTTTTTTCTGTGAGCTTGACTTTTATTTCTGGCTCTACAGGGAGATTCCAGATTTCTTTTTGAATTGCCTTGATTACATCTTGTCCAGAAATTGATTCTTTGAGCATGACATCTAAAAGTTTTTCCCGTGATTTTTGAAAATCTCCGGAGAGTGCGTATTCCAAGACGACTTTGATGTCTTTTGGTTTTGCACTTGAAATTATTGTTGAGAGAAGTTCAGAGGTTATTGCCGGGGAAATTGTTGCTGTTGATTGAAGAAGATTGATGCCCCTTCTGCAGTCGCCTTCGCTGCCTTCGTACAGAATTTCTATTGCTTCAGGAGTTATTGTTAAGTTTTCTTTTTGAATGATTTTTTGAATTACCTGTTCAATGTCTTTTTTTTCCAAGAGCTTGAACCTGAAAATTGCACACCTTGACTGAATTGGGTCAATGATTTTACTTGAGTAATTACAGGACAGAATAAACCTGCAAGTCGCTGCATAATTTTCCATGGTTCTTCTGAGTGCCTGCTGTGCTTCAGGTGTTAAGGCGTCTGCCTCGTCCAAGAAGATTACTTTGAAAGAAACATTTCCAATTGATTTTGTTCTTGCGAAGTTTTTTACTTTTTCCCTCACAACATTAATTCCTCTTTCATCAGAAGCGTTTAACTCAAGGTAGTTGTCTTTCCAATTGTTTTTGAAAAGTTCTTTTACGACAATTAATGCCAGGGTTGATTTTCCTGTTCCTGCTGGTCCTGCGAATAATAAGTGAGGGATGTTTAATGAGTTTGTCAGGGATTCAACTCTTTTTACAATATTGTCTTGCCCGATGAGTTCTGAGAATTGAGAGGGGCGGTATTTTTCTGTCCAGATTTCAGATATCATCAAAAGACACCTCGCGGTTTCTTTTGTAAACTTCCCTCTTTGTTCAGATAAGCGATTTCTTTATGACCACTCAACGGAAATCGCACAAAATTCTTACAGGGTTTTATGAATTTAGCAACCATAGTTAGTTTATTTGAAATTAGTTAATAAAGATTTCTGTGGTGAAAGTTATGATTGTTGAGTTTTATGTTAGATATAATTGGGTTCTATGAGTTAGATCAATGAAAAAATTCTTAAGCTCTGAGTAAATCCCTTTTTTTTGTAAATCACCTTTAATTACTTTGTACATATGGGTTACAAGATCTCTTCTTTTCTTTAAAATTTTTTCTCCCTTTTTATCTGCTATTCTTGCTGGTTTAATATTCTCTAATTGGAAATACGGAAGCATATTCAGTTCATGCCCATCCTCTTTGGTGTAGACTTTATATAAATTATGTAAGATTTCGCGTGCTTTGTCGTGATATTTTCCTAATTCTTTTTGTTCTTCAAGTTGATCTGTAATTGTTACAATCTCCCAACTTAGAGGAAAATTTTCTATGGCTTTAAACGGGTCGGTTACAAGAGGGTTAGATTGATATTTTCTGTATCCCATAAATATTTTAGGTCAAGATTAGTTAATAAAGATTTCTGTGGTTGATGGCGCTATTTACTTCTTGCTCTTCTTAGTTTTCTCTTATGCTTTTCTTTTCTAAGTCTTTTACGCTGCCATTTCCAACGCATTTGACGCTTTTTTTTCCATCTACGGCTTGAACGCTTCATTCAAAATAACCCCCAAAATTTTTCTGGGTGAATAAAAATTGTTTTCATAGAATTTTGAAGAATAATTTAATTTAAAAAGTTTGGGGTTTGGATTGACATTGTGCTTCCAAGAGAAATATGTTATGGGGCATACAATATATCTTTTTGATTACTTATATTTTTTTAAATAAGAGTTGTTTTTATCTTAAATGGAAAAACATACAAAAACTTTTATTTATCAAATACCTCCATTGATTCCTCCTGAAAAACCCGATCTTGATTGTTGGGGATTTTCTACAGAGTTAAATCCTAATTTTGCCAGAAAAGCTAGAGAAACAAAATTAACAAAAAAATTTAATGACATAATGCAGAATGACGGGAAGAATATTATTAAACTATTTTTTGATATGGAAAATACTAAAGAAATTTATTCTCCTTACAATTTCATGGAGAAAAGTTTTTTATTGCATTCTACTCAGGTTCCAGGAAATGCTTGTGATTTAGGTTTAAGTCATATGTGCCAAAAAGATTTTTTTAGTGGGGAGTGGGGGGAGATTAAAAAAGCAAAATTATACCCTGATTATGTTATTTATTCTTCTCATAATGTAGACAGCAGAGAACAAGCTTATTGTTTGTTGTCTTTATGGATTCATTGGGCTAATGGTGCAAAAATTGTTTTAGATTATTAATTATTTACTTTTCTTAACTCCAATCCTTAGGCAATATTTGTTAATTGGGTATTTTGAACACCAAGGAGAGACTGGTTGACAGATTGTTTTTGACACGATTTGTTTAGAATATAAATACTTATAAATATTGGTAGTGTTTGTGCTATATGGAAAATTATGAATGGTTAGCATGGTTAGGTGGGAAGGGATATGCTCAAGTAGTGGAAAAAATAGATAATTTTTATGATGCTTCAAATAGATTTCCAGAAACTGCAAATGAACTGGATTCTAAACTTCCTTTGAACAAGGCAGATTTACAAGTTTTAGAACATAGGGGAAAATTAGAAAGAAAACTTGATGGAATTCAAAAACCAAAATTATTGTTAGTAAGAACGCATGATAAAAAAGACCATGAATATTTGTCAGATGATAATCAAATTATTTTTACTGATTTTAGATATAAATTAAATAATCTTATGGAAGGAGATGATTTAAATTTAGGATTATTTCTTATTAATGATGACATAAAACATCGAGAGAAAGGGCATGTTCCGAGAGGATTTGGGACTAATGCCAGAATAATATATATCCGACCTAAAAGTAAAAAGCAATTAATACGACCTGTTTGCGGACCATTCAATCACAATCACACTGGTACACTAATTTTGCCTTTTTATAAATTAGAAGAAGTACATTGCACCCCAGAAGATATTTTAAATAATTGTGAGAAACAAAAGTTAACAAAAATAAATATGGAAAGAATAGAAAAATTAGTTTCTAATGCTACACAAAATTATTTAAGAGAGATAGAAAATTCAAAAGTAGGAGTAACTCCTCATGAAGTGGATGTAGTTTATTCAGAATTTATTGGAGGAGGTCTTTCTTGGAGAGAAGTTTTTTCTGAAGTATTTTCATAATTAAATTATCTTCTCAACACATTTTTATTTAATTATCTCTTTAATTTTCTTCCCGGTTTCTTCTCTAAATTCTATTGCTTTTTCTTTCAGAGCAGTCTGCATATTTGGTCCTATTTTTCCTGCAATTACTAAATCAACTTTTTTTTCTGCTAGCAGATGGGCTACTGACCAACCTGCTCCGCCAGAACCTACTGCAAAAGGATTTTTTATGGTTTCTACAAGTTTGTTGTCCTCAAAAATAAGATAATAAGGGGCTCTCCCGCCTCTTGGACTTATTTCTGAATCAATGTCCTTGTCTTCAGATGCTATAGCTGTTTTCATTTTTTATCTCTTTATTTATTTGTTTTATTATCCCCTCAAACACTTTTTTATATTCTGGATTTATTTCAACAACAGGTTTCATTTTTATCATTGAATCAACAAAATCTTTTCTATAAGGAATTTTTCCAATAATAGGGATTTTATTTTTTTTAGCAAATGATTCTATTTTTTTACAAAAACTTTTTTCTAAATCAAATTTATTTATTACAATTCCATGTTTAATTTTAAAATGATTTGCTAAATACAAAACTCTTTTTAAATCATGTAATGCCGACGGTGTTGGCTCTGTTACACCGACGATATAATCTGTCCCGACTAAAGAAGCAATAACAGGGCATCCAATTCCGGCAGCAGAATCTATTATGATTATTTCATCCTTTAATTTTTTATTAATTTCGTCGGAATATTTTCTGAGCTCTGCTACAATTTCACCAGAAGCTAATTCACCTAATTTAAGCTCTCCTATGATTAAATCAATATTATAATTTTTTCCAATATAAATTGTGCCAATTTGTTTTTTTGACATAGAAATTGCCCCAGTCGGACACGCAACCATACAAGCCTTGCAGCCAATACAAACATCTTTCACAAAAGCAGGGTATTTGCCCTCAACAAAAACAATAGCATTTTGCTTACAGATATTTGCGCACTTGCCGCATTTTGTGCACTTGCTAAAATCCCATTTAGGAATTGGCTGATAAACATTGCAGTATTTTTTTCTTTTTACAGAAAGAAGAAGATGATCATTTGGACATTCAACATCAGCGTCTACAAGCATTGTTTTTTTACTTCTTGCAAATTCCATAGCAAGAGAACTGGCTACTGTTGATTTTCCTGTTCCACCTTTCCCGCCTGTAACTGCTATTTTCATTTTAAATTTATCACACTTCCTGCTTTTACTTCTTTATAATTTGCAGGATATTTTTGTTTTATTTCTTGTTTAAATTGCGTACAATGACAAGGAGCAATTAATTCAATTCCTTTAAGTTTTTCTAATTTTGAAAATCCATGAAAACCTCCAATTATACCATAAATTTTTCCAAATTGCTTTGCTTTATCAATAATATTTTCTAAACCAGGATGAGCACAACCTGTTATAACAATATTTCCTTTTTTTGTTTTTAAAATTAAAGACTGCTCTTTTATGAATGTTCCAAGAGTTCCTGTGGAATAAATATTTTCATAAATCTGCGTTGGCTTTGAAAAATTTTCCGGATAATAAATTTTAACTTTTTTATTTATCTTTAAAAATCCATTTAATCCTCCTTCATGATCCTGATGATGGTGCGATATTATAATAACATCAATAGTTTTTGGGTTTATTTTAAGCTGTTTCATATTATAAAGTAAAATTTTAGAATCAGCTCCTGTATCAAATAAAATTTTTTTATTGTTTTCAATTAAACAAGAAAATCCCCAATCTAATTTAAGATTTGGCTTTGCTTCATTGTCATATACAATTGTAATTTTCATCTTTACCAAGGTGAAATCCCTCGTACTTCTTTTACCATGTCTCCAAATTTCTTTTTTTCCTTTTGATTCATTTCTTTTATTTTTATTTTTGGAAGAATGTCACAACTTTTCTTTATTGCTTGTTTAATTATTTCTACAAGTTGTTCTCTTATTGGAACATGCAAAAATGGCAAAACTAAAACTATAATTATTTTATTTTTTTCTATTTTAATATTTCTTATCATGCCTAATTCAATAAGACTTTTATTGAGTTCAGGGTGTATTGCTTTTTTTAGAACTTTCCTGATTTTTTCTATTGTTATCATTTTTTAAATTTTGCAATAAGGGCAAGAACTTCCGCTAGGAGTCCCTTTAATACATTTTTTATAAAGATTAGCATGCTCTTTGCTGCAAAAAGGTTTAATTTTTAACCCAGTAAATTCCGGAACTTTTACTTTTTCAAATATTTCTTCTCCTTTCTTAATTTTAGCTCCACAATAAAAACATTTCTTTTTAAATATATTCATGGTTTTCACTTCTATTAAATTTTATTTAAAACTCATATGCCGTGTTCCTGTTGAATCTGTAATCTGTATTAATTTCCCGTCAATAAATTCCTGAACCACATCTTTTATTTTTCCTTGTCCTTGATAGATCTTAATTCCAAACTGTTCAAATACTGAAAAAGCTCTTGGACCCATGTTTACAGTTATAATTGCCTCTACTTTTTTATTTGCAACAATTTCTGCCGCTGTAATTCCGGCCCCACCCATTTGAGCTGCTGCTGTATTCTCAATTGCTTTTACTTCTTTCACTTCTTTATTCCTAATTTCTACAATTAAAAAATAAGGACATCTGCCAAATCTTGCATCAATTTCACTTTCTAAATCTTTTCCTGTTGAACTTACTGCGATTTTCATTTTTCTTTCTATTATATTTATTTAATCTAATAGCTTATTTATAATTATCCCTTGAACAACAGACATAAAAATCATAACAACACCCAAAATAATAACATATTTCAAAGAAAAATAAAATATTATCAAAGGCAATAAAGGAATTTTAATTGCCCGATTATATAAAAAACAAGATATTAAACCATAATTCAATCCTTTATTTTTTAAGTCTGCTAATAAAGGATACCACATATAAATTGGACCTGTAGATAAAATTCCTCCAACAATTGCATAAAACCATTTTTTAATTCTTTTTTTCTCTAAATGTTTTATGATAAATTTTGGGGTTATAAAATAATTAGTCAATGTCATTAAAATAAAAACGAGGATGAAAATTGGAATTATTTTTAAAAAAATATTATAAAAAAAATTTATGCTTGAAAGAAATAAATCTGTTTTAAAAAGAAGTAATAGAAAATAAATTAGAAATATTGAAATCAGGAAATATGCTGTTCCGGAAATATTTTTCAGATTCATTTAAACACTCCCAAAATTAATATTGTAATTATAGCTACAACAATAGATAGAATAAATGATGTGATGTTTCTTAACAGAGCAAATTTTTTTCCTAAGATTGCGATTTCTGCAGGGAGTTGTATTATTCCGACAGTAACCCAGGCAACTAAAAAAGCTGTTACAGCTAACAGGCTGACTCCCTGAGTTAACATTTCTCCTCCGAAAATATAACTTGTTATTGGGGTTCCTGCAGAAATGCTTCCGATTATACTTCCGATAAAAGAATCTAAAAAAATATTTTTGCTGAACACCGAGGTATAAAATGATTTTGGTATTAATATTGAAATTAAACTTACAAGCAAGATTGTTCCTAAAATTAATGGGAGTGATTTCCATAGTGCTTTTGCTGATTTAGCTACAGCGTCTTTAAAATTAGATTTCGTCATTTGATAATTTTGATAGCTTTCCCCCTTACAATTGCATCGGCTATTTTATATCTTCCTGTTTTTAAAATTCTTGAAAGTGTTGACTGGGAAATTTTCATTTGTTTTCCTGCTTTTTTCTGGGGGATTTCTTTTAAATCAACCAAGCGGATTGCTTCAAATTCAGGCATTGTCAAGATAGTTTCTTCTAAGTTAATCATTCTTATTCCGATTGGTTTAAAGTAAGAAGAGTTTGGTCTGCCCATGACTCTTCTCCTTATGCATGGTCTAGGCATTTTTTACCTGTAAATAAAAGTCTAATGGAAATGTTTTATTTGTTTTTTGCATTTTCCAATTAAGCTTTTAATTCTTTTAACCTTTTTTCTACTTCTTTTCTTTCATCTTCAATTTCCTTAAGTTCAGCTTCCAAAATTTTCTTTTCTTCAGCTTCTGTCAAAGTAACTGGTTCTTCTAAAAAGGCTCTTGCTCTAAAACCAAGTCCTCTGCCCAGACCTCGTCCAATTCCAAGTCTTTTTGCAAAACCTCTTCCGCAAGGTCCTAATCTTCTTCCTGTCAAAGCCCCTTGTCCTAAAGGTCCTGTTCTGTCCATTGCTGGCATTTTATTTCTCCTTGCCTTTCGGCTAATTTAGTTAAATCCAAACTTTGTTTGGACATGACGACATTTCTTATAGAAATATCATTATGAATATATATTCATTAAACTATTTAAATGTTTTGGTTTTGGGTAGAGATGCATAATTGGGATGTCCCGGCTGTTTATCGAATGTTACAGAATAAGACTTATGTTAATTATCATAAATATCGTGCGGAATGGATTTGAAAAATCCATAAAACGCCCCAGCCCAAGACTTGAACTTAAAAGACACCTTGCGGTTTCTTTTCAACTTCCCTTTCCATTTAAACTTTTTTGTCCGAAGTATCGGTTAAATGTGTTCTTGTTTCATGACTATTTAACGAACACATTTAAGAACGCCCCGACCGTAATTTTAATACAATGCGTAACGCTTTGTTTTTATTAAATTATTAAGGGTAAAATCCTTTTTAAAATGGAGCGACTACTCGATGGGTGCGGAATTAGGAAGGAACTATTCCAAACTTCTCTAAAATATTTTTTGCTTCTTTCTTTCCGATTTCTTTTATTGATTCTTTTGAAGCATAGTCAAAAATTAGGTCTGAATATCTCAATGCTTTTCCAGGAATCCCTAATGAAATTCCATGAATAAATTCAAAAAAATCTGGGTTTATAAAAGGGAAAGTAGGATAAGGAAATTCTTTGTATTTTATTCTTTTATCTTCTAATCTATCTTCTATCATTTTAATCAGGCTTTGTTTATTCAAAGGTTCCAAATTTATTAAATATTTTTCTGGTTTTGCTCTTTCAAGGAAAGGAGATATTCCCCCACCCCCTTTAGATTTGCTCATTTTTTGTTCCATCTCAATTAAATAATCCCAACTTTTTGGAGTCATAGCTATCATAAAAATGCAGTTGACTATATCTTCTTTCTTAGTGTTCACTCTTATAAAATTGTCATATATTTCTTTAAAAATATGGAGTAATGTAGTAACTTGTTTTTCAGAATATTGGCTAACAAGGTATTCAAATTCATCTATTAAAATTACTAAATTTTTATATCCACAAATTTTTAAAAATGTCTCAAATTCGTAAAAAACGCGCATTGCTTGAGAAGTGGTTGAAAGTAGTCTCTTTACTCCAATATCATTTTTTTCCTTTTGGGAGAGGGATTCTCCTGTTAACCATTCATAGGCTTCTTTTTTTCCTTTTTTTAGAGAGTCTAAGATATTTATAAACTCCTGACTAAAAGATTTTCCTTTTGGGATTTTAGCTTTTTTGGATATTTCGACTAACTTTTCGAATCCTAATTCCAAAAAAACTTTTGTCACAAAAGATTTTCCAATCTTTGATTCTGGTTCGCTTTCAGCTAACCTTATTGAAGCAATAATTGCCTTGTTAGATCCCTTATATTCATTTGTATTAAGAGATTCAGTAATCTTTTCTAATGTAAATGTTTTTCCGGATTGATAATCTCCTAATAGAAATATCCATTTAACCCCAGAGCTTTCTAAAGAGTCCTCTAATAAATGCTTAATTCTCTTAAGCTCTTCTTTTCTCCCTCTCATCTCATAATTTAAAGAATCTATATTGAAAGGGTTTTCTTTATATCCATAATCTCTAAATTCCATGTTAATAAATTGATATATAATAGTAGTAGTAATTGTTTATTTTTATTCCTTTCCCTTCTCTTGCTCCGGGTTTAGATAAGATAATCTGCTTGTCATCAATTATTCCTTTGTATGTTAACCATATGTTTCTTAAATAATCGTCAAAATCAAAAGTTGTAAAATTAAATTCTTGCAAATTTTGGCAAACTTTTTTTCTTAATGAGGGAATTTTTATAAATGCCCCCCCTTTGTTTAAAATTTTTAATTTTTTATATCCTTCAATTAAGACCTTTGAAAATAATTTTTTTTCCACGTCTCTTTTTTCATTAAGCACGGAGTTAATCTGGAATTTATTTATTTTTAGATCATGATTTACGATTTCAATAAAATCAACATATTCTAAATATTTTAACCATCTCTTAATTTTATCATCCTTCTGTGATGTATTCACTTCCTTTTCAATAAGTTTTTCAATAAGTTTTTCAAAACCTATATTCTCTTCTTTAATATTTGTAAATATCTCTAAAATATTACAATTCTCCCTATCAATAAGAAATAAAAATTTTGTGAATAATCTTTTATATTCGGTGATCCCTTTGTTAGTAAAAGTGTTGTAAAGTAACTCTCCATTTGTATTTAATTTAATCTTATCCCCTCTTCCTTCTATTAAATCTAATTTTTTCAAAGAAGGTAGCGCTATTGCATAGACAGAATTTCTCTTTTCTCTTTTCCCTCTTAGAGATTCTTTTAATAAATATTTATGTAATTCTTCTTTAATAATTTCAATCTGACCTTGATTCTCTTTGATTATTTTTAGAAATTTCAAAATCTGGTTCGGTTTAGCTTTTAAAGATATTACTTTATTTTTTTCCATTTTTTCTTCCCCAACAAAAAGGATAATATTGACAATCTATACATTTTTCATCTTTTTTAGGTGTTCCTGGATCATTCCCCTTTTTTATTAACTCTATTCTTTCATCTCTTCTAGTAAAAACAGCTTTTCGATAAACATCACTTATAATCTCAAATGTAAAATTCTCTTGAAGAGGGGTTTTTCTTTTTTTTGAAAAGCTTGGATTTATAATTACCATCAAATCAATATCTCTGTTGTATTCACTTTCATAAGCTAACGCATAAGCTGCGCAAGTCAACTTAAAGGATTCTCTCCATCCCCCACTTTTAATTTCTCCAACAACATCTTCCCTATAAAGAAAATCTGGTTCAGAAGAACCTGAAAATCCTAAATCTTTTCCATTTATTTTTTGTTTTATCGATATTGGAAAAAGAATTTTTATCTCGGATCTAATTCTCAAATCTTTTTTGGTTGACATCTTAAAACTTAACAGAGCTAAACAAATTGAATGTTCAAATTCGATTATTTTATTTATATTCCCAATAAAATTTTTAATTTCCTCTTCTTTTGGAGCATTATTTATTTTTCTTAATTCTTTTTTTATTTCTTTTTTTACCCCCTCCATTATTTTTTGTTTATTTCTCTCTAATTGTTTTTTTAAATCCATTTCTTCTAATTTCACATTATTTATAGAGTCAGAGGAATACTCAATTATCTTTTCATAAACATTATCGATAATTCTTCCTTGGAGAATGGGCCATGTAATCTGTTTTTTTGGATTTTTAACAAATTTTTTAATCCAAGAGTATCTCCAAGTAGGACAATAATCTCCAGTTATCTCATTTATCGGCAAAAAATTAGACTCGTTACTTAAATCTGAATTAAGATGGTCAGTATAGCCCCTAAGTTTAATCTCTTCTTTGGCCCTTTTCCTTAGGTTTTCTAATTTCTTTGAACTAAGTAAGTCCAGTAAAACAACACTATACATTTTTATTTTTTTAAGATTATTATATATTCATCTTCTATTATTCCTGAATTTTTGTTTCTTTTGGTCATCATCCCTCTTGACCTTATCCTATCAACTAGGATTAATTCTTTTTTAAATCCAATTTTTTCCCCAATTTTGGAGAGAATTTCATGATTTTTTATTAACTCCCCACATACTTTATTATTTCCAATGATAAAAATCAAATATCTATTTTTTTTCAAAACCCTATATGCTTCCTTCATTACTTTTTCCATCTCTAAAAAATATTTTATCATTATTCTTACTCTCATAGAGTTCTTTCTTTTTATTCTATCTAATTTATATTTTGGGATTAAAATTGTTTCAATTGTTTCTTTCGAAGAGACTTTCTCTGTTCCAATATTCTCTTTATCCAACACTGAGATGCTTAATTCATCTACTAAATCTAACCAATATAATTCAAGCATAGTAGATCTTACATATTTTTGTGCAGCAATATAAGGGGGAGAACTAATAACCAATCCAACACTTTTATCTTTGATCTTTTTGGAATTATGTTTATTAAGAATTCCTCTTCCCATCAATTTTCCTCTTTTCATCTCTGTTGAATTATCCCATATTATATCGCATCCTATTTTGTTTGAATAAATCTCATTTACCCTATTTAACTTCATTATTCGATTAGTATTCTTGTCGATTGCTTTCTTAAAATATTCCATTGTTTTTGGATATTTTTTCCCCCGTATTATTTCTTTTATTTTTTCCTGATTCTTCATTGAATCTTTCAATTTTAATCTAACTGGAGGAGGAATAAAAGGGTCAGCATAGGATGCTTTTCTTATTATGCTCGAGAAACAAACCCAAAAAAAATCTCTCATATCTTTATCTCTAATTTCTTTTATACATCTTTTAATTTTGGTTAAATCTATTTGGGCTTTTTTACTAAACCAAAAATCTATATTCTTAAATTTTTTTATTTCATACTCATCAATCTCTTCTATTCTACTCAATAATTTTTTCTTTTCCTTGATTAATCTCTTTCCATTTAAAGGTGTTAATTTAACTTTTGAAATCAACCTTGCAAGAGGATTTATTTCAATACCTAAACAATTTCTTTTTATATTTTCATTGACTAAACATTCTAGTAAAATAGTCGCAGATCCCATAAAGCAATCCATCACTTTTTCATTTTTTGGACAAAACTCCTCGGTACTTAAAAAATATATCGGAATGTATGCTAAAACTTTTGCAGGGTAATTATGAATTTGATGGGTATATACATCAGATCTTTTTGCCCATTTCCATCCGGAACAGGCTCTTCTAAAATTGAATCTTATCGGTCGTTTATTTCTTTCAAAATTTTTTTTTAAATTTTTTTTCTCCTCTTTTGCATCCATGTTATAATATTAATCTCCTTTTGATTATAAAAATTTATCTTTTAATATCACTTCCTCAAATAATGTCTAAAACTCTTATCTTCTGGATTCACGCATTTGATCAATCCTTCTTTTTCCATATCTAAAAGAACTCTGCTTACAGAACTTCGATGTTTATTTAGTTCCTTTGCCAATTCCGTCGCTGTCTTTGCTTTATCTAGTTTATCCCAGATATCTTTTCTTAGTTTACTTTTTTTAAAGAAAATCTCTTTTTTCAATGCTTTATCCATGATACATAGGCGTAACAATTATTAAAAAGAAGGCGTGTCGTAAGCGTAACATAGGCATAACATTTAAAAAAGCCAAAACCCTATGAAAAAGATGTCAGAAGAAAAGAAAAAATCATGGTTTATAAGCCACGATTGCGAGCATTAAAGAAAATCCGAACGCCCCGACCAAACTCCCGACCTCACTCGTCGTCAATACTAAGTTATTTTTCTCTCCTCGTGAAATCGCTCGGATTTGAAAGATTAATATTTGGGTATTCGCAAACCTCGGCGGTAAATGTGGCTTACAGCCACATAAAAAACGCCCCGACCGAGATTTGAACTCGGGTCACCGCCTATCTCCAGCACAGATTTCTCTGCGCGTCAAGATGAAGCTGCATTGAGATGCATAGACCTCCTCTCTCCTCGAGATTTGATCACCTCTTCTTATCTTGTATTTATTTGAATCAAATTTGTCTTTAACTCAAACATTAACATGTGTATTTGAGAGGGCGGCATTCTTGGCCACTGAACTATCGGGGCTTATAGGTTTGATATTTCAAACCTATTTAAATTTTTATAATTCAATTTTTGAGAGGGCGAGCAATCTCGTGGTAGGGACAAATTGAAAAATGAATCCCCGTGCGAGTTTGGGAGTTGAGCGATTTGCTCTTGTAGTAAAATGAATATTAATAAGCAAGAGTAAATTGGGAATAGGCATTCTTGGCCACTGAACTATCGGGGCTTATGTGAAAAGGTCTTAGCCTATTCTAATTACTAAAATTAAAAAATTATTTATAAACTTATAGTTTACTTTACTAAGAAAACTTTGTCATGAGGTCTTACTTTTTCAGGAACCTTTATTCCGATATGGTCGCCTTTTTTCGCTTTTTTCACATCTTCTCTTTCTATCTGCATACTGCCTATTTTTTTTCCAAAGTCAGTTGTGTGCCCTTTTATATGCACTTTGTCCCCGACTTTCAGGCTTCTTGAAAGTTTTATTGCCGCAACACCTACATGCTCAAAGTAACTGGAAACAATTCCAATTTCTTTTTCTTCCATGTTTTATAAAGGAACTTGGCATTTATAAGTTTTATTAATAGTCCCACCAGTGCTCGCTCCCAGAAAAAATCTTATAATATCATGTGATTTGTGACTTCTCTAAAATCTTGTCGAGGCCTTTAGGTCATCCCTTAAGGGAAACCTTAGGTTCTCATCATGGATGGTAAAAATACTATTTCGCTTTGCTCAATAGAATTATAGCCCCCACCAGGATCCTCAAAGAGGTTCTCGTGCCCTTTGGGTATCGAACCTTGGTTTGAATCAATAGCCCCACCAGGATTTGAACCTGGGTCACAACCTTCAGAGGGTCGTATCTTTGACCACTAGACTATAGGGCTTTAATATTTTATAGATTTTGTATTTTTAAAATTATCATCGAAATATTTTTATACTCAAAAATCTTCTAATTATCATGGTGATTGGTATGACTGTTTTAATTATATCTGTATTAATCATAGCAATATGGGTTATAATAGAAATAAAAAGATTAAAGCATAAATTATTTGCTATATTTCTGATAGGATTAATTTTATTTGGGTATTTTAGTTTTACTTTTTCTCTTCGCGGGCAAGACATAGACATTAAAACTGTTCCAGGAATAATTGAAGCAAGCAAACTTTATTTTTCCTGGCTTGGCTCTGCTTTTGGAAACATGAAATCAATAACAACTAATGCTATTAGGATGGATTGGGGAGTTAACGAGACTGTTGTGAGATGAAAATTTTTATTTTTATCTTAATGTTTTTTATTATTGGAGCTTTGTTAATAATTAGCAATAATAACTTGGCAATGTGCCAGCAATCAAATGTTGCCAAGTTTTCTGAATTATATGTTGAATGGTTTGATGGTCTTTATGCAAATTCCCAGATATTAATTAAAGAAATTGTAAAACTAAATTGGTTTCCAGAGTAAAGTTTAAAAACTTTGGATTCTATTGTACTTCATGGCAAAAAAGAAGAGTGTGAGAAAAGCTACTAAAAAATCTAAGAAGGTTCGAGC
>JAGLYK010000008.1 GCA_023132255.1 Candidatus Pacearchaeota archaeon
TTTCATCTCTTTAAATTCTTCTATTAAATAAAATAAAAACAAGTTATAAATCTTTCTCTCTCAAAAATTAAATATTGTTCCCCACCTAATTCAATATCATTCAAATTATTTTTTATAACAACCCAGACAATCCCAAGCAACTAAAACCAAAGCAATCATAATCAAAGAGGTAATTACTGTTGATAGAGCTCTTTTTTTCATCTTATTTTTAAAAGTAATTTAAGTTAATAAAACTTATCTTTTAATTTATCAAAAATTGTTCTTCGCGTTAATCATCAGTCTCAACTCTCGGAGCCAAAATAAAACTCAACTCAAAATGCTGTGCTCTAAATTCTATTTTCAACGGATGCTCGTTTGCAAAATTCAAAATTGTCCTGTCGCAAAGCTTTGCACCTTTGACAAATTTCTGCAAATATTCCACACTATATCTTGCTTTGCAATCTTCAGCCTCAATTTTTACCTCGTCACCTGAAAACTCAGAACGCGCAGAATTCAAACTTTTTGCTTCAATTATGAATTTGCCATCTTTAATAATAAACCCACAAGCATCATCAACAACCGCACAATCTTCAACAGCCTCGACAAAATAACTTGACAGCATCTCAACCCGCGAACTAAAATCCAGGCTCGGCATTTCCTTGTCTTCGCTTTCCACGTCAATTAAATTCAGGCTGAAATTTCTCCTGATTTTATCATAAATTTTAATCTCTAATTGGTTTTCTCTTTTTTCTAAAACCAGTGAACCCCCTGCACCGCATCTTTTCAAAATTCTTTTCAAATCATCCAGATTAACCCCCAAAACTTCACTATCCGTTTCAAACTGGGAAAAAGCACTCTTCGGCAACTTAAATTCAACCATCGCAACATTCGCAGGGTCAATCGCAGTAATACTCATCCCAAACTCATTCACCTTAATTCTCACCTCAGTAACAAGCTCTGAAATAATCTCAACAGCCTTTGACAACAAAGCAGGATTTTCTAATTTAACTAACATGATTATAAAAATATAGTTTATCTTTTAAAGATTGTTATTGTGAAAAGAATATTAAGATTAATTTAACTCAAATCCAACCCATATAATGCCGTAATTTCTTCTTGAGACAGAGCTTGGTTGAAAATTGCTACTTCATCGATTATGCCTGGAGTAAAACAGATATTGTCTTGTCTCTTTCCTATAAGGACATTGCCAGCTGCAATACCTAACTCATATGAAGGAGTTGATAAAGATTGACTCTGTCCATTTATATAAATCTTCATATTGCTTCCATCATGAGTCATTACAACATGGTTCCAGCTATTCCGAGGGAAACTCTCTGCTGGAGTCTGCAAAGGAGATAAACCATCTGTCCCAAAACTAGCTATGATACATCTCTTATTCGATCCACCTGAAGAATCAGTAGGGTAGGTAATTAAATACTTTTTTGTGAAGGATGAAGGTGCTGCAATAATTCTATTCCAAGCATCATTTGGATCATCGTATATATATGCCCAGAACATAACTGTAACAGCGTTGACGTCTAAAGAACTAGCACTACCAACATCAACATAATCATTACTCCCATCAAATTCATAAGCTTGTCCAAATTTTCCTAAAGTTAATGTTGCACCATTAACACTTCCATGATTCCCACCAATTTCGTCCTGAGCATTACCTTCAAATTTCCACCAAGAAACAGCCCCAAGATTTATTATAAATTTAGTTGCATTGAATTTACAAACTCCGTTGACACAATCACTAGTAGAATTACAAGTTCCACAATTTAATGTTCCTCCACAATTATCATTCCATGCCCCACACTCTTTTCCTAAACTTAAACAGGTTTCTGGAATGCAAGTTTCATTACACTCTCCACTACAACACCTCTCGCTATCTGAAGCATTAAGCCAAGAACCAGAGCAGGTTTCATTGGCAAAGCAAATTGTTCCTCCTAATTCTACGCATGTTGCTGCTTGTGTTACAGTCAATAGAGGATCACTACTTCTTATATATTCGCTTGGATTATCTACTACACTTACAACAAAATAATATTCTGGGTCTCCACTTGCATCCTCCATCCATTGTGAAATCCAAGTTGGATTTAAACTTGCTGTAACAAAGGACGTAACAAAATCAGCTCCAATAATATCATCTTCATAAATTGAATAATTCAAATCAATATCACCACAATTTGTTCCCTGAACATTTAAAGTTACTTCAGTGCCTTCAACAACTTCTGTATGGCTCCATAAAGCTGAAGTCAAACGGCAAGGATTAACACCTTCAACACAAGTGCCTGATTCACAATACCATCCTTCTTCATACAAATCTACACAAGTTCCGCAACTTCCTTCACAACCATCACTTCCACATTCTTTACCTGTGCAGTTAGGAATGCACCCTCCTATATTAATTTCCCCAAGATTAATTTTAAATAATGAATCACAAACCCCACATTGATGCCCATTTATGATTGGAGAAATTGTTATTGAATCTGGCTTATTTGTAAAAGCATTTGTTACATAACTTAAACAAACATTTTTCTCAGGAAGTTTTATTTGGTCAGTGCCAAAACCAGTGCTTCCATAATTTGCTAAATTTGCAATTTGCTGCTTTTCATTGGTAATTGCAAAACTTTTTATTTCACCGCTTTCAGAAATTGAAACAAGAACTTTGTCAACATCTATGTTTTTAAGATTTATTGAAAATTGAAGTTTATCTGAATTAGAATCATAATAAGTATATCTATTAGTGATTTCCACTTTCCCCAAAACATCTGCACAAGATTCAGTACTGCTAATATTTTTTTTAATTAGGTTATGAACAACCACCCAAATAATTGCAATCGCTGAAATAACCAAAGCAATTAAAATTAGTGTAGTGATAATTGCTGATAATCCTCTTTTGTTATACATAAGGAAATAAGAGGGAAGAGATTTATAAAATTATCTTTGCAACAGATAAACTTTCACAACAAATAATATAAACTTCTTGAATTTTATTTATGTATGGAAGAAATTTCACACAAAGAACAGCGAATAAGAAAAATAACTCACTTATATTATGCAAGACTTGAAATACAAAAGGCAATTTTTGAGTTCTCAAAAAACAGGGAAATCTGCCCGAGGTATTTTGATGGCTTTGGAAAACGCCCTGATGCATTTCAATACCAAAATGACATTTTTGAACTGGTAAAAAAAGGAGCAACATCATTTCATTGTTCAGAAGAGATTTGGGATGACCCTTTGAACATTGTAACCGGCATGGACGAAAAGCAATCAAATGAACTGCGAGTTGGATGGGATTTGATTCTTGACATAGATAGTAAATATATAGACTATAGTAAAATCTGTGCAGAAATAATCATCAATATGTTGAAATTCCACGGAGTAAAAAACATCGGCGTGAAGTTTAGTGGAAGTAAAGGATTTCATATTATTGTTCCATGGAAAGCTTTTCCAAAAGAAGTAAATGAAATAAAAACATCTGATATGTTCCCAAAATGCCCCCGGATAATAACCCAATACATCATGGAAAAAATAAAAGCCCAGTTAATTGAAAAAATCAGCGACTTGGAAAGACCAAACAAATATGTAAAAGATTTTCAAGCTCCCAAGGAAGTAATGCCTGATTTAATTTTAGTTTCGTCAAGGCATTTATTTAGAATGCCTTATTCTCTTCATGAGAAGACCGCATTGGCAAGTGTTGTTTTAGACCCGGACAAAATTTCTGAATTCCAGCCAAAAGACGCAGACCCTATGAAAATAAAAATCAAAAACTTCATGCCAGACTCTGAAGAAGGAGAAGCATCTGAACTTTTAATGCAGTCATTAGATTGGGCAAAGCAAAATGAAATTGAATCAGGAAATAACAAGGAAAAAATTAAAGGAAAATATGCAGATTTCAAGCCAATCAAACTCGACAATTTATCTGAAGAAAATTTCCCTCCTTGTGTCCAAAATATATTAAAGGGACTTGCAGACGGGAAAAAAAGAGCATTGTTTGTTTTAATTAATTTGTTTCGTTCTGTTGGCATGGACAAGCAAGAACTTGAAAAAAGAATTGAAGAATGGAATAAAAAAAATACCCCTCCTTTAAAGCAAGGTTACATTAAATCTCAGCTTTCATGGAGTTATGCAAGAAAACCAATCATGCCTCCAAACTGCAAGGAATTTTATGACGGAATCGGAGTTTGCCAGCCAGACAATTTCTGCAGGATGATAAAAAATCCAGTGAACTATGTTGTTCGGAAAAATTACCAGCAGAATAAACCAGGCAAGAAACAAAAATAAAAAAATAAATCAACTAACCCCTTATAATTATAAACGCAATATAAGCAACATAAAGCAAAACAAACATCCACCCCTGCCATCTTTCTAATTCATGCTTTTTCCCAATAAATAAAAATATAAATAATAAAAAAGTAGCAATACCTAATAATAA
>JAGLYK010000009.1 GCA_023132255.1 Candidatus Pacearchaeota archaeon
ATTCCTAAAATCCAGAATATATTAAAAATATTTGAGCCAACAGAATTCCCAACTGCTAAACCTGTATCTTTTTTTCTTGCAGCAGTTATTCCTGTCATTAATTCAGGAAGCGAAGTTCCTATTGCAATAACCGTCGCTGAAATTAAAAATTCACTTAATCCAAATTGCTGGGCAATAAAAACAGCGCCGTCAACAACCCATTTTCCCCCAAAATACAAGCAAACTAACCCCCTAAAATCATCAAAGAAATTATCCAATTAGAATGCTTCTTTATCTCAAGCTCTTGATTATCTAATTGTTTTTTACTTTTTTTAGCCAGCTCAATAGTATAATAAATAAAAATCCCAAAAAAACACAGCATAAGTAATCCGCTAACTCTTGTAAGAGAACTTAGATTTATTTTATCTATAAGAAGATAGTTTGAAACAATAAATAAAACAACAACAGCAAGCAATGCAAAAGGAATTTCTTTCCAGATTGTAGAACGCTCAATTTTAATCGGGCAAATAATTGCAGTTATTCCAAGCACTAATAAAATATTTGCAATATTGCTTCCAATAATATTTCCAAATGCTACTTCTGTTGAACCTTTTAGCACAGCAAGAATATTAACAATTAATTCTGGCATTGATGTTCCAAATGCAACAATAGTCAAACCAATAACTAATGTCGGAACTTTAAATTTTTGAGCAAGAGAAGAAGAGCCTTCAACCAAAAAATCAGCACCTTTAATTAAAATACCTATCCCAATAACTAATAAAATATATTCTATCATTAAATATTTAAGAATTAGCCAAATTTAAAACTTTCGAATAAGTTTTTAAGCAAAACCCCTCTTGCAGAGGATTTCAGAATTCTTTTGTATTCTAATATTTATATACTGAAATATTTATAAATACTAATTAACTAATTCTTTTATGAAAAGAAGTGTCCTATTCAATATTTTAATTATATTCCTAATATCAATGCTTTTTGTTTATGCCCTCCCAGGTATAATTGCAGATGAAGTTGATGATAAAATAAATTCTGCATACACCTGTCTTGAAAATAGGGTAAAGGATAACTGCAATTCTCTTTCTCCTGAAGAAAAAATCTTCTCCTTGTTGGCAATTGAAGAATGTAAAGATGAAGTTATTGCTGATTCAGCAAATAATGAATGCTGGCCAAAATCTGGCTGCAGAATAAAAACAACTGCTCAGGCAGTTTTAGCTTTAGATAAAGTAGGAGTTAATGTAAGCAGTGCAACAACGTGGTTATTGTTGCAGAATGCAGTTCCTTCAGACATTGATTGGTACTTGGAAATAGAAAGCACAGGAGCAACAACATGCACAATAACTTATGACAGCAATTTTTATTCAGTAAGCATCGGAGCAGACAAAAAAATAAACACCGGAGCAGGAAGTTGCCTGAGTTTGTCTGAAACCCCTTTCGCAGATTATTGGTTAAAGATTTCTCCGACCTGTTACAACAAAGAGTTTGACATTTCTTGCAATCAATCATTTCTTACAACATTGCTATACAAAAAATCAGACTCTCCTATAATTTATGTTTCAGACAAAACATCTTCTGCATCTGCCGACGGAGCAACAACAGAGAAAGTTGATTTCTCCTGCTTCAGCCAGGGAAGCTCGTGCGACTATGAAGCAAGTTTGTGGGCAGCATTTGTATTGAATTACCTAGGTGAAGACATTTCTTCTTACAAGCCTTATCTTGTTACTATGGCAGAAGATAACCAGCAATACATTCCTGAATCATTCTTGTATTTAATAGAGCCTTCAGATACAAACTTCCGCACCATTTTATTATCAAAACAACAAAGCAGTAAGTGGTGGTCTGAATCAGGCGACAAATATTATGACACTGCTTTGGCATTGCTCCCTTTTCAAAATGAAAACCCTCAGGAAAAAACAAACTCCAAGAACTGGCTTTTAGATGTCCAGGATTCTGAAGGATGCTGGCAGGGAAATGTCCGGAACACAGCATTTATTCTGTATTCTATCTGGCCAGAATATTTTACACACACACCAACTACAGAAATTTGCGGGGATGGAAAAATAGAAGCCACAGAACAGTGTGAAGGTTCTAATTTAAATAATAAAACCTGTATTGATTTAGGATATTCTGGAGGCAATTTATCTTGTTATCCTCCTGGAACAACAAATGAATGTAAATTTAATACAAGTGAATGTACTGGCCCAGATGGAATTGATGATTGTGAAGATGTAGGAGGTTACTGCATTTTTGAAACAAGTTGTTTTGATATTGGCGGAAGTGAATTAAGTGCTTATAGTTTTAGTTGTTCTGGAACAAAAATATGTTGCGACAAAAGTCCGTCTTCAGAAACTTGCAGTGATATTGGTGGGGAAATCTGCGCTTCAGATGAGGAATGCAGTATAGCAACTATTGAAACTTTAGATACTTATGATTGTTGCACGGGTTATTGTGAACCAGTTGCCGTTTCTCAATCAGAATGCGAATTATCTGGCGGAACTTGCAGAGACTCTTGTTTAAGTGGTGAAGAAGAAAATTCAGACGAGTGTAATTATATTGGAGAGGTTTGCTGTGTTAAAGTAGCAACCACCGATGAAGGAGAAGATGAAGATAAAAGTTCCTGGTGGATTTGGATATTGTTAATATTAATTGTCTTGGTTGTGATAGGAATAATCTTCAGAGATAAATTAAGACCTTTTTGGTTAAGGATAAAATCTAAATTCAAGAGAAAACCAAAAACTCCTCCTGGGTTTCCTTTAACAAGAACACCTATGAGAAGACCTGTGCATAGAATGGTTTCACCACCTCATGCAAGAAGACCTTTGCCGTCAAGAAGACCTGTTCCAGCAAGAAAACCAAAATCAGAAGTAGACGATGTTCTTAAAAAATTAAAGGAGATTGGGAAATGATTCACATAAGTTTAAGAAAACAAAGAGTATATGCAACAAGGACAGAGATAGAATATGTTACAAATGAATTAGGAAGACCCCTTAATTTATCTGATTTTATTCCTGATAAAACAACAAGAGAGGAATATCTTGCTGAATGTGTTAATGCACAATTAGAAAGACTACGAAAAGAAAATTAAAAAATATTCTAAAATAAATAAATTATAAAAACCCTCTTTGTCTTATCCTCTTATGAAAACAAGTGTTATTATTTTACTAATATTATTTCTGCCGATTATTTCAGCAGTTAATATTGACATGAAACAAGAATTTTCTCAGGGAGAAACATTCATGGCAAAAGTCTCAGGAAATTTTTTTGAGTCAATTACAAAGGAAAACATCTTTTTTTACAGAGGACATGTCAGACAACCTATGTCTGCTTTTGTCGCGAAAATAAATAATGACTTTTACATTTACGCCCAATTATCAGGAAAATCCCCAGATAATTATTCAATTGTCATAAAAAATGTTAAGTATATAAAAGGAGGTTTGATTGTTGAAGAAGACCTCGCAAAATATTTTTCAATTTCCAGCAGCACAGCAGACTTTTCAATAGAGCAGGGATTTGTTATTACTAATGAAAACTTTTTTATTGAAATGGAAAACTTGCAGGAGTCTGAAATAGAGATTAGTGTGGATTCTTTAATTGAATTGAAAACAGAAGAGCCAATAATTTTAACATCAGGGGCAACAAAAAAGATTTATTTTTCAATAGAAAATACAAACTCAACATTTGAAATAATAAAATTAAGCACGGAAAATTCACAATATGAAATTCTTGTTTCTGTGTTCGGGATAAATGGCGGAGATTTTGAATGTGTTGCTGATGATTCATGCAAGGACAACACTTGTATCGGAAGTACATGCACAGACGATTGCGGGAATATTTATGACGGAGTTAAAGTTTGTGTTGAGGAAGATACTTGTGAAAATGTTGGAACATGCAAGCTGTCTTGTGATGAAGATTCACAAGACTTGGGAAAACTAGACTGTGGTTTTTTTTACACTTGTTGCCAGAAGATAACTGAAGAGCAAAAAAGTTTTAAATTTGAGCAGTCAGAATTAAATGTTATTATGCCGACAAATTCCCACACAATAAGGGAAATTTATCTTTACAATACAGGAAATAAAACAATAGAAAATATTTCACTAAAAATTTCCGGAGAATTAAAAAATTACCTTGAACTTTCAACAAACAAAATTGATAAATTAAAACCAGACTCTAATATAAAAATTGAGTTGGAATTTTATTCATTTGATAAGGGGATTGATGTTCAGGGAAAACTAACTGCAAAAGAGCAAAATATTGTAACCTCTTCTGAAATTTTTTTAAATATAATCAGAGACCATGTCCCTGCAGATAAATATGAATATTCTCCCAGCATTCAAACTCAAACCTGTGCAGAATTAAATGGAGAAATCTGCTCTTTAGATGAAAAGTGCGATACAGATTATGTTTATGCAAAAGATGGCAAATGCTGTTTAGGAGAATGTGTGAAACAAGAACCAAGTTCAACAGGAAAAATAATTGGCTGGGCAATCGTCGGGATAGTGGTTGTTTTTTTAATTTGGTTTTTTAAAACAAAATATCGCGGAGCAAAAAAAGAAGTTGATTTGTTTAAGATTGGGAAAGCTAAGAAATAATCACTTATCCTCTTTCTTCTCCAAAACTTCCCTCAACTTTTTCTCTAAAATACCTTTTTCCATCTGGACTACCCTAGCTACTTCATCATATTTGTGAAGCCGTCTTGTAAGTTCGCTGAGAATATCTCCGTATTCATTGTTTGTTAAAATAATTGATTCAGGAGAAACAACTTCAACATGCGCAGGCATATACTTGAACATTAAAATCGCAAGCTGCAATGCCTCTTCAACTTCAATCTCAATTTCTGCAAAAGTCATGAAAAAATCTTTCCTGTCCTTCAGCTCTGTCGGTTCACTGATTTTTTTATTATTAATCTTAACACCTTCTTCATTACCCATCTCCTCAGTGATTTTCTCCAAAGTTTCTACTAAATGTTCTGCAGGCTTTCCAATAATTTCTAATATCATTACTGCTGTAATTTTTTTTGTTTCCATAATCAATCAAACTCACTGCGAACTTTTCGCTTTTTTAAAATAAACAAAAATCCAAGCAAAACACAAAAACCAATAAATCCATATTTTGCCCAGTCGCTTTTGTCTAAATTTTTTTTGTCATCTTCACTTTTTATATCTTTGGTATCTAATGCACTCAGCTTGATAGTTTTTAATTCAGGATTTTTTTTACTTTGAATATCTCCAGACGAAATAATCAAAGACTCTGTTTCTTTCTCACTTATGCCCTTTAGGGTACCAACTTCCTCAACACTTACTTTTTCTTCATCTTCCTCTGCATCTTTTTTTTCTCCTTCTCCATCAACACACGCTAAACCCTGGTCCTTTATTTTTTGAAGAGTAACAGGCCCAATTCCATAAACATTAATTAAATCATCCACAGAATCAAAAGGTCGCGTGTCAATTATTGCCTGCGCTTTCACAGGCCCAATCCCGCTCAACTCATCTAATTTTTCCAAGGACGCAGAATTCACATCAATCTGCCCGCTTTCACAAACAGCCAAAATATTCGTGAGCATCAAGACAATCAATATTCCAAACAGATATTTCATAAAAAGTAGAAGAAATTAATGATTTTAAGTTTTGTTGTGCTTATCCCCATATTTCTCCACAAAATCAATATATTCAACTTGCCCTCTTTTCTCGGCTTTTTTTGCAATCCAGATTTGTGAAAAAACTTTATTTTGCAAATACCACGCGCATTTTTCTTTTTCACTTTTATCTAACCAACCATCTCCCTTCACTTCAACTCCAATAACATCATAACTCTCTTTACCTATCTTCTTAAATGCAATAAAATCTGGAAATCCTGAACTCATTCCAATAGGAATTCTTCTTTTCAATTGAGGATTAAAAACAAATTTGGGTTTTGCTGGGATTAATTTCCTTTCTTTTAAATCAACATTTTTTGTCCACTTGTCTATTATCCATCCATCTTCTTCTAATTTCCCTCTCACTTTCAACTCAAATCTGGCTCCTGCTGCTCTGTTTAATTTTCCTTGTTGGGATTTTGTTTTTTTTGGTTTATTAATTACAGAATTATCTTTCCTCTTTCCCCCCATGTTCATCATAAGTCCCTCGCTTGCAGTGTTCTTCTTTTATTATCTTTTGCCCTCTCTATGGCATCCCTCAAAATTTCTTCAACTTTCCTTTCCAAAGCTATGCCAACTTCTTCAGCCACGCTGGAAACTGCATTCTCTTTATCCAGCTCTTTCACAACTTTTTTTATGTTAGATTTTACGATTAAAGTCATTTTACTTTATTTGTTTTAATAATTTAATTACTTTTTCTTTGCCTATTGCTAAAATTAAACTAGCTAATCTCGGACCTTTTCCCTTGCCAATAATAATTAAATAAGCAATTCTAAAAAAATCAGTATTTTTTGTTCCGGCTTTTTCACAGACATTATAAAATTCATTAAATAATTCATCTTCTGTATAATTTTGTCTTTCTAAACTTTTTTTCAATTCAAGCATAGCGTCCTTATCTTTACCGCTTAATTTTATTTTTACTTTATCCTGAACTTTAAATTTCATATCTTTTCCTGCATATTTTTCCAGCCAGTTCCTGGCTTTTTCTGCCCTCTTTTTTCCAAGCCCGTTTAAATCCTTAGTTTTTCCTACCTGAACTAATGTAATTAAATGTCTAAAACTAATTCTTTTTGGCTGTTTTTTAGATTTATCTAATTTTGACATTTCATACATTCTTTTTTCCCGGGGATTGGCAGAACCATCATAATATTTTCTTTCCAGTGCATCAAAATCCTCGTATATTTTTATAACATCGTTATCAAAACTTATTGAAAATGCCGACTTTGGTTTTGTTCCGACAAATAAATATCTTAGAACTTCTGGTTCGTAAATTTCTTCAACATCATTTAATGTCAGGACATTCCCGGCAGAACTGCTAAATGCCCCGCCCCCTTTTATGCCAATCCATTCATAAAGCTGATACATCGGTGCATCATGATTGTAAACTTTTTTCACGATTTCTTTTCCTGTGAAATAAGAACTTCCTGCAACACTATGGTCTATTCCACCTGGTTCAAAATCAACTTCTTCATATTTCCACCTCATTGGCCAGTCAACCCTCCAACGCGCCTTCACAATTCCTTTTTTTCTAATATCAAATTTATTTTTAAACCCGCACTTGCATTCATATTCAACTTCATAACTTTCCACAGATTTAACTTTCGTAGAATCCTTCTTACACTTCTCGCAATAAACTTCAATCGGATACCAATCTTTATTTAGAGGTTCTTTCCGATATTTATTAAGTATTTTTATAATATCTTTTCTGCTGTCAATTGCTTTTTTAATTAATTTAGCATATGCACATTTTTTATACATAACACTCTGCCTAATAAATTCAGGTGAAATCCCAATTTTTTTCAACGAATCTTCAAATTCCTTTTCAAGATACTCTGCATAACTTCCTTTGCCTGATGGCGAAGGGATTTCACTTAAGGGCATTCCAATATATTTTTCATATTCTTTAGGAACTCCTTTAGGCACTTTTCGAAACCTGTCAAAATCATCCCATGAATAAATAAACCGAACTTTTTTTCCTTTTGATTCCAATGCCCTTGCAACCATGTCTGTTGTGATTACCTCACGAAAATTCCCAATATGAATCTGCCCTGAAGGAGTTATGCCCGACGCAACAACATATATTTTTTTATCCTTGTTTACCTTAATAATGTCTTTTGCTAATTTATCTGCCCAAAAAAATTTTTCCATAATTAATAAAATAGAATTTAATTTATATAATTATCTAAACACCTTCTTCTTAAAACCATTCTTCTCTAACTCTTCATTCAAAAGCTCGTCTGCAATCTGCTGAAACTTATTCCACCTGCTCACGCACTTGTATTTCACAACTTTAAAATTCTCCTGTTCTTTCTGCACTTTCAAAAACAACTCCATCAACCGCGGATTTCGAACTTTATATTTCCCCAGCAATTGTTTAACAACCAACTCAGAATCCAAAATACAAGTCACCTCTTTTGTGTGCTTTGAAGCAAGCTGCAACGCCTTAATCAACCCTTCATACTCTGCAATATTATTTGTCACATAACTTCCAACCATGCAACTATATTTCACAAGAATCTTTCCCTCCTTCCGAACTATCACTCCAATAGCCCCTGGCCCTGGATTTCCCCTTGCACCTCCGTCAGAATTTGTGTATATCATATAAGAATAAATCTTGATTAATTTATAAAATGTTGGGATTTATTAACAATACATTTATAAGAAATTTAATCTTTAATTTATTATGAAAAATAAGAAATTCTACCAAATACTCATTGTTATTTTGTTGCTTAGTTTAATTATATTAGTGGCATTGTTAAATAAACAGCCACAAGAAATAACTAATTTTAATGATTGTGCAAATGCAGGTTACCCTATTTTGGAATCTTATCCTCGGCAGTGTAAAACACCAGATGGCAGATTTTTTACTGAAATAATTCCTCCAACAGAACTATCAGAAGATTTTTGCGGCCTATCCACTTACGGAAGTTGTTCCAGTGATTTTGATTGCATTAAAGGAGGTTGTTCTGGGCAGGTTTGTCAATCTAAAAATGAAGAACCAATAATTACAACTTGTGAATTTAGAGAATGCTATAATGCAGAAAAATATGATATGCAATGTAAATGTGTTAATGAAAAATGTCAGTGGAATCCAAAAGAATAATTTAAATTCTTATTTTCACTTTTGAATTTATCATTTGGGTTTTAAGAAACCCTTTCTGCATTAGTTATTATCTTGTAAATTCCTTCTAAAAAATTATGATCAGGTTTTAATTTTTCATCTTCTGGGTTAACTCTTTCAAAAGTCTCATTTCCAATGTACCCCACAGGAGTTGTTGTCCCTTTTTTCACTATATGATTCAACTTTCCATCAGGAAGCTCGTCTGCAATTTCAAACTTCTTTGAGCGAGAGATTGCTCTCATAATTTTCCCTTCCTGCTCTAGGGTTATCCTTCCAATCAAAGAATATTTTAAATCCATAAAAAATTATAGCACTTCCCCTTTAAATTAATTATTATCCTCTAAAATATATTTCAAATATGCAAAACCTTGAAAACTTTAAAATCCTGAAATTTCTCAGGCTTGATTTGAACATTCCGAATTTGCGCGTGCTTCGGCCCTTTTTCACACAAGTCAATCATTTTGTTAACATCATTACTATCACCTTCTAAAAAAACTTCAATCTTCCCACTATCCAAATTCCTGACAAAACCTTTTACATTGTATCTCTCAGCATTTTCTTTCACAAACATCCGAAAAAAAACACCCTGCACAGTTCCATCAATATAAAGTCTTACAGATTTTTTCATATTATAAATTATCTAAAGGGCTTTTTATATTTTGTAGTTCTGAGTTTGTTACATGCGTGTAGATTTGAGTTGTTGAAACATTGCTGTGTCCAAGAAGTTTTTGAATGTGTCTTATGTCTGTTCCAGATTCAAGCAAGTGCATAAGAGAAAAATTTTAAGAAAAAGAAAGATTTATTAATGTTGGTTAAAAATAGTATAATAAGGAGTAACAAAATGAAAGAGCATAAAGAATCAAGTGATTTTGTAAAACTTGCAGGAACTTTAGGAGGAATATTTCTATTAATAGTGATCGTGGTTCTTATATTTGCTAAAGAGATGCTAGTTTTTGTTTTGACCAATGTTGTTTGGGCTTTTGTCGTGCTTGGTATTGTCCTAGGAGCTTTTATGTCGAAAGCTAAAAAGAAAGAATAAACAAAAAATCGTGGTCTCGCCGTTCAAACTCAAAAAATCTAGTATCTCATGCCTTCGCTATCGCTGACTACTTGATATAAATTTTTTGGTCTCACCACGTTCGACGAATATAACGTGGCTTATGCGGAAACCTCATTGCACTTCAGTTTCCCAAATTTTCTTTCTGAAAACTTCTCATAATCCCAATGTTCAACTCAATTTTGCATTTCACAACCCAAATGTCTTCTCAAATTCTTTAACCTGTGAATATTGCCTCAAAAAATCTTGGCCTTTTTTAGTTATCTTAATCAACGGCTTGTCAGAATCAGTATTTTCAATAAATTTTTTCTTGTAAAGTTCAGCAAGATACAACTTCATCTGGTTGTGAGAAAGATTCGCCCGATACATAATATGTGTTTTTTTAATCTCCCCCCCTCGCTCCTGAATAACTCTGAGTATGTCATAAATTATGTTTATTCTGGTTCTTCTTTCCATTTTTTGTAATCTTTATTATAAGAATCAACAGGGTTATATAACTTGTCAATTGAATTATCTGGGCTGTAACATAAAAGTAACTCACTTTTGACAAAACAAACATGACCTGGCTTATTGCCAATAAAGACATAGCCAGAATAAATATCTGCGTGTTCGCGGATTTATTTTTTCTATAGACTTTAATATAATTTCTGGTTATCAACCCTAAAAATATCAATGCAGTCAGGTGATAAATGTAATAAAAATTATGGCACATCACCGAAGCTATTATTATAAAATAACTAACAAGAACAAAATCTCCTGACAATTTTTTCAATGGAAGCCTGTAAATAATATACAAACCAGATAATGTAAAAAGTCTTTCAAAGAAAAAACTAAGATAATAAATTATATCCACAGAACTGACAACCTGATAAGTTATAATCAGCCCCCCGATACTGCTTGTCAAAGTTGTGTCGTAGAATATTGCGAACTTTGTCAGAATTATAGAAAGTTCTGCAAGAGCAATCAAAAGAAATCCAATTCCTAAATATAATAATCTTTTATTTTTGTTTAGCTTGTAACTTTTAACTGAAAAAAGGAAAAATAAAAACAGAATAACAAAACTAAAAACATCAATAAGAACATCATGTCCGAGAAACCAGTCAGGTGTAAACACAATCTTCATATTTTTATGAAGCGTTTTTATTTAAAAGTTTTGTGGAACTATGTTCTGGATTTGTGTTCTGGGCTTCTGTTTCATAATTGATTTATAAGAGAACTTCTTAAGATTATTAAGTAAAATTAAATTTCATGTTTCCTAAAAAGAGGGGAGATTATAATCACCCCCCTTATAGGGGGCATAAACTTGGTGATGATAACTTATTCCTATGCAATTGACTTTCCGGGAAACTCACGACAGGAAATACTCTACGAACTTGGCTTGAATTATGAAGAAATAAATTTTATAATTAATTTACGGCAAAGAGAAGAACTTTTGGGGTTGAATGTTTAAGTTTTTTGTTGGTTTGATTTAGAATTCTGATTAAAAATAAAAACAGAAAATTGTCTGCCAAAAAAAGAAAGTGAGTTTTTTTAGAAAATAGATAGTCGGCTTCGCCGAAAATGTTTTAAACAAACATCTCTTTAATTTTTTATGGATAGCCCACTATTAGATTCAATAAAAAAACATTTTCCAAAATTCATCAAAAAGATGAAATGGTGGCTTATCTTCGGATTTTTATTTTCTGGATTAACTAGTTTAAGTAGTTCCGAAGGAGATTTTGTAATTTTTCTTTATACTTTTTTACCTTATCTTTTAGGTTTTTCTATTGCTTTAATAATTGTTTATTATTTTAAATATGGAAGTAAGTAGAAATGCCAAACTGGAAAACAAATTTTAATTCTTACCGTATGAATGTAGGAAGAAAAGCCGAAAATTTAATTAAAGAGATGATGGAAGAACTTGGTTTTATAGTTGTTCCTTTTGGTTATGAATATCTCACGCCCGAATTTGCAAATAGAAAAAAGTTATTACAAGGAAAAGCAGGAGAATTTATTAGGGGGCTACCAGATTTTTTAATTATTGATAAACAAACCAATTTTGCTTATTTTATAGAAGTTAAATATAGGAGGAATGGAGAAATTGACCCTGAAGATATCGCAGAAATTCCTGAATCGTGGGTTATTCTAGTTGAACGAGGGGCGATTTCAATTGCTAAAGCAGATTATGTAATTAATAATGATTACCATGAAGATTGTTTTAATAATTTAGATGTAAATTATAGTCCATTCCGAAATAAAAATAGAAATACTTTCTTAAAATATGTAAGAAAAACAAAAGAATTATTTGATTGAAAAATCTTCTTTTTTAGAAAAAAAAAGCGTTCTCAAATCCCCCTCCTATCCAACTCATTAGTTCGCCGACGCTTCGGCGGACTTGAACTTGACTTAAACTCCACGATAGTCAAGTTCATTATTAACAATCACAACAACCTGCGATGCAAAATAAACTTTTCCACCAACACTAACAGAAATTGCAATTTTCTTCAGTCTTTTCAATTCCTTCTTTGGCAAACCTTCCTGGTCTCCTAAAATAAAAACACAATCTTTTGGAATTTCAGCTTTCCGAATATCTTCACCTTTTTTATCAAGAATAAAGATGCCCTCTGTGTTTATATTTCCTCTCACAGAGGGTACACCCTTGGGTGCCAACTCCTCAACAACTTTCAAAAAACTTTTTTTCTCAACAAAACACCCTGGAAAAACCTCGTGCTTTTCACCTTCTTTATATTTGTACAAAATCTTTTTGATTAAAGTTCCAACATCTTTTTTTCTAATCACAGTGTTTTCTTTCACCTGAATCTCAATATGTTTTGGAGGGTCAGGCATTCCATAAAAAACAAAATGAAACTTCACATCTGTCCGAAAATCATGCGACAAAAACAAACCCTGAATCAAACTATGAATCGCAATATCCATTCTTCCAGCCCTCATCAAACTATTCTGGCTAAGTGCTTTTCCAGAGGTAACTGCATCTTTTGAAAAATATATAAAATGTTTCATCTTAAAATAAAGAATACAAATCTTTTAAAACTGTTTGTTCTCCGCATTTTTAATTAAATTATGGGATGGGAATATTCTGCTCCCTTTTTCTTTTTTTATCACCGCAAATTATTTATACTCTTTTCTTCTTATATAAATATGAAAAAAACAATAATAGCATTGTGCGTGATTTTTACCTTAATGATTTCTGTTGGACTTGTGGTTGCAGGAAAGCAAACTAAAACAGAGAATGGGGACACTTACAGACATTTGATAAAGTCAAATAATGGTATGCTTAAGATAATGTATGGTGTTCAACATAATTTTGATAAAGGATTTACAACAGATTTAACTCCAGGGCAATTAAAAGTATTAGAGAGATTTGGCGTAGAAGTAGAAAAAGTTGAGTTATATCAAATTTTAGGAAAGCCAGTTTGTGGCAATGGCATAATTGAAGGAGGAGAGAAATGTGGTGAACCAGAATTGCCTGGGTGTCCAGAAGGGTATGTGTGTGAGAACTGTAAATGTGTTGAAGAAACAACACTACCAACAAGAACTTGTGAACCTTCTACACAGACACCTTGGGGAATAGAAAAAGTAAATGGTGGTTCTGGTGGAGCAGGAATTAATGTTGCAGTTTTAGATACTGGAGTTTACAAAGACCATTTAGATTTGGATGTAAAATTATGCAAAGACACAACAAAAAGAGGAATCAAGAATGGTTGTAGTGATGGCAATGGACACGGAACACATGTAGCAGGAACAATTGCTGCAAATGGTGGTGGTGATAGTTTAGGAATATTGGGAGTAGCACCAGAAGCAAATCTTTGGATGGTTAAAGTTTGTGGACCATCTGGTTGTTGGACAGATGACATTGCAGAAGCAATAATATATGTAACTAACCAAGGAGCACATATAATTTCAATGAGTTTGGGTGGGGATACACAAAGTTCTCTGATTAAAGATGCAATTGATTATGCAACTGAGAATGGTGTTTTAGTTATTGCAGCAGCAGGAAATGATGGTCCAGCAGATGGCAGCATTGATTATCCAGGAGCAAATATAAAAGTTATAGCAGTTGGAGCAATTGATATTAATGAAGCAATCCCCTATTGGAGTTCAAGAGGAGTGAATGATGGTGATTACATTATAGAAGAAAGAGAAGTTGAATTTGGAGCGCCAGGAGTTAGTGTAGAATCAACATGGAAAAATGGTTGTTATAATACTATTGGCGGAACATCAATGGCAACACCACATGTAGCAGGAATGGCAGCAAGTTTATGGCAAGGTAGTGCAGATACAACAAGAATTTATTTACAGAATTTAGCAAAGAACCATGACTTATATACAACAGGTGATGACACTGCAACAGGATTTGGACTGCCAATAGCACCATAAATTTATTTTTTATTTTTCTTTTTTTATTTTTATGGTTGCATCACAAACTCAGATTTTGCAAAAATATGTTCTCCTAAAATTGTTTTGTAAATTCCCACAAATTTATTTTCGCAAAAAACAATAATAATTTTGTCTTTTGCCCCTAGTAAAAATCTTCGTCGAAGATTTTTCGGGGTACGCCTGTGGTGCTCAATTTTAACATTTTTCACTAAATCTTTTTCATAAATTGGCTTGCCTGTAAAAATTTGTTGAAGTCTGTCTTTTTTTATTTCAACAATAGGGTGCAGTTCAGAAATAATTTCCCCAGGAATTATAATCTTTCTTAACAATTTATCCTCTTCTTTTTTGTATTCCTCAACTGCTCTTTCAAAATCATACAAATTTACACTTGGATATTTTGCATTATCTTCTAAAAAAATTCCTGCTCTCACCCGACGAAGTTCCAACATATGCGCTCCAACTCCTAACTCCTTTCCCAAATCATCAATCAGCTTCCGAATATAAGTTCCTCCTTCAACTTCTGCTCTAAACAAAATATTTTTTTCAGATTTTTCAATTAATTCAAACTTCTTAATTTCTCTTTCTCTTTCCTGCCTTTTCACCCGCGATTTTACAGGAGGAGTTTGCAAAATCTTTCCAGTAAACTTTTCTTTAATTACTTTCTTAATTTTATCCAAGGAAACATCTTTATGAATTCTCATTATTCCAACATACTCTTTATCTTCTCCTAAAAAATATCCTGTAAGTTTGCAAGCTCTATTCAACGCAACAGGTAAGACCCCTGTGACTTTTGGGTCAAGAGTTCCAAAATGAGAAGTTTTCCTCAACCCTAAACTTTTTCTCACAAAATCAGAAACATTAAACGATGTTGGACCACTTGGTTTATCAATATTTATAATTCCAAATTCCAAAAGTTCTTTGGTTGATTTATTCTTTTTTAAATCTGCCAGTGAAAATCTTGTATTTTCTCCAATTGTTTTTTTTGATTTTATTTTTTCTATGTCCATTTTGTGTATTTTAGTTCCACAATATTTATAAATCTTTAAAGAATTTTCAAATAATGTGCGGGATAATTGGTTACTGGAATAAAGAATTAGAAGCATTCCCAATACTTCTTGAATCTCTAAAAAAATTAGAATATCGAGGTTATGATAGTTTTGGCTTTGCAACATCTTTTGAAAATAAGTTACTTACAGAGAGACAAGTGGGAAAAGTAAGTTCTGCAAAATGCCCTATCTTACCAGGAAAAATAGGAATTGGGCATACGAGATGGGCAACGCACGGAAAAGTTACAGAAAAAAACACACATCCCCACAGAGATTGTTCAGGAAAAATAGCAGTTGTTCACAATGGAATAATTGAAAATTTTCAGGAATTAAAAAATTCTTTATTGAACAAAAATCATAACTTCTTGAGTGAAACAGATACAGAAGTAATTTCTCATTTAATTGAAGAAAAACTTGAACAGGGAATGAATCTTAAAGATGCAGTTATAGAAATTGGTTCTTTGTTAAAAGGAAGGAACTCTTTTGTTGTTTTAAACTCTGAGACTAAAGAAATAATTGCTTTCAGAAAAGGTTCACCTCTTATAGTCGGGATAACAAAAGAAAATGGAACGTCTGAAGTTTTTATTGCATCAGATATCCAAGCATTTTTAGATAAAACAAAAAAGGTAATGTATTTGGATGATAATCAGATTGTAATTATAAAAGAAAATCCGGAGTTTTATAATGTTAAGACAAAAGATAAAATAGAAAAGAGATTAATTAAGATTGCTTTAGATACGAAAGATGCTGAAAAAGGAGATTATTCTCATTACATGTTAAAAGAAATTATGGAGCAAAAAGAAACTTTGGCAAAGGCGATTAATCAAAATGATAAAGATCTTATGCATGTATCTCAAGAAATTAATAATGCAAGAGGTGTGTTTTTTGTTGGGTGTGGAACAGCTGCGAGGGTTTGCCACACAGCAGAATATATTTTTTCCAAAATCGCAGACAAGCATGTTAATTTTATTCCTGCTTCAGAGTTTGAAAACTACAAACACTTTTTGCTTCCGGAAACTTTAGTAATTGCAGTTTCACAAAGCGGAGAAACAGCAGATGTATTAGAAGCTTTAGAAATCGCAAAACAAAGAGGCTCTAAAATTATTTCAATAATTAACACCCAGAGTTCTTCAATAGACAAAATTTCTGATTACACTTTTTTAATAAAAGCCGGACCTGAAAAAGCAGTTGCCTCAACAAAAGCAACAACTTCTCAGATTGTTGTTTTAATTTTACTGGCTTATGCTTGCGCAGGAAAATTAAAAGAAGGAGAGAGATTTTTAATTGATGTTGCCGGAAAAGTAAACGATATGCTAAATCCCCGCTATGAGGAGCACATAAAAAAACTGGCAGAGATAATTTATCAAAGAGAAAATATTTTTATTATAGGAAGGGGTATAAATTATCCAATGGCTTTAGAATCTGCAATTAAGATTATGGAAGTGAGTTATATTCATGCACAGGGTTTTGCAGGAGGGGAATTAAAACACGGGCCAATTGCCTTAATAGAAAAAGCCACACCTGTTATAGTTTTAGTGGCAAACGACGACGTCAGACAGGAAATAATAAGCAATGCAATAGAAGTAAAATCCCGGGGAGCTTATGTTATTGGTGTCTCCCCTGAAAACAACCCAATCTTTGATTATTGGATAAAAACCCCTGATGTAAACGGGGAAGCCTCATCAATAATTAATTTAGTCGCTGTTCAACTTCTGGCTTATTACCTGGGAATTTTAAGAGGACATGATGTTGATTATCCAAGGTCTTTAGCAAAATCAGTTACTGTTAAATAATTAAATTTCCCCTCTCAAATACTTTTTCCGTTTCTCTTCCTCAAACCTCTCAATTGCATAACGCAACATTGTCCTCGGCATATTTTTATAATGCTGTCTCAAAAAATTTTCCTCAACTTCTAAATCCCGTTTTCCAATTTCTCTCAACATCCATCCAACAGCTTTATGAATCAAATCATGTGTGTCATTGAGCAATAATTCAGAAATTGCAAGCGCATCCTCAAACTTTTCTTTTTTAATAAATGTAAAAGTAGAAATTATTGCAATTCTTTTTTCCCAAAGATTTTCTGATTGAGCTAATTCATACAAAATATTTTTTCTTTTCTCAAATAAAAAATCCCCCACAATTTTTGGAGCACTCAAATCAACCAAATCCCAGTTATTTATATTCTGAGTATTTTTCAAATAAAAATTAAAAACATTCCCTTTATTTTCTTCATTAGATTTTTTATATTTGTCAGCCAAGATAAATAAAGCAACTGACCTATAATCATGTATTTTACTATTTAATAATTCCTGAAGTTTGTATAAATTTAACCCAGAATATTTTTTTGCAATCTTTCTTTGCACAGGAATTTTTATCCCAAGAAAAACATCCCCCTCACCTGTTTTAAAAAACTTTTGGAGAATTTCTGCTTGTTCAGGATTTGATGCATTTTGGAGTTCTTTAATTAAATTGCTTAACATAATTTTACTAGAATTGTTCAATATAAAAAGTTATTAGGTTTCTTTCATTTCTCCAGCGCCTTCCTAACTGGCTGAGTTTTCTGCTTTTTCATCCCGCCAACCTCGTGTTTTATTTGTTTCGCTGCAGCTTTTCCTCTTTGCTTTCCAGCCTCGGCAACTGCTGATGTTTTTTCTTTTTCTTCTTTCTTCTTCTCTTCATCTGGTTTTTCAACTTTAGCTTCACTAACTTTCTCTGCCTTCTCTTGCTTTTTCTTTTTCCCAACTTCTTCAGCAGCTTTGCTTAACTTTTCTTCCCTCAACTTCTTAAACTTTAATTTATCAGGATAATCTACAAGTTCAACTCTCACAACATCTCCCTGCTTCACAGCCTTAACTTTAATTTTCACAGGTGGCTTTTTAATTCCCCTAAACCACATCTGTTCATTTAAATATTTGTCAATTTTAATCTTGCTCAAGTCTCTGTCTCTAATTTTCATGTGTTTCATTAAAAACTCCTTAATTGTCTTAATTGCCTTCGGAGTTTTTTTGTAACAAGGAACAGCTCTGCCCTTTTTTCTAAGTGGAATAATATATTCTCTTTCTAATTTCTCTGTTTTAGTTTCTGTTTTTTTTGCCATTTTAAATTTCAATTAATTTATACTTTGGATTTAAATTGTTTACTATTTTTTCTATTTCACTTTCACTCCCAGAAATAAATAAATTATCAACGATTAAATCTCCATTTTCTTTAATTTTATTTTCAAACATTAAAGCTGCACCATCTTCAAGATTATAAATTGCTAAAGATGACTTATTTATTGGAGGAGTTCTAGCAAGGTAATCCATTTCTGCTCCAAGTTTACATAATTCTACTACTAATTTTACTTCACTTGTTTTATTTTCTAGCGAGTATTTTTTTGTTGCCATTTTATCCAAAATGCGACTTTCTCTGCCGCCTGGGTTTAATATGTAATTTAGTTCTTCTCCACGAACGCCTGTGTTTTGTCATAGCAGACGGATGAACCCTTTTGCCCATGCCATACTTTCTAAGCACAGCCCAGACAGGCGCCCACTTTGTCTTTCGCGCTTCTTTCGCAAGTTTTGTTTTTTTAGCTTGATTTTTTATTCCCATTTTATATTCAAACCTCTTCCCTTTAATTCTTCTTGAATTAGTTTCTTCATTAAATCTGTTTCACTTCCATTAATAACCATTCTATTACCCTTCTCAAAATATATTGCAGTTGAATCTAAAAAAGGTGAATCAATAGAACATTTTCCTTGTCCTCCAGCATAAGCACTTACAAATGTCCCAGAACTCAAATTTAAAAAACTTAATGAAATTTGTTTTAATTCTGGTTCATTCCCTTTAAGTTGATATTCTCTAATCATTCAATTCCCTCCATAAATTCTTTACCCTTTTGAGTTAATTGTCTTCCGGGTTTTTTACTTCGAACACCTCTCACAACTTTTGCAATTTCTGTAAAACCTGCAGAATCTGCCTGCTGAAGAATTACACGGATTATTTTCCCTCCTGCTTTTTTAAATTTCTCTGGTCGCATCCCTCTGTTTTTCTTGCTCCCATACTTTGTCCTCAGCCGATTTACCCCAACAATATTTTTTTTATAAACCTGCTTCAAAATACTCGCAGCCCTCTTGTGCCAAAAATCACGGTCGTCAATTGGCCTCTCTTTCGCAGGACTTGACTTCACAAAACCTGCCCACTCTGGCTCTTTAAACTCAGGAACTTTTTTCAAAGCCTCAGCTAATTTCAAATTATATTCCTGTGCAGGTAATTCAAATATTGAACTCATCTTATGACCATCCCTTTCGGAATTAGACTGGTTAAAACCATTTAGTCTGAAAATAAAGAAGAATTTGGGTTTATAAAACTTATCCCCTCACTTTTCGCCACCGCTTCAAAACAATTGTGTACCCAATATTTCGTGTAGTATAATTTTTTCCTAACTTTTCAAGAATTTCCTCAGAAATCTTTTTCAACTCTTTTCTATCACGACAGCAACTTTTCAAAACAGAAACTTTTACATTTTCAAATTTTTTAAAATGGTCTTGCAAAGTTTTCAAAAAATTTTCAGTCAGACCTTGTTTTCCTAATTGTATGTTTGCTACTGGCATTTTTGTTTTTTTCTAAATTTTTTTAATTGTTCTTTCCAAATCTTTTTTTCCCGAGGAGTAGCTTTTCTAATCATATGTATATAATCAGAAGTTTTTAATCTTTCAACTTTTAATGGTTTAATTGATTCCTTAGAAACCCATTGCCAATTATCAATCTGTTTAAATGTTTTTGAAGATAATTTATAGAGGTAAAAGTATTTTTGTTTAGGCCAACCATTAAATATGGTTCCTATTACTTTTCCCTTTGGGAAGTTTAATCTAGAACCCCTCACACCTTTTTGGTGTAAAATCGCCATAACAATAGACCTCTCTTTGATATTTGTTACATAAATTCCAATTTGTCTCTCTTCTTTATTTTTTAATGAAAATGCTTGCTTGGAAATTAATTTATTTTTTTTAATCTGACTTCCATGCCAGAGATATTTTGGTTTCATTTTTTCATTTTAAATTTTAATCCTCCTTAAATCTTTTGCGATTATTACTTTTCCTTTATAATTTTTTTTAACATCTTTTTTAACTTTTGATAAATATGCATTCGCAACATGCGTAATTATGAGATTTTTTACATTTGATTCTAAGGCAATTTTTCCAGCTTCTTTTCCAGTCAGGTGATTTTTTAAATTCCATGTTTTAGGAGCAGTTGATTCTATAATCGCCAAATCCACATTCTTACAAGCATGTTTTAAACCTTCACAATAAGAACTATCTCCAGAATAACAAAGTGATTTGTTTTTTATTTCAATCCTATAAGAAAGAGAATTTATTTTTCCATGTTTAACTTTAAACGCTTTTATTTTAAAACATCCAATCTTCAGATTATCTTTAATTTCATTCACTTTAATTCTATGAAGATTTTTATGCTTCTCTATATGAAATGTTTTTAACATATTTTGCATGTCTCTTTTAATTCCTATTGGACCATAAATAAAATATTCCTTTTTCAGGTTTTTCTTTTCTGGTGCATCGAGGATAAACTGAATAAAAGAAGCCAGTTCAGTAGAATGGTCTGTATGCATGTGGGAAATAAATATCTGATTAATTTCGTAAAGGTTTATTTTTAATTTTAATAAATTTCTTATTGCCCCTCTCCCAAAATCAAAGACAATCTTTTCATTATCATTTTCTATTAAATAACTAGAACAAGTTCTTTTTAATTCTGGCACAAAAGTTCCAGAACCTAAAATAGTTAATTTCACTTTCCCCATTTTTTCAAAAACTCCTGAATTTCTTCTTTTTTTATTTTTATCTTTTTAATTTTCTTCACCCCAAAAGTTCCTGTTTTCATTCCAAAATTTTTGTAAATATTTTTTCCCTTGAACCTATGCACAATTACATCTGACTTATTTTTCTTCCAATCCTTGCTATATGCAGCACAAAATATCGCAGCATCTTTTATATCCCCTTTTCTTGCTCTGCCTTTAATATTTACAAACCCGCTTCCAACAGAGTCAGTGTGAAAAACTTCTTCATTGTCCTGAACCTGCTTCACAAGCTCCTCGTTGTTCACAGCATTTCTGCCGCCAAAAATCATTGTACCTCTGTCTGTGATTATTTCTCTGAATTTCATTTTAAACTAAATCCCTCACACCCTTTTTAATTTTTCTCTTATGCCCAAAAATAAATGCAACAATGAGCCATATCATAATTAAACTGAATAAGAATAAAGGACTTTCTAATTTTTGTTTTGCAAATGTGGAGAATATAGAAAGCATATAAGCCAAAAATAATCCATAAGGAATCATAAAAAAAGGCACATAAATAAATCTCCAAGGATTTTTCTTTTCTAATCCTTCATTAAAAAAATAAAATGCCAATAAATTAGGATGCAGCATAGAAATAGCCAAGCCTCTGCTAACTTTCTTTTGCATAATTAATTTCTTTTCTTTTTTAAACACAATATGTCTGCCCAGCCAATAATTTATTATCGCTGTTAATGTTAATGTAAATGCAACAATTATACTTATTGTTAAAAGAGAAATAAAACTGCCATCTGATAAAAAAACAGCGAGGGCAACTATAAATGAACCAGGGACATAAAGTCCTAAATACACAATGCTTTCTGCAAATGTTGCAATAAAAAGTCCAATAAACCCATAATTATTATATAACTTTTCTAAGAAAAATACAATTTCAGTTGGCGGAGGAATTATATTTAAATTCCACAAAATAAAAGCAGTTATATAAAATAATAATGCAGTTAAAGGTAGTTTAGGAATTGCCTTCCAAATTTTCATAAATAAAAAAAGCAAATTAGGTTTTTATATGTTTCAACCTCTCATCAACAATCTTCAAACACTTCCTCTGATTTGGCCAATGAAGTTTTTTTATTGCTTTTTCAAGATCAAGCCATTTGTAATCAGAATGTTCTAATTTATCTAATATTATTTTCTTTTTCTTTACCTCAACAGCGTATAAGGAATAGGTTTGTCCAATAAATCCTTTTCTGTCTGGGAATTTTTTGTTATATTTAAATTTCCCAGAAATCTTAATTTTCTTTATTTTAATCGGGACTAAACCAGTCTCTTCTTTTATCTCTCTTTTTACAGTTTGCTTTTTACTCTCAAAAAATTTCCTACCTCCCTTTGGAAATTCCCAGCCTTTCCAGTGAAGTTTTCTTTTTAAGAGAAGATAATAAATTTTTCCTTTAACTTTTGTGTAAGTTATTATAAAAACTGATTTGCGATATTTTTTCATTTTTTAGCCAATATCATAAACCTACCTGTTTCAAATTTTAATTTACCTTTTTTTTCTAATTTAACTTGTAATTTCTTTAGATATTTAATATGTGTTTTAACACTAAATCCATTTACTATCCAAGGAATAGCTTTTAGATAATATACTATTGCACCAACATCTTTGAAAATCCTCTTCCCTGCCCATTTTTTACTTTTAATAATTTTAAAACCTTCTTTTGAAAGTTGTTTACTATACTTCCTTAATGTTATATCACTAAATTTCCTTTTTGCTTTGAATTCTTTAACAAGATCTTGCGAATCTTCCGCCCCAGTAACTTGTTGTGTAAAGAATACTCCTCCATTTTTTAAAATTCTATATAATTCTTTTGCATTCATAGCACCATGCCTATTTAACACAAGATCAAATTCTTCATTTTTGAAAGGAAGTTTGGAGCCTCTACATTCCACGACTTTTACACCTAAAGGATTAAGTTTTCTTCTTGCAATAAGTATGTTGGGTTTATATCCTTCATATGCTACAGCTTTTTTTGGAAAAGGTTTAAGAGAGGAAAAGATTTCTCCACCCCCGGTTTCCATGTCTAAAACAGATTTTGATTTTTTCATAAGTTTTTTAGCTATTTTTATATAGTCCCAAGGAGGTGTTTGTTCAATCATTCTTCCTTTGAGGTAAGAAAAATTCCATCCTTTAAAAACCGCTTTCTCATCTTTTTTCCAGTTTTCAATTTTAGAAATCACTTCACACTCCCCCATTGTTTTAAAGCCTCTTCAAGTTCAACATGTGTCTTTGCATATTCTTTCAAAGATTTTTTCTTTAAAACAGCATCAACTGCCTGACGCATTGCAATAGCTCCTGCTTCTGTTCCGAATTTATGCCCGTGAATTCCTCCACCTGCCTGAATCACTAAATCCTTCCCAAGATTCTTAATCAAAAATGGAATATGCCCCGGATGCAACCCTCCGGACGAAACACCTAAAACAGGTTTAATGTTTTCCCATTTCTGTTCTAATCTTTTTTTAGTTGCTTTAACTTTTTTCATTTCAATATCTTCTTTAATTTCTTTAATTTCTTTAATCTTCCCTTCTAACTTCCCAATTCCTGTTCCAATATGAATCTGGTCAACCCCAATCAGCCTCGCAAAATCTGCAATAACCATCATTGAAATTCCGTGCTCAGGATTCCTAGTAAAAGCAGCATGCATTGCCCGATGCGCATGAATCGCCATCTTGAAATTCGCCTCCCGCAAAGTCTGCAAAGCTGCCCAACCAGAAGTCAAAATATCAATCATCACATACTTGCCCCCCTGCTTTTCAACCAACTGCGCACGTTTAATCATCTCTTTTGTTTCTGCAGTTACATTCACTAAATAAGCTTTTTTTTCACCTGTTTCTTTTTCAGCTTTGTCAGCCATCTCCAAAGTCTTGCTCAATCTTTTTTCAAAACTATTAAATTTCTGCGACGCCAAATTCTCGTCGTCCTTCACAATATCACAACCTCCTTTCCAGGACTCATAAGCACTCTGCGCATGCTCCTCCTCATTCAACCCCAACTTCGGTTTTATAATTGTACCAACCAACGGCCTTGTTTTAATTTTCATCATTTTTCTAATACTCTCTATGCCGTATTTTGGTCCAGAAAAACTTTTCAAAATTGACTTGGGAAAACTCACATCTTCCAGCCGAATTGACCTGACTGCTTTCATGCCCATTATATTTCCTGCTATCGACGACAAAATATTCGGAACATTATCTTTCTCAAACAAGTCCTGAGGATAAGCAATCTTCACCCAATTACCACGAATGGAAAAAACCTTTGCCTTTAATTTTTCAACATAATCTACTTTACCTCTCGCAACTTTTGTCCATGTTCCAACACTGCTCTCCAACGCAACAGTATTCGCTGCTTTTTCCAAAGAAATTTTATTTGGCATAATTTTAAACAAACAAATCAAATCATTCTTCGGCTTATATTTCAAATTTATAAATTCAAATTTTTTCATTTTTCCTTAAAAATTTCTTTTAAATTAAAGTGATTATAATCAAAAACCCCTTTTATTTTATTTCTGATGCATAAAAGAAGAGCAACACCAATAAGTCCCATCACCCCAACTGCAACAAAAACTGAATTAAAACCAAATTGAGTAACTGCCAATCCCCCAATTGCAGCTGTAATTCCCATTCCTATGCCATACGCAGTAGCATCTAAACCCCATTCAGTTGCTTCTTTTCCTTTGTCAATATGTCTTGTAAAAATCGCAGCCCAGCCAGATAAACTCATGCCCATTCCTATTGCATAAATTGTTTGTAAAACATAAATGTGCCATGGAAGTTTAGAGAAAATATAACCAAAAGGCACCAACGCTGCAATCAAAAGTCCAATTACAAGGAAAAAATAATCATCTTTGTCGCCCTTATGATTATCAAGGAACATCCCAATTGGAACTCTTAAAACAGATTTTAATATCCAATAAATAGACGACGCTATACCTGCGACAATAATAGTTCCGCCCTGAATATTATCCATAATAAAAATCGCAAAAATTGGCGTGATTAAACCCCATCCAGAAAAAAATACTAAGTCACTTAAGATTAAGTATTTGACAATTTTATTAATTTTTAAATTCATTTTTTCACCATTTTTTATTCAAGTTTTTTTCTTTATCTTGAATTTTCAATCTTTGTTCAACATTATAATAAAGCTCTCCATCTTTTCTATAAAGATTTTGATATATGCTTACAAGTTCTTTATTACTATCCATAAATTCTGCATCACCCTGTTTAATTAATTGTTCTATTTCATTTATTGTGAATTTAAGTTCAAACATTTTACAATTTTTTTATTTTACTTCCTCCACCAACATCTTCAACACTAAAACCTAATTTCTTAATTTTATTTCTTAATTCATCTGCTTTTTTAAAATCTCTTTTCTTCCGGGCATCTTCTCTTTCTTTGACTAATTTTTTAACATCATCTGGGATCTTAATTTTTTCCTTTTTCAACAAATCCAATCCAAAAACTTCATCCATCTTTTTTATTGTCTGAATTTTTCCAACTGCCTTTTCATCACGAACCAATTTCCACAAGACCTGTAAAGCCCGGGGGGTATTCAAATCATCATTAATCGCAGTTTCAAATTCTTTCAAATATTCTTTATTTGCCCCTTGTAAAAATTTTTTTCTAAAATTTTTCGGGGTACGCCTGTGGTGTTTTTTATCTTCTTTTAATTCTAAGATTATGTTTTTCAATCTTTGATAAGCATTTTTTGCAGAGCTTAACTTCTTCTCACTAAAAATTAATTTTTTCTTGTAATGTGTCAGCAAACACAAATATTTAAATTCAAGAGGCTTAAATCTTTTTCTTTCTAATTCAGAAAGTGTTAAAATATCTCCTGAACTTTTTGACATTTTGCCTTTTTCAAGAATAAGATGGTTTGAATGCAGCCAGTAATTTACCCAGGGTTTTTTCCCAGTTGCAGATTCTGATTGTGCAATTTCATTTGTATGATGAACAGGAATATGATCTATTCCTCCTGTGTGAATATCAAATTGTTCTCCTAATTCTTTTATAGACATGGCAGAACATTCTATATGCCAGCCAGGAAACCCAACTCCCCAGGGAGAATTCCATTCCTGCTGTCTCACTCCTGGCTTCTCAGAAAACTTCCAAAGAGCAAAATCTGTTTTATTTTTCTTCCCCCCAAATTTAATTCTTTTGGCTTTTTTCAATCCTTTAATATTCAAACGAGCAAGTTTTCCGTAATCTTTTAATTTAGAAGTATCAAAATAAATCCCGTCAGAAGTTTTGTAAGTATAACCTTTTTCTTCAAGTTTTTTTACTAATTCAATTTGTTCCCCAATATATTCTGTTGCCCATGTCCATTTGTCAGGCATAGTAAAATTTAGTTTTGTTAAATCATTTTTAAAAGCATCAAAATAATGCCGCGAAATTTCTTTTGCAGTTTTTCTTTCTTTCTTTGCAGCCTTCTCAATTTTGTCCTCTCCCTCATCAGCGTCAGAAGTCAAATGCCCGACATCAGTAACATTAATAATATGCTTCACATTATAATTATTAAATAAAAGAATTCTCTTAAGAATATCTTCAAAAACATATCTTCTTATATTTCCAATATGCTGATACCAATAAACTGTGGGACCGCAGCCATACATTCCAACAAAGTTTTTCCTAATCGGTTTAAACAACTCTTTTTTCCTCGTTAATGTATTATATAATTTTAACATAGTAAATATAAGAAAACCTAATTTAAAAATCTAATCAACAAATTGCAGAATTCAATGTCCCCACATGTTTGATGTCAATATAAGAAATATGCGTTTTCTTATTCAAACCATTGTCTTCCTCTATTTCTATCTTTAAATTTGTGTCAGAAACTTCTTTTGGAATATCTAAAAGCAAAACAGTTACTGTTGTTTGTCCCGGGGAAACAGCCCCGTTCCAACCCTCATCTAAAATCCAATTTCTAACAGTATTTGTCGGAACTCCTCTCAAGCTTTCTATATTTTTTATTCTTAATTTATAATCTGTTTGAGTATCAGTATTTATTATGCACACAATTTGCCTTCTTCCTCCGTCGCCTAATGTTATTTCATGACCTGATTCTCCCATGCATCTTACCCCATAATTATCAACCCCAAACAAACCCTTGACTTCATTTTTAACGCTTTCACTTATTTCTTCAGTGAGAGTTATCCCGGAACACATAATAGTTCTGATAAGATACATCCCCATAACCAACACAACCATAAGGAGAGCTATAGTTACAATAGTTCCAATGCTCATCTCCATTGCACCTGTTTTTTTGTTAATCATTTTATATGGCGGGGAAATTTTGAATTTGTTCTTGTATTATTGGAACAAGATATTTAATAAATATTACCATAAACACAATTCCCAAGATTATTCCGACGATATTCACAATAATTCCTGCTTTTCCAATTTTAGTTGGATTATTTTTTTGCTGCATCCTTGAAAACACAAGCCCGACAATCCCAAGAAGAATCCCATTGTTCCCCATAAAAATAATACTTAATATACCTAGTGTAAGACCTATAATCCCAAAAGATTCATTATTAAATTTTTTACTCACCTTCTTTTTCATAATTAAACTAATAATTTTGATTTTATAAATGTTTTTGAAATGGGACGGGTGGGAATCGGACCCACGACACCATGATCTTCAGTCATGTGCTCTCCCACTGAGCTACCGTCCCTTAAGAAAGAATATAGTTATAGTTTTTTAAATGTTTAGAATTAATTATTAATAATTTTTTGCTTACCAGAACATCAAAGTTATTTTTTATTTAGAAAATTAATTGCTTCAGATACTCTCCGATCAATTCTCTCTTCATCACCAAGTAATTTTTCAATCCTGCTAGGATCTTGTTTCAATTCTGACACTCTATTTCTAATCTCTTTAATGGAGCCATTATATTATACTGCTCTTTTACAAGTCCTGGAAGTCCATTAGAGGTGTATTGATGAGCAACATAGTTTCCAAACATTAAAATCATTCCCGCAATTTCTTCAATTTGTTTAGGAGTATATTTTTCCATAATTCTTTATTACTCGTGGTTATTTAATTATTTTACTATTTGAATATATACTTTAATTTTTTAAATCCCCCCCACAAAATACTAATTGAATAATTGTCTGCACGCGATTTTCGTTGAGTGGTGAAAAGAAATCGCTTCATCGCAAAAGAAGGGAAGGAGTGTGAGAGGAAACCGCTTAGGTTTCCTTCAAAGTTGGGAATAGGCCAGATTCTGTAGTTCGCTGAGGCCTCCTTCTTCGGAGGTCATGCCCCTATAAAAGGGGCCAGACCGAACTTGTTAACATTCAACTATGCGTCTTTAAGACTTGCACTGACCGAGATGCTCGTTTCATCAAATCTCTCGCTTCGCAGTTCCACACAAGTTTCATAACTCAACGAGAGCTGTGGCGTTTCTGTAACAGAGCTTTGCCTCACAGCAACCAGGATTTCCCTGACAGTCTTTATAGTGTCCGGACCTTCCTCAGAACTTAGAAATCATATCCTGACTTCTTGATAATCTAATATCAAAGTCCCGAAGTTAACTACCTAACTTACAAAAATATTTAGAAGAAAGGGTTTAAAAGTTTTTGCTTTTGCAAAAACTTTTGCTGAAAAATAAATTAAAAAATTTAAATCCTATTTCTTTCTATGATTAATTATCGCACCAATTGCTACAATAACCAAAATTGCAGGGAACCAAGGGAAACTAAAACTTGTTCCTAACCAACCCATATCATTCATAAACCACACACCAGCAAGAACCAAGACAACCCACCAAAAAGTTGGAAATCCTTCGCTCCAATTACAGCGCACTTCTTTTTTTGCCATGTTTGTCACCATTTTAATTAAAAATAATAGTGTTAAAGTTTTTTTAAATGTTTCTGAAAAATTTAAAAACCAATTTTTCTTTTTGTTTTCATGAACAAAAAATTAGTAATCTTTATAACTATCGCAATTTTAATAATTGCATCTTGGATGATATTTAAAATGGATAATTCAACAAAAATAAAACTTGAAACAAATTATGGAGATATCGTAATTAATCTTTACAGCGATATGCCTCTAACAACAGGCAATTTCAAAAAATTAGTTGAAGAAGGTTTTTACAACGGAATTTTATTTCACAGAGTAATAGATAGTTTTATGATTCAAGGCGGAGACCCTTTAACAAAAGACCCAACTAAAAAAGCACTTTGGGGAACAGGAAGCTCAGAAAACATTCAGGATGAATTTACCCATGCTGGCGGAAACAAAAATAATCAATACACAATCTCAATGGCAAATTCAGGACCAAACACAGGCTCAAGCCAGTTTTTCATAAACTTAAACAATAATAATTTTCTTGATACAAAACACCCTTCTTTTGGAAAAGTTATTGAAGGCATGGATGTCGTTGATAAAATTGCAAAAGTTCAGACAGACGCAAATGACTGCCCTTTGCAGGAAGTTAAAATAATCAAAGCAAGTATTTTATAAATTAATTAAATTAAAAAATGAAAAACCCAAAAGTTGTAATTTTTTCTTTAATTGCCTTAGGATTTCTCGCTCTAACTTTTTTAGTTGACTGGCTCTTTATTATTCCAGCAGTAATTCTGCTTTATCTAAATCAGAGAGAGTTGATGAAAAAATAATTATTTCAAATAAACTCTGTAGATAGGTCTTGCAGCAAATATCACAAAAGCCGCAAAAAAATACCACGGATTCACAGAGTGCACCCAGTTCATTGCTGCTGGCCAGATTGTTATAACAAACAAAACAAAAGCTACTACAGACCACTTGGTCAACGCAATATCCCCTCCATCCATTTTCTTAACTTTCTTATCAAAAAACATTTTCCACCTCCTTCAGAAAACAAGAAAAAAGATTATATAAATCTTTCAAAAAAAAAATAAAACAAAAAATTAAAAAAAATAAACCATCTATCTTAACCTAAAATCTTCTTTCACGATTAAAATTACTTCTTGGTCTTTGTGGCTTCTTGTCTGGGTCAAATGGCTGTGCTTCATTAACTTTCAGATTTCTTCCTTCAATTTCTTTGTCATTCATTTCAGAAATTGCTTTCTTCGCACTTTCATCGTCCTTAAAAGTCACAAATCCAAATCCTTTTGACCTGCCTGAATGTTTGTCCGAAATAACAGTTGCTTCTTCAATCTCACCATAAGATGAGAAAAGCTCAGTTAATTTCGCATGGTCAACACTCCAAGGCAAATTCCCTACATAAACTTTCATATTCTTTTCCTCCTTGCACTTATATCTTAACTCTCAGAATTAGTCCGAACAAATCTTATCTAACCTAACAGTCTAAAATAAAGAATAAGTGGGGCTTTTAAATGTTTCGGGAGGGGAATTTTAGGCAAAAAATCAACCAAAACATTTAAATACATATGACAATTATCTATGTGTATGAATATTAGTAAGAAAGACTTGTTAAGAATCAATCACGGATTTGGAGGAAATCTAAGAAGTGACTCTAGTCTTGACTTTGCATTTGAAAGAGTGGAAGATAAGAAACTCGGAGATTACAAAAAATTAGCTTATTTGCTGAGAGCAATTTTAGTTGACCATCCTTTTTCAGATGGAAACAAGAGAACTGCAATGTTCTTGACTTTTGCTTTTGCAAAAGAAAACAAAAAGGAAGTAGAAAGAGATTTACTTATCCATCATATAACTTCAATAGCAAAGAGAAATATTCAGGAAATTAGAAATATTGAATGGAGATTAAAAAATGCAATCAAATGAAATAAAAAAGATATTGAAAGAGAACAAAGAAGCTTTTGAAATTCTTGAAAACTACGACAAGACTCACGAGCTTCCGTTCCAAAGAAAAAGAATTGACATAACTTTGTCAGTGGCAACTATAAATAAATTAAAAAAATTAAAAGAAAAAACAGGAAAACCAATTTCACAGATTATTGAGGAGAAGATTGGGTAAATTTATATTTTAATTTCTTCAATAAATTTTTCATTTATTGTTTTTGTTTCAGAAGCCACATTTTTCAAATGATAAGAAATCATTTTATTATTTCCAATTGCAACATAAATTATTTTTTTTGCAAATCTTTTGATTGTGGCTTTCACTGCCCCTGAAAAATCGCCGTCGTTTGAAATAAGAAATGCCTCATCATAAATATCTGCTTGTGCATCTAAAACCAAATCAAGTGCTAAATTAACATCTGTTGCTTTTTCAACAAAATAAACTTTTCCATCACGTTTTCTTTTTTCAAGTCTCCCGAAAATAATTTTTAGGTTTTTAATTTCTCTGAGTTTGTCAAAAAAACTTTGTTGTTCGGCATACATTTTTAGATTACTTAATTGCTGAACAGGAGAAATATAATATTTTATTGCAATTAAATTATTTTCCTCTGCTAATTTTTTACAAAACTTTTCAATATCAATTTTACATTTAAACTTATTTTTCACAGAAAAATAAAAATTACTTCCGTCAATATAAATCACAATTTTTTTCATTATAAAAAGAAAGCATGGGGTCCGTGAAGATCCCATGGACTTAATTACATTTACTAACAATAAAGAGTATTTATAGTTTTTGGAAGCCAATTTCACAGATTATTGAGGAGAAGATTGGAAGATAGGAAAGGGTTTTAAATATTTTGGAAAGGGGAATTTGCCCGATGCTGTTGCGAGATTAGATAGTATTGTTATCAATCAGGAATATAATTTATGTTTAATCCATTTTTTGGAAATCTTGCAGTTAAATTGTTTTTAATTATATACTTTCCAAAATCTACGATAGATAAAGCCATGGATTTTTCCCAACCATAAATTGGGATTCCTTCTCCTTTACCTAGACCTGGATGAAACATGACCCATACAGAATGTTCTAATCCTTTTATTTTATCTCTTTCATGCTCCCAGTACATACCCTTATTAATTTGAACTCTTCCAGTTTTAGAATCATTCTCAAACAAATAACATGTTCCATTATTAAAAGTCCCTTTCAGATGCCAAGATTTATCTGGATAATCTTCTTCGGTAAATGCTTCCCTTGCCTTTCTAAACAATTCATCCTGATTTCCATATAATAAAACTGGCCAATTATCATAAATTTTAAATTCATCAGATAACAACCTCTCAATATCATTACATTTTTCTAATTCATTCAAATATTCTTTTAGTGATTTTTTTCTTTCCATTTTATTTTTACCAGAACTCTTTTTCTAAATTTATATCAAACAAAATAAGCAGTAGAAGTCATCTATCTAAAAGATAGATTTGTTTTTAATTCTTAGAATAATACAAAGAGGCTATTAGTAGTTCTATGCTGAAATTGTCGGCGAACCTTCAATCTTACACAAGAACTCTATCAACGTCATCTTCTTTGACGGCCTTAATTGTCTCGTTTTGCGGATGGCTTCGAGCTTAGATGCATTCAGCTCTTATCCACACAATGCGTAGCTATGCAGCCTGCTAATAACAACTGCTCACCAGAGGCATCCAAGTTTCGTTCCTCTCGTACTGAAAACTCGTTCCACTCAGACAATAACACACCTAGTAGATATCATACAAACTGTCTCGCGACGTTCTTAACCCAGCTAACGGTCCCTTTTAATACGTGAACTACGGCACCCTTGCACGCTTCTGCACGCGCAGGATAGGGAGAGCCGACAGCGGTGTACCAAACCTCCCCGTCAATTCGGACTATC